>CAVZUP010000096.1:0-34468 GCA_963778255.1 uncultured Acidobacteriaceae bacterium
CAGTTTCGACGGGCGCCGCTTCGGCCCCAACATCGATGGTCTGACTGGCCGTGCCTACTTGCATCTTGAAGTCGATGCGCAGGGCTTGATTGATCTGCAATTTTTGCTCCGCGCTCATCTCGGTGCGAAATCCGCTGTGTTCGGCACTCACCTTGTAATTGCCGATGGGCAGCGACAGAATCTGGAAGTACCCTTCCTTGTCGGTGGTTGCGGTCCGCGCGTCCTGGGTCGCCGTGTTAATGGCAGTAATCTGCACCGCGGGGATCACCGCTCCCTGCGGGTCGTAGACCGTTCCGACAATTCTTCCCGTTGCATCCTGCGCCGAAGACACCGCGGGCGCCATCGCCACCACCAGGGAAAGCAGCACAATACTCAGGATTTTCATAACGACCTCGCTAACTTGAACTCGCATTTAGTAATGCCAGAAATATGGAGAAAGTAGAGGAGTCAGTTCCAGAAGGGAGTCACAGGCCGGCTTCGAGTTTACCCTCATCGACGAGAAAAGGCCGTTGCGCAAATCTGTTTGTACACGGATGGAATTGCTGGCAGCGCCAGGTCATGGCTGATCTCGGGCCCAAACTTCCAGGCACGCAGTCTCGCAGGGAATGCAGTTGAAGTCAACGGCAAAGAAGCTCTCATACCACGACGACCGGGCTCTCAGGCTCGGAGTAAAGCGCCCACGCGCTCGCCAGATCCTGAACAACATGGCCAAGCGATTTGTAGACGGTAATCTCCTCTGCCGAGCGGCGCCCTTCGATCTCACCCGCCAACACCTCGCCAATCTCAGCGACGATGTGTTCATCCCCGACCAAGCCCGCCGCCTTGGCTCGGAGGAACTCCGCGCCTTGCTGGAGCACGCCTTCACGACTGTCGGCAATGAAGCGCGAGCGAACAACCAGGTCGTTGTCCACTTCCGCGGGCCCATTGTAGCCTGAGCCGACCAGATTGAGGTGTGTCCCCGGACGTACCCACTCGCCCTTTAAGATCGGCTCGGTGGCCGCGGTGACGGTACAAATGATGTCGGCCTCGGCGACTGCTTCGCGGACAGTTCCCGCCGTGGATACCGGCAGAGTTAGTTCCGCTTGCATCTGCTTCGCGAAAGTCTGGGCGCGTTCGGGCGACCGTCCCCAAACCACGATGGATTCAAGATCGCGAACCTTGCCGATTGCTCGCGCGTGGGTTCCGGCCTGTTCGCCATAGCCGAGCAGAGCGAGGCGTCGTGCGTCTTTGCGCGCCAATACTTCGGTGGCGACCGCACTGGCTGCGGCGGTGCGAATGGCGGTGATCTCTCCGGCATGGACTACGCAAACCGGCGCGCCGGTTTCGGGGTCGAACAAGATGACGAGGCCCTGGTGGGACTGGATTCCACGCGCGAAGTTCTCTTGGAAAACGCTGATCAGCTTCGCGCCGAATGGCCCGTCCGCGCCCATCGCGCCCGGCATGACGCCAAATAGGCGGCCATCCGACAGGGGGATCATCGAGCGCAGAAGTTGCTTGGTTTCACCCTTCGAGAACGCGATCATCGCCTGGCGCACGATCGGAATACACAGATCGTAGGTAAGCCGCCGGGCAACTTCTTCGCGGTCGATGAATCGCATCAGATGCTCCATGGATCGTCTATGTTTATTCGCAACGCAGTGATAAGTCAAACTTCGGCGCAGCGGCGGAAGGGCCGCACAACCCAGGGAGCCTATGAATGTCTACGAAGTGCCAGATGTTTCCACAAACGCGGTCAGCAAGCCTCACTCCGAGCTGGCCGATTTTCTCCAGTCCTGCTTGAGTTGCTCCACAATGTCATCTGCCAGCAGGCCTCGATCAAAAGCCGCCGATTTTGTCGTCTTCCAAATTGCCTTCTGTGAGCGGCGATCCACCAGGGTCAGTTCCGCAATCGTCCGCCGCACCACCACCTTGGCGGGCACAAATGTGGTCTCCGTCTGACAAGTGAGAATCGCGTCAGCCTCTTCTGGCTTGGAAGTAATCACGACGGCCGTCCATTTCTCGAGACGATCCTTAATCAGGAGCACGAAATCATCCGACGACGGAGCCACATAGATCGTCCTCACCTGATGCAGCAGAAGGGGGCCAGAGGAAAAGCTGGCCTGTGCGGCCAGGAAACCCGCCGAGATTAACAGCAGAGCGAGGACTGTCAGGCTCTTCCAGTTCACTCGCAGCGATTCGCAGTTGAATGGATGGGAGTTCATAACGCTCCACCTTCCTTTCTCAACCAATGTTCCTTACGCGAGTGCGAACCTTTCCGAACTCGCAAGTTCCCAGACCGCGCTGGGACGCCATTTTCAGATAGGGCAGGGAAGAGACTTCCAGATTCCAGTAGGCTTTCGCCACATAAGCGTCGAGCGCTACCGGATCGGTTCCCGCCACCAGAGTTTTCTTGAGCACGACATCGTCAAGATTGCCGCCCGTCGGTCCGTTTCGGATGAGCACGCGGTAGCAATCGATCATGGTGAGAGTCGGTCGAATAAAATCCGCGAGGTCCACCAGGCTTTCGTGGATCTTCTGGTGCAACTGATGGCGCGCCCCACCCAGAATGCCGTACCAGTTCTTCATCCCAAGCGTCGTTCCGGTCAGGCTGTGGTGCTTGGCGATGGGAACGTTGATGATCTTGTCGGCATTCAGGAAGGGCTCGAAAACTGACCAGTCGCGAAGGACATCTCCCTGCAAGTCGACATCTTTAAATCGGGCGGGATCGGGCAAGATGACCTCGGCGCCTGCGCGGCCCGCAGCCTCGGCAATGCCCGACCTCTGAAAACACCGGCGCGGGTCGTTACAGCTGACGTCCGTCACGATGACGCGCTTGGCCCCCGCGTTCCAGCATTGCCGCACGATCTCCGCAACGACTTTCGGATTCGTGTTTGCTGCCTGCTCGGGAGTGCGGTCCCAGCCGATGTTCGGTTTCACCAGCACGACGTCGCCGCGGGAGACGAACCGATGGATGCCGCCCAACTCTTCGAGGGCAGTCCGCACCAGTTGCTCGGGATCATCTCCCTGGATGACCGCCATCTCGGGCAAAGCTGGGTCAAGCGCGATCGCATGACTGCGCTTGGCATTCATTGCCAGCGCTTGTTCCGGGCGCAGGCTCTGTTCGCTGAGCCAGAATCCAAGGCCTGCGGTTCCGGCAGCGGCTCCGCCCAGGCGCAGCAGTCTGATCAGCGCTTCACGGCGGTTGAGTGTGTAGCTATCGGTCGGCAGCATACGGTTTTGCCCCTTTGCTTTTGCCCGACAACTAGATTTTAATCTCGCTTGAGTGGCAGCAGCTATGCGTCCCGTCACAATGCCATGTGCGAAACCAGCGCCGTCTGCCGTAAGGGCGGCTCTGGTGCTGATCGGATTCAGCGCGGTCATCGGCCAGATCGTTCTCATGCGCGAGCTCATCGTCGTCTTCAACGGCAACGAGATTTCGCTGGGAATCATGTTCGCCACCTGGCTTTTCTGGACCGCCATCGGCAGCAGCCTGAGCAGCCGTTTTGCGCTGGGCCCGAACCACGCTCGCCGCGCCGTCGCCGCGCTCGAATGTTTGCTCGGCTTAAGCCTGCTACCGACAATCTGGGCCTTGCGCGCCTCCCGAACTTTCTTTCAAACCGTGCCGGGCGAATTAATTGGCCCGGTGCCGATGCTGATTACATCGCTGGTATGCCTGAGTCTGTTTTGCATCGTCGCCGGGTCGCTCTTCGTAGTTGCGACCCGGATGTATGAACAGGAGTGGGCCGTCTCCGCTCGCGTCGCCAGCAGTTCCGCGTACTTGCTGGAGGCCGCTGGTTCCGCAGTCGGCGGGATACTGGCCAGCATCGTGTTGCTGCGCTTCCTAGGATCCTTCCAGATCGCAGCCGTCATCGCCCTCTTGAATGTATATATGGCGGCGTTCTTGTTGGTCCGGATGAGCCGCAAGCAGCTTGGAGCCGCAACTGTGGCAGCGGTGCTTTTCGCCGTCCTTCTTTTCTTATACGTCGCACCAGCGTTAGACAGGTCCGCGCAGGCGCGCCTATGGAGAGGATTCCATCTGGTGGGATCGCGCGACTCGATTTACGGCAACCTGGCTGTGATTGAAACGGGCAATTCAGGAGCCGGCAATATCCGTAGCATTTACGACAACGGCGTGATCCTGGCCAATGCGCCGGACGATAACTCCGCCGAAGAGGCAGTCCATTACGCGCTGCTTGAGCACCCAGCGCCGAAGCGGATTCTGCTGATCGGCGGCGGCGTGAACGGCAGCATCGCCCAGGCACTGAAGCATCCCAGCGTCGAACAGATCGACTACGTTGAGCTGGATCCCGCGATCATCGACATAGCGCGGCAGTTCTTCCCCGCGGAGATTGCTCCGGTTGTGTCAGATCCCCGCGTACACATCCACTATGAAGACGGCCGACACTATCTCAAGTCAGCCAGCGCCACATTTAACGTGATCATCATCAATGTTCCCGACCCGCAGACCGCGCAGTTGAACCGCTTCTACACGGCCGAGTTCTTTCGCTCCGCTCGCGATCACCTTGCGCCCAGCGGGCTGCTCGCCCTGCAACTACGTTCGTCCGAAGATTACATCAGTCCCGATCTGGCGGAATTCCTGCGTTGCATTCACCACACGCTGCGCGAAGTCTTTCCTTATGTTGTCGCCATCCCCGGCGAAACCCTCCACTTGTTCGCCGCGACGCAACCCGATGTTTTAACCGACAATCCCCAAACGCTGATCGCAAGGTTGCAGGCGCGCAACCTGAGGACAAAGTATGTTCGGGAATACTTCATCCCCTACCGCATGATGCCCGATCGCATGGAGCAGATCCGCCAACAACTGCAGCCGCTGGCCGAGACGCCCATCAATCGCGATTTCGAGCCCATCGCGTATTACTTCAACGTGGTTCTGTGGAGCACGCAATTCAAGCTCGGCTATTCGCGCTGTTTCCGGACCGCCGCGCACATCACTTTCACCCATCTCATTGATGCGGTTCTCGCGATCACGTGGTTAGTGGCAGTGATTCTTGCGTTCGTACCCGCTCGCGATAAACGCGCCCGTCCTGCCGCAGCTTACGCCATGGCAGCGACCGGATTCACCCTCATGGCCCTGCAGATTTTTCTGCTGCTGGCATTTCAGTCCGTCTACGGTTATGTCTACCACCAGCTCACAATCCTCATCGCCATGTGCATGGCAGGCATCGCCTTCGGAAGCTGGCTGGGTATCCGCCGCATTCGTTCCAGCGGCAGTTCGACCGGCCGCCCACCTTTCCAAACCATGGCAACCACCCAGTTCCTGCTCGCCCTTTCCGCGCCCGCGCTGATATTCGTATTCAGCCTGCTCTCGAAGATTTCCGGGACGGCGGCAACCTGGCTATCCGCGCAATTGGCCTTTCCGGCGTTGGCCGGTCTCTGCGGAATGCTAAGCGGCTATCAATTTCCTGTCGCGACGGAGATCTACCTCAACAAAGAAGATGACAGCAGCGCCCGATCAAGACTAGGAACGCTCTATGCTATCGACCTGCTGGGCGGATGCGCGGGCGCGCTCTTGTTGAGCAGTTATCTCATCCCAGTATTCGGCTTCTGGAAAACCGCATGGCTCAGTGCGGCTGTAAACCTGGCGCCAGCTCTCCTGGCCGTGCGGGTAAGCCTGGAGGCGAAGCTGTCTCGGGCATAAGAGCTTGCGGCTGTTTCTCGCCGAATACCACCGCTGTGAACATGAAGATGTCCGTGTTCTCATCTTTCCAGCAATTGGAACGCATGCCCGCTTTGGCGCAGGTTTCTTCCAGGAACCTTAATCGATCCCATCGTTCTTCCACTGGCACCTGCGGAAGCAAGAGACCCTCGTACCCGCCGTTCTTCATCAGCAGACCATGCTGACCGACCTTGATTTGTCGCACGTCCAACACGCGACGTAGCGGTGATAGCACGGAGACTTCATAATCGATTTGCGACAACTCCGACGCCGCCACGGGCTGGAATCGGGTATCGCGCAGCGCCGCCAGCGTGGCCGTGTCCCGCACGGTCATGTAGAGAGGCTTCTCCGCGGAGGTGTATCCGATGCACCCGCGCAGTTCTCCCGCTTTGCGCAAAGTCACAAACGCGCCGCGTTCCTCATTCAGCACTTCGCTGGCACTCGCGGTTGGTTCATGCGCCTTCTTCTCCCGCACCGCGTATTCCACCGACTTGCGAGCCAACGCCAGCAACTCGCTTTTCTCGTGACCATTCAGCGAGAATTGCGCGTCCGCCGCCTTTGCGCTTGAAGTCTTCAAAAAGACGTCCGCGCTGTATCCCACCACGCGAGAGTGATCGCCGGTGACGTCGCCGGTGTTGGCGTACTTAAGCACCACGGCTTGGTTCGCTCCCATGCGTTCGGCGGCAATCATGGCGGCTACGATGGGAGCGCCACCACAGGCTTCCCAGACCCGAGCCTGAAAATTCCGCGACATGCTGAAGTAGTCCCACGCCTGCAGGGCCTTGAGCGTCTTGTGGTCGATCTTCACCGCATCGTCGTAGGGGTGATAGTGCGACAGATCGGAACTGGCCACGATCAGCGTCTCTTTGTCACTGCTCTGGATCAGCTTCGCCAGAGCCACGCCCAGCGCACGGCTGTTCTCATAACTCTGCTCTCCCATGACGACGGGCACGAGTTCGAAATCGCCCAGCACCCGTTGCAGCCAAGGCAATTGCACCTCAATCGCATGCTCGGCGCCTTCCTGCGTGGGAGCATGTCCGCGGCTGGAGAATTTAATAGTTGGACTCACCTCGACCAGTCGCTTGGCAAATGCCTTGTCGATCGGAACCGTACCCAGCGGCGTCACATACGCAGCACCCTCATAAACGGAAGTGAAGTCAAAGGCCTCATAGTGCGACGGTGCAATCACGACCACGCGCGCAAACTTGCGCCCTTTCAGCGCCGCGTACGTGTAGGCAGCGACCGGGCCGGAGTATTGATAACCGGCGTGTGGTGCAACCACAGCGAAGATCGGGTCGGTGATCGGCGGCTGCGACGAAGCAGCACGCGCCAGCATGTCATCCATCATCGCCGTCAGCGTCTTGGAGTCGGCCGGATAGAAGCTGCCGGCAACACCGGCCTGTCTCACGCTTTGCGAATCGGCCGCACGGACGTGCTGCAATGCCGCAAGCGCCAGCATCGCGATAACTACCGCCGCCAGCCAATAGATCTTTGGACGAATCTTGATATTCATAATGCAAAACTCCTCTCGCGCTCTCACGCGTGCCAAATGCCGGGAATCGGCTGCTGACAGAACGGGCAACTGCCCTTGCGGATCAGCATCTGGTTCGCCGTGAACCCGACACGTTCCACCAGCATGCGGCGGCACTTCGGGCAATAAGTGTTTTGCGCAGTATGTCCCGGCACATTGCCTATGTAGACGTAGTGCAGCCCCTCGGCGTCGGCAATCGCCTTGGCACGCTCCAGCGTCGGCACCGGCGTGATGGGCAAGTTCTTCAATAAGTATTCGGGATGAAATTGCGTGAAATGAATCGGCACATCCACCCCCAGGTTAGTTTTTACCCAACGAGCCAGACCGCGGAATTCCGCATCGCTGTCGTTCAGCGTCGGCACCACCAGGTACACGATCTCGGTCCACTTGTTCATCTTCCGCAAGGTAACCAGCGAGTCCAACACCGGTTTCAGCTCCGCCACGACGACATCCTTGTAGTACGACTCTGTGAACGCCTTCAGGTCGATCTTGACCGCGTCCATCTTGCCGTACGCCGCCTTCAGCGACTCCTCTTGCATGTAGCCATTCGAGACGACCACGCTGCGGACGCCCGCTTCGTGCCCGGCATCGGCTGTATCCATCAGGTATTCGCTGAAGATCACCGGCTCGCTGTAGGTGTAGGCAATTGTCGGACAGTTATTCTTCTTGGCCAGTTCCGCAACTAATTTCGGAGGCGCGTACTCCGCCGGAACCTGCTCCGGCCGCACCTGGGAGATGTCCCAGTTCTGGCAGAACTTGCAGTTAACGTTACAGCCCGCCGTCGCCAGAGAGAACGCGAGTGTCCCCGGCAGGTAGTGGAACAGCGGTTTCTTCTCGATGGGATCGATGTGTGCCGCGCACACACGCGAGTGCACCAGCGTGTAGTAGCTTCCTCCGTGATTTTCGCGTACGCCACAGTAGCCGCGTTCCCGGTCTCCCACCATGCATTCCCGCGGACACAGTTTGCACTTGATCTTCTTGTTGGGAAGTTTCTGGTAGAACTTCGCTTCCACCGTGAATTGCGAATCATCCTGCTTTTGCGCAGCTGCTTGCGCGGGAAGCGCACCGAGCGGAATCAATTCGCCGACGCCGAGAGCTGCTCCCGACGCCAGGGCGCACCTTAAGAAGGACCGGCGATCGAGTTCACGCGCCATGTGCAGCTCCCAATCCCGCGCATCTGCCTACACCTCGACCACAGCGATTTTCCTGGGATCCTTCGTGCCCAGTCGATGCTGGGCATCGGCGGCGGTTGCAATGTAGTGGGGTGCTCTCTTCTCGTTTTCCAGCGTCTTCAACCCTTTTTCGGCTCGCTTGCGTTCGATGATCTGCCATCCCGTGTAATCGAGTGCAACGGGATCCTGCGAGACGAGCAGGGAATTGTTCTTCCAGGTGTATTGCGGCTTGTATCCCGGTCCGCCTTCGAACGACGCCGTAGTCGCATCGCAGATGGTCAATCGAATTTTGGATCTGATTTCGGGCAGCATGTTCAAGTCCGCGATATACGGATTGCAGCCGTTCGGGTGGTATTTGTTCGGGTTATGAATGACGCCATACATATTCTTCAAGGCGATGGTCACGCCGGCGCCGTCATGGTCTTTCAGCACGGGCACATTGATCAGAACGTTGCAGCGTTGCGTCAGAATCTTCGACAACCGGCTGCCCACGCTGCCATGCATGACCAGATCTCGTTCATAATCGACGCGATCGGTGCCAAAGCACTGCACGCGGTTCCCGCCCGTCGCCACATGAAATCCAGCATGTTCCAGTTCGTCGCTGTCGCGATCCCAAACCACGATATCGCTGGCCTTGATTCCCGCCTCCTGCAAGCGCTCGCAAATGGCTTCGACCAGCGGGCTGCTGCAGAACCCGCGCCCTCCCAGCGCATTCACTTTCAGCCCGACCGTCTCACCCGGACGGATCAGCTTCTTCCACGGCTCGATTGGATTGTCGCGGTCGAAAAGTGATTGCATGGCGCGATCCAGCAAGCTCAGCATCCGCTGTGAGTCAACTGTCGTGCCCGCGCCGCGCAGCATGGCATCGCGTGCGACCACAACCTTGGATTTCGTGATCGCCGCTTCCTGCTCTGCGAGTGCGAGCAGTCCCATCTTGCCGCTAGCGCCGAGAACCGCTGTACCAGTGAGACACTTCTTCAGAAAGTCCCGCCGACTGCTACTGCGCGTTGCGCTCATAAAGATTCTCCGGCAAACTAGCGACCAGATCCGAAAATCCTCAAACTACCTATACCCCAATCCGTTCGACTTTTCAGTGACAAACCGCACCTCTGGCGACTATCACTTTGCAAACCGCAACTCGATCCCGCGCCCCAGTTGCAGGAGCGCTTGCTCAATTTCCGCCGAGCCTTCAAAAGCAACGATTCTCACCAGGTAATTTCCCTTACGGAATGTCAGACTCTGGCTGGATAATCGCGCGTCGTCCCCCAACTTGACCGCTTTCACATCGACAGCCGGCTCCGACTTGAAAATCGTCTCGACCCCCTCCACGCTCCCCATGGTGTAGATGTCTACCGTCGCGTCGACGTTGTTCTGAAACTTGTAATCGCTCGTCGACACTCTCCGCACTCCCGCCTTCAAGTACCGCTCCGCGTCGCCATCGATGTACTTCCACAGGTCGACAGCCTCGAACGTTCGTATATCTCCAGTCGTCACCCACCCCGCTACCTCGTTGGACGCAGGGAAAACTGACTGCGCACTCCCCGATTGGCGCTTGCAACCAGCACTCAGAAGCAGCGCCATGACGAGCATGACCACCAGGAGCCCGCGTGCTTCCACTCTTCGGATATTCATCACCTTGGCATCTCCTTGCCTCGATTCAGCAGTATCTGGTTGGTTCGCGACCGGCTCTCGCCGACGCTGGTCACGTAAACTGCCGGACGATCCTGAACCGGGCAGGCATATTCGCACGCCCCGCAGCCCACGCAGCGCTGCGGATCAATCAACGGTTGCTTCACCTGCTGCAGATGCCCCTCTGCATCAGCGACTTCCGCAGGCTGCAAGTAAATGGCCTTGGGCGACGTCGGGCACCACTCCTCGCACACAATGCACGGAGTCGCCATGGCCCAGGGCAAACAGCGCCCGCGATCGTAGAACGCCGTCCCCAGCCGGACGGCCTTGGCATCGTTCGAACCGCGCGCCTCCCAGCCCTTTTCTTTTGCCGTGATCTCCCAAATCGCGCCCGTAGGACAAACCTCGGAGCACAGCACGCAACTGCTCTCGCAATAGCCAATCCGCGGCACGACGATCGGCGTCCATAGGCCTTCCAACCCAGCTTCGGTTAATGCGGGATGCAGCGCGTTGTTGGGGCAGACCTTCATGCACTCGCCGCAGCGTATGCAGCGCGACAGAAAATGGTCTTCGTCGAGAGCGCCCGGAGGCCGCAGCAATCGTTCATGGCGTTCGACCGCAAAGCCGGGCGTGCTTCGCAAAAGGGGAACAACGGCTGCTCCTGCCGCCAATCCGGTGAGCACCTTGCGTCGCTGCAGGTTCGCGCCGATGGTCTTTTGCGCCGGAAAAAACTTGAACTGCAGTCCGTGCTCCGGACACTCATCAACGCAATTCAGACAGAGATGACACTCCGGTTGACGCCAAGGAACTCCCCCGATCGGGTCGTCGCCACCCTGGCAGCGCAGCAGGCAGCGATTGCAGTCCTCGCACTTCTCCGGAAGTTTGACGAGTCCAAGAATCGACCAGCGCGAGACGATCCCAAGCAAAGCTCCCAGCGGACAAATCGCCCGGCACCAGAACCGGGTCACCCGAAAATTCAGCGCCAGAAGAAATATGAAAATGATGCCGAGCCAGACCCCTTGCCGAAAGTGCGGCTGTTTGAAACCGAGCAGCAGCGCTCCAAGAATGAAATGCAAGCCGCTGCCCACCATCTGCACCGCCGCAAATCTGCTATGTTCCATTGCACCCAGTAAAGCCGTCAGTGCGTAGTCCGTTCCCGGCAGAATGGAGAGTCCAAGCGAGCGCACCAGCAACGAGAAAGGATCGAGCCATCCGACGACCCCTGTGCCCAGTACGGCCGCGGCTAAGCCCGCGACCAAAAGATAGTACTTCGTCGTCTGCCAGCGTTTGTAGCGGTTCGATTCAATCAGTTGTTTCCCGCGCTTGCGCTCGGATTTCAGGCTGCCGAAGAAGTGATGGATTGAGCCCAGAGGACAAATCCATCCGCAAAAAAAGCGCCCCAGCACCATCGTCGGGATCAGAATGGCCAGACTCCACAACAGACCGCGGTACAAGGCACGGCTGGAGAGCGCGTTCGACAGCGCCACCAGCGGATCCAACTGGAAGAACAACTGCACCGGATAAGGAAGCCGTATCTCACTTCCGCCGCCACGCAGCGACCCGCGAAACTCCGTGCGAAGCAGAAGAAAAAGAAAGAGTAAGAAGAAGACAATCTGCGAAAAGCAGCGCAACCTCGTCGGCTTTAGACGCACCGCGTACTCCTTGCATTTCCACGCAGGGCATCGGCGCAACGCACACTAAACTCTGCACACTTTTCGAGCGCTCGACCTGCTATCCCAATCTTCGGTCAAACGTCGTCCGCTTTCTGTGAGCAGGATCACTTGTTATGGCTCGCACAGGCCGAGTTCAACCTGTGCTCGCTCCTCGTGACTGTTTTCCGACTACTCGCCCAGAACCTCATCTTTACGCTTCCCCGAGCCCCGTTTGCGCGGGCATCGTGAATCGAGTCCCGCTCCTCTCGAAAAGGATCAGGGCATCACGCCTCGGCGCTTCTGTTTTCTGGCCGGTGAAACCACTACCCCGCCGTCTCCGTTATACTTCTTCACAACCCGATCATGAAGCGCCACGTCCTCATCTTCGGTCTCGTCGGCGGCCTCCTCATCGCCACCCTCCAATACACCGAATACCGCTTCGTCATCATCGAGCACTCCGTGGAGCTCTACAGCGCGCTCGTCGCCATCCTCTTCGCGACCTTCGGCATCTGGCTCGGCCTCCGCATCACGCGCAATCGCGAGACCATCCGCGAAACGGTCGTGGTGAGGGAAGTGCTAGTTCCCGCGAAGGTTCCCGCGGAAGCCTCCGCCCTCGAACCCTTCACTCCCAATACGGCCCGCCAGCAGACCCTCGGCATCACGGCACGCGAGCTCGAAATTCTCACCCTGGTCGCCCGCGGCTTCAGCAATCGCGAGATCGCCACGCAGCTTTTCGTTTCCGAAAACACCGTCAAGACACACTGTGCCCGCGCCTTCGACAAGCTCGGAGCCGCCCGCCGCACCCAGGCCGTCCAGCGCGGCAAAGAACTAGGTCTCCTGCCGTGACCCGCGTCACCCGAAAGCATGATTTCCGCTCCATTCCTGCAAAATCATCCGAAAGGATGACGACATCCGGCCTCGTTGCACCGTATCGTGCCCCCATCCCAACTCGCACAGGAGCCTCACATGAAGAAAACCGTTCTCACCTTCGGCCTCATCGCCGGCGTCATCATCTCCGTCCTTATGGGCGGCTCGCTTCTCCTCGCCGACAAGATCGGCTCCGGCCACAGCATGGCGATCGGCTACACCATCATGGTGGCGTCGTTCCTGCTGATCTACTTCGGCATCCGCAGCTACCGCGACAATACCCTCGCCGGTCAAATCTCCTTCGGCCGCGCCTTCGCCTGCGGCATCCTGATCGCCCTCATCACCACCGTCTGCTACGTCGCCATGTGGGAGGTCCTCTACTTCAACTTCATGCCCCACTTCATGGACGGCTACTTCGCCGCGCAGATTCACAAGGTCCAATCCTCAGGACTTGACCCCGCCACCACCGCCAAACAGGTCGCTGCCATACAACACTCCCAGCAGCTCTACCAGAATCCGCTTGTCAACATGGCCTACACCTTCATGGAGCCCTTGCCCGTTGGCCTTATCATTACCCTCATCTCCGCGGCCATCCTCCGCCGCAAAGCTCCCGTCGAACCCACCCCCGCTCCCGCAGTCCTGACCACATAAATCAATCAACGGGATGCCGCGAATATATCGGCGGCGCCTTTTGAGAGCCGTAGATCCGCAACCGCGAAGTTACGACGTTTTGCGGTGAACTGAACATGTAAGTGTTTGATCTGTAAGGGGTGAGATGGTGGAGGCGGCGGGAGTCGAACCCGCGTCCGAAAATGTTACTGGTCAAGAGACTACATGCTTATTCCGGTTCATGCCCTGGGCATTACCCCAGGACGTTCGCGCCGCCTGCTCAGAACGGACAAGAAACAGTCGCCGCTAGCCTGTGATCTTAGCCTCCCGGCCCAGACGTAGCCGGGAAGAGCAGCCCGCTGTGTGACGTTCGCTCGCAGCCCACGGACAAAGCTGCGGAGAACGGCTGCCTAAACTAGTTAGGCTGCGTATGCCATTTGTTGATTGGCAATTATCATTTTGCACGCGATTACGGGTGTGTGCACCCCGGCATGCCTCCTGGCCGCAAGCATCTCCGTCGAAGCCGTGACGCCCCCACTGGTGGGATTGGCCTTAAAAGAACTACCTCTATTCTGGGGAGGAAATGTCACGAAGTCAAATGCCGTTCGAGCGCCCTCCGCTCACGGGCATGCATGTGCCGGTCCGCTGACAATGGTGATCGCCGACGAGGTGACGAACTTGGTCGGATCAGTATTCGAGGTTGCGGTAATGGTCACGGTCCCGCCCTCGGGAACCGACTCCGGGGCCAGGTAACAGGTTGGGATGCTGCTCGCGATCGAGGCTGGGGTAAATGAGCCGCAATCTCCCGCGGGAGCGCAGGAGAACTTCACCCCGGCGTTCTTGCTGTCGTTGGCCACGTCGGCCGCAATGCCCGCGTACGCGCCAGTGTCGATCGACGAAGGCGGGGCAAAACTAGAGTCAAAAGTGACCGCAATCGCAGGAGGCTGGTACTTGGAATCGCCGCAGGCCACCAGTGTCGCGGCCATACCTACGGCAATCGCAGCCGTCGCAATCGCAATCAGACGGCGATTCGATCGGAAAAAGGCCATGAAATGTTTCGATGCCATCCGCAAACGTGAAGTCTAGCACGGAAAATGCGCTCGTGAGGAGTTGCCCCAGCGCTCGGCTTCGCTGAGTTTGTTGCCATCTCTATTAGAGTATCTGACGCCGGTCGCACCCTTTACTTGAGTTAGAATCGGGCCAGGAGACGTCTCGGAAAGCTTCATGAACGATATCGCCCGTCTTTTTCAGGCATTTCTAGCGCCCGTCATCCTGGTTTCCGCCACCGGCTTGCTGATCCTGTCGATCAACGTGCGGCTGATGGGCATTGTCAGCCGGTTGCGGCAGTACGTGCATGCGAAACACGATGCCGCCAAGAACGACCGTCTGCAGGAGGCTGAGGCCTATACAGCGCAGATCAGCGCCATCGCCCAACGGGCGCAGATCATCCGGCGCTGCTTTCTGCTGGTACTGATTTCGCTGGCGGGGACCATCACATCCTGTCTGCTGCTGGGGTTTGGCCTCTATTGGAAGGATGCGGCAGTGGCAGCGATCGTGGTTTTTGTGCTGTCCCTCATCTGTCTGCTGGCGGGAACCTTCTATTACATCCAGGAAGTGACCGTGGCGCTCAGTTCGATTTACGACGAGGCGCGCGATTCGCGCTTTATGGATCTGGGAGGCCATCCCGAGGCTCGCATCCAGGACCCGCTCTAGCAGGCTGTGGAGCAAGCCTGCTTCACGCAGGTTTTGGGAAGGGCTCGAGTTTACTCGTGCCGTAAGTCGTTGAAAAGGTGTCCGCGCTTTAGCGCCTGAGGTCAGCCCGTTGCGGCCTTGCTGAGTTTTTCCGCAGCCTGCTAGAAACCGGGTTTAGGGGTTTTGCTTTTGGAGCTCAATCACCCGATTTTTCCTTTGTCACTAAATTGTCAAATCTCTGTCACTTTCTCCCCCAAAGTGTGTCATTAACCCGATATCACGCTAGAGTTTAGGGGTATGATTCATGCCGGTTACGGCTTGGGGGCGGCGATGAACAAGAACCTATCTCCAGTGGCAGCGGGGGGAACTTTGGCAATGGAAACAGCTCCAGCGGGTGCGGAGCGGATCCTGGTGATCGAGGATGACCGCGCCGTCCAGAAAGCTCTAAAGCGATTGTTTGAAGCCGAGGGCTTCACCGTTGATATTGCGGGGAATGGCGCTGCGGGGGTGGAGATGTTCCGGGCAGCGCCGCCGTCGGTGCTCGTCCTCGACCTGAGCCTGCCGGGAACGCCGGGCCAGGACGTCTGCCGGGAGATTAGCCAGGCAGCTCCATCCTTGCCGATCATCATTCTGAGTGCGCGGACGGAAGTGATGGACAAGGTACTGCTGCTGGAGCTAGGCGCGCACGACTACGTGACCAAGCCCTTCAGTCCGCGGGAACTTCTGGCGCGGGTGCGCACGGCCATGCGGCGTTCCTCGCGCACTCCGCTGACCGAGACTTTTCAATTTGGCGACGTGAAAGTCGATTTCAAGAAAATGGAATTGTGGCGCGAAGGCAACCTGGTACAGCTGACTTCCCAGGAGTTCAAGGTGCTGCGCTTCATGATCCAGAATGCGGAGCGCGTTTTATCGCGCGAGGAACTGCTGAACCACGTCTGGGGATACCAGAATTATCCCAGCACGCGAACCGTGGATAATCACATACTGCGCCTGCGGCAGAAGGTGGAGAAAGACCCGGCGAACCCGATGCACTTTCGCACCGTGCATAGTTCGGGTTATAAATTTGTGCCGTAGTGGAGCAAGGTCAGGGTTGAGAGGTCAGATTGCAGACGTGAGTATCAAGACGCCCTTTACCTCTGCAATCTAACCTCTCACCTCTGACCTCGCTTGCATAACCTATTTCCTGTACCCTTTCGAGGTTCTAACCATGGGCGGAATTCGGCTGCGGACCAAGTTTCTGCTTTCCATGGTCGTCGTATCCGCGGCACTGACGTTCACCACGCTGCTGGTGGTGCGCCATACGGTGCAGCAGGAGGTGCGCCTCGGAATCCAGCGCGACCTGGAGAATTCCGTTTCCGCCTTCCACAGTTTTCAGAAACAGAGGGAAGTGACGCTTGAGCGTTCAGCCGCGCTGCTCGCCGACTTGCCCAATGTGCGCGCGCTGATGACCACGCACGATGCAGCCACCATCCAGGACGCCTCGCACGATTTATGGCAACTGGCGGGCAGCGACTTGCTGCTGCTGGCCGATTCCTCCGGCAAAGTAATGGCGCTGCAAGCCACGCCGCGTGAGATCACGATTCGCGAAGGGCAGGATTTCTTCCCGCAAGTGGTGTCTCGCGCTGAGACGCGCCACTGGTGGTATGTCGAAGGCCACCTCTACGAAGTCTTTCTCCAGGATATTTATTTTGGTCCCGCGAGCCGGCATCAGGTTCTGGGCTACCTGCTGCTGGGTTTCGAAATCGACGACCGCGTGGCCCGCGACCTGAGCCGCGTGGCCGCCAGCGAAGTGGCGTTCCGCTATGGTGACGCCATCGTGCGCAGCACACTGCAGCCCGCCCAGGAATCCGAGTTGCTGCGCGTGCCGCCAAGAACCGCCGCGGGAGGCCCGCCCCAAGGCGATCAGATCTGGCTGAGCGGAGAACGATTCCTGGCAACGGCGGTCGATTTGCCCACTCCTTTGCCCACACCTAGATCGCCGGCGATGAATCTGTGGGTCTTGAAGTCATTCGATCAGGCAACCGCATTCTTGCGCAGCCTGAACGAATTGCTGCTGGCGCTGGGCCTCGCGGCCGTACTCGCCGGGAGCCTGTTGGTGTTTCTGATCTCGCATACCTTCACCCGTCCGCTGGAGAACCTGGTGGCCGGAGTGCGTGCACTCGAACGCGGGGATTTCGCCTATCCCTTGCAGGCTCGCGGCGGAGACGAGGTGGCCGAGGTCACCGGAACCTTCGACCGTATGCGAAAGAACCTGCAGAGAACCCAGCGCGAGCTGCTCGATGCGGAACGTCTCGCGACGATTGGGCGAATGGCAAGTTCGATCTCGCACGATCTGCGCCATTCGCTGGCGGCGGTCATGGCAAACGCCGAATTTCTTTGCGAGAGCAACCTCACACCCGGCCAGCGCGAGGATCTCTACGCTGAAATCCGCATCGCGGTCAACCAGATGACCGAGTTGATCGAGTCGCTTCTGGAATTTTCGCGTACACGGGAATCGTTGCGACCAACCTACGGCGACGTTCGCTCGGCGGTCGATCGCGCAGTGCAGGGCGTGAAAGCCCATCCCGAATTCCAGCGCATACGGATTCGCATTCACGGCGAGGGATCGACCGAAGGCTGGTTCGACTTCAAGAAACTCGAGCGCGCCTTGCTGAACCTGCTGCTGAACGCGTGCGAAGCCGTGCCCGGCGAATCGGGAAAAATCGATATCGGATTGAGACGCACGGGTGAGAATTTAGAAATTCGCATCGAGGATAACGGTCCCGGAATCGCGGAAGCCGTGCGCGACCGTTTATTCGAGCCTTTCGTGAGCCATGGCAAAGAAAATGGGACGGGGATGGGATTAACCGTGGTGCAGAAGATTCTGCAGGACCACGGAGGCGACGTTGCGGTGGAACGGACGTCGTCCTTGGGAACGACATTCCGCGTATCGATTCCGTTGAATCCGTCGGGCGAAAACGCTTTGACGGCCCGGCACGCAACGTGAACAACATAGTTTCCGCTAAGCGTTTCAAAAGGCGGTTCCCGAAGTATCGCGGAAAAGCCGTAGACACCGCGGAAGCATCAAGGGAAAGGCACGGCTTCAGAGGTTGCGGGAAAAACTAACTCGAAGCCTGGTTTTGGGAAGGGCACGAGTTTTACTCGTGCCATAAGTGCCGCAAAATCAATAGCGGCTTTTAGCCGCTGAGGGCGACTGCCGCGCGCGTCGACTTTTTCCGCAGCCTCTTCAGCGGTGCCGCAGGACGCTAATGTAAAAAGGGGCTTTAGCCCCTGAGGTCTTGAAGCGGACACAGCGGCAGGGAGGCGACATGAGTCAAAGCAAGATGCGTCGGTTCGAATGGTGGCACTGCGCGATATTAATCAGTGTCATGGCATGGGCCGCAACCGGAAACGCGCAAGAATCCGTAAATCGTGCCGATCAGCCCTCTGCCGCGTCACCAAGCGACTCCGCCACCGACTCGTTGCGCGAGCTGCGCACCGAGGTCCGCGAGTTGCAGGCGACAGTTGCCGGGATGCGCTCCGATTGGCAGCAGGCACGCGCGGAAACAGCCGAACTGCGCCGCGAACTCGACGAGATTCGCGCCGGAAGCGCGCCGCGAGCCGCGATGTTGCGCGAAGCGGTCGCGCATCCGGCAGCCAGCTCTGCGAACGGCTCACCCGACATCTTTGTGAACGTCATGCCCAACAACTTAGCGAACGGCATAGCGCCAGTTGAGAAGCAGGCTGACACGCCAAATCAAAACGACGATCAGAAAAAAAACAGCCACGCGGCCAGCCTGGAGGAGGAATATCAACTCCTGAGCGGCAAAGTGGACGAACAGTATCAGACCAAGATCGAGAGCGCATCGAAATACCGGGTGCGCCTCTCGGGCATTGTCTTGATGAATCTGGTGAGCAATCAAGGCGTGGTCGATAGCATCGATCTTCCCACGCTCGCGTACTCGCGGCCGGCGGGCGATTCCGGCGGAAGTTTCGGAGCGACCCTGCGCCAGTCGCAGATTGGATTCGAAGTCTTCGGTCCAACCGTGGCCGGTGCCAAGACGAGGGCAGATCTCCAACTCGACTTGGCCGGAGGATTCCCGCCAGTTCCGAACGGGATCGACTCCGGCCTCATGCGCTTGCGCACCGCAACCATGCGCATGGATTGGTCCAACACCTCGGTCGTGGTCGGGCAGGATGCGCTTTTCTTCTCGCCCAATTCTCCGACATCGTTCGCATCGCTGGCGATTCCAGCGCTCACCTACGCGGGCAATCTGTGGAGTTGGACGCCGCAGATCAGGGTGGAACATAAAGTATCGCTCGGCGAAGAGTCGAGCCTGCTGTTTCAGGGAGGGATCCTCGATCCCGTGAGTGGGGAAGCGCCAGGTACAGGTTATTACCGGCGCGCAGGGCCTGGCGAAGAATCGCGGCAACCGGCCTATGGGACTCGCATCTCATGGACAAGAAATGTTTTCGGACAGCCGTTGCGCATCGGCGTGGGTGGGTTCTACAGCCGCCAGGACTATGGTTTCAACCGCAATGTCGACGGCTGGGCCGGAATGACCGACTTCGACCTGCCGCTCAGTCGCCAGCTTTCGTTCAGCGGAAAATTTTATCGCGGCCGGGCCATTGGCGGCTTGTACGGCGCATTCGGGCAGAGCGTGTTGTTTAGCGGCAATCCGGCATCGGCCGGTACGGAATTACAAGCGTTGGATTCCATCGGCGGCTGGGCGCAATTGAAATACCGGCCGGCCAATAAATGGGAGTTCAATGCCGCCTTTGGCCTGGATAATCCCTATGCTAGCGATCTGAAATATTTCGCGTATCCTCAGTCCTACGGTGATCCGGCGCTGGCCAGAAATCAGGGAATCTTCGTGAATGTGATTTACCGTCCGCGGTCGGACTTGCTGTTTTCCGCCGAGTATCGCCATCTGACGACGTATTCGGTGACTGACGCCGGCAACAGCGCGGGGCATCTCAATTTGATGATGGGCGTTCTTTTTTGAGGCGCTGGACGTTGTCAAGGGACTGAGACAGCGGGAACTGGGAGCAGTAGTGAGCGATCGATGATGAGCCGAAGAACAATTCTGATCTGGGCTGCGATGTTGTGCGCCTGTGCGTACGCATTACAAGCGCAGGCCCCGGCGCAGACGCCAGCACAGGCCGCGACCGTCGCGGTCCGCGGACGCGTCGAGGTGATCGGCGTTCCGAGTGCCGAGAAGCGGCGCCACGGAACTATTCCCGGAACCGTGGTGTGGCTGACGCCAATCACAGCCGTTGCAGGCAGTGAAGCGCCAAGTTTACCGGCCAGTGTCCCATCGTCGAACCCGCGCCTGGTGCAAAAGAACAAGAGCTTTGCTCCGCACATCCTGGTGGTGCCAGCCGGGTCGATGGTCGAGTTCCCCAATCACGATCCCTTCTTTCATAACGTCTTTTCTCTTTTCGAAGGGAAGCGCTTTGATCTTGGTTTGTACGAAGCGGGTACGTCGCGTATGGTGCGATTCGACCGTCCCGGCATCAGCTATATTTTTTGCAATATTCATCCCGAAATGAGTGCGGTAGTAATCACGCTCACCACCACGCTGTACGCCATTTCCAATGCCGATGGCCAACTCAGTCTGCCGGGAGTCCCCTACGGGCGTTATGTTTTGCATATCTGGAGCGAGGGCATGGGCCCGGAAAACGCGCAGCCGCAGACCCGCGAGATCACGATCGGTGAGAACGCTTCGTCGCTGGGAGTGATTCGGGTTCCCGAGGCGAACGGCCAGGCCATGGCGCACAAGAATAAGTATGGCCGCGAGTACGACGATCCCACTCCGAATAACTCCGTCTACGAACAGCAACACTAGAACTTGTCTCATAAAAGGGGTTCGGCTAGGGCGCGGCTTTAGCCGTGCCGTTCCAGCCCAATAACGACGAGGGCTTTAGAGTATGCGTGAGAACTAGTTTTTGGGCGAAGCGGTGGAGCGTCGTGTCCGAGAATCCAGCCGCGGAGGCGCTCACCAACTTAGCCCAGCGCTTCAGCGCTGGGAACAGTGGAAGATAGGATTCAAGTCCCGGAGGGACGGCCCAGTTCTCACGCACACTCTTTAGCCCTGAGGGCCGGACGCGCCCTGTTCGCAAAGCCATTTCTGAGGGTTTTAGCTAAGTGCGCGATCAACTCGCTGGTTTTCTCCGTGCACCCTCCAAAGCGAATTGCAGCTTAGAGGGAATCGCGTACACTGGCGTCATGAAAATCGATAAGCTGCTCAAGCGCTACCGCATCGAGCACGGAAAACATTTCCGCCTCAAAGATCACGACCCCGCCGATACGCACGGCCTGGATTCGGAACTGAAGCCGCAGGCGAAAGAACTGTTAGCGGACGGCGTCAAGGATCTGAGCCGCCTGCAGGATATTCTGGCGGCGCAAGATCGCTGGGGCCTGCTGCTGATCTTTCAGGCCATGGATGCGGCGGGCAAAGACGGAACCATCAAGCACGTGATGTCGGGAGTGAATCCGCAGGGCGTGGAAGTGTCATCCTTCAAATCGCCTTCGGCGGAGGAACTGCGGCACGGCTATCTGTGGCGCTGCATGGAACGCGCGCCGGGACGCGGCCGCATCGGCATCTTCAACCGGTCGTATTATGAAGAGGTGCTGGTAGTGCGCGTGCACCCGGAAATTCTGGCCAGCCAGAAACTGCCGCCTTCGCTGGTTACAAAACACATCTGGCAAGAGCGCTTTGAAGATATCAATCACTTCGAGCGCTACCTCACACGCAACGGCATTGCCGTGGTCAAGTTCTTCCTGCATCTTTCCAAGAAAGAGCAGAAGCGCCGCTTCATGGAGCGGCTCGACACGCCGGAAAAGAACTGGAAGTTTTCCTCCGCTGACGTGAAAGAGCGCCAGTTCTGGGACGCCTATCAGGAAGCGTACGAAGAGATGATTCGCCACACCGCCAGCGAGCATGCGCCCTGGTACGTCGTCCCGGCCGACAACAAATGGTTTAGCCGGCTGGTAGTTTCGCACGCAGTAGTGGATGCATTAAAAGATATGAATTTGCAGTATCCGAAAGTAAGTGGCGCGGAGAAAGCCGCGCTCGCCGAAGCGCGAAGGCAGATTGAAAATGAGTAGATAATAGACCCGCCAGCCCAAACCTTGCTTGTCATCCTGAGCGACCGGGCCCCCAGCGAGCCGCTCTTGCTTGCTGGGGTGGGAGCGAAGGACCTCTGTATTTGCTCGTGTGCCGGAATAGGCAGATCCTTTTCTATTTCAACACCACGGGCAGCACCTGATCATAGGGTTGAATCGAGACGGTCAAAGACTTGCGCTGATCAAAGATCTCCTTAGTAACCTTGAAACCGACAATCATGGTTCCTCGCTGTGCGGCTCCGGGCAGCAACTTGGTTTCCGGGGAAATCGGCGGTTCGGCGCTTTCCTTCAACGCCGGAAAGGCCTGGTAGTAGCGGTCAAGATCGACGGCCGAGGCGGCTTCATCCTCAAATGTGGCGCCGTCGGCAGTGGTGAGCTGCGCTTTCAGGGTATGGATCCATAACGGTTTGTCCGCCGTATTCCGCAGCGTCAACGTGATAGCCGCCAGAATCATGTTCTGTCCCGGGACTTCAGCCGCCGTCACAAAATCGACGGAGCCCGCGCCCTGCGGCTTCGGCCGTTCCTTGAAAGCGAAGATTCCCACAATGACAGCGATAGCGGCGATACCGAGCAGAACGATGCCCACCGGCGGAAGATTTCGTTTCGCGGTTCCGAATTCTTCACCAATGTGAAAGTCGGTGACCGGAGTGGTGACCGAATTGGTGGCCGAAGTTACTACCGGCGCGGGGGGCGGCGCTGGATTTGAGATGGGATCGGGCATGGATTGATTGTAGACGAGTAATTCAGTGGAGCAACGAAACGAGCCCGAATGCCCGTAGTTCCAATGAGGAAACGAAATCCGACAGTCTGCCCCTGCTCAGCAGAACGCAACTGGACAGTGGTTCACGGCGGTGCGGTGCAGTGACTTTGGTTACCTTGTCTCCTGTGACGGATGCTGCGACGATGCGGAAGATTTCATTTTGGGAGGTACTCAGCGGTGACTCGTAAAACTCTCCTTACCGCGTTGTTTTGTGCGTTAGCAGTCTTCTCCATGCTGGGCTGTGGAGCAACCAACCACTTACAGTCCCTTCAGCTCACGCCCTCGACCTCGGCATCGTCCACGTCGACGAGTGGGCTCTATAACTTGTCTGGCCTTGGCGGCACGATTCAGCTGGTGGCGACCGCGACTTACAGCAACGGAAAGCAAGTGGTTCTTCATGGCGAGGAGATCACTTACCAGATTTCGGTCGATCCGGACAGCAACCAAACTGACACTGGCGCGCTCCTCCTGGCTCCGCAGACGAACACCGTTACCTTGAGCAACACCGGTCTGCTTACCGCAATTGAGCCCGCAGTGTGCACGTGGGTCGATGTAGTGCCAGTCACCACGGCCGATCCCACGCCGACCCCAGGCTGGGCCTTCGTCGGCGACTACGTGGTTACGGCTACCTATCAGGGCGTCGTATCCCAGCCGGTATATATTGCGGTTGCCTCCGCAGTCGGCCAAGAAAGCAACCCCAGTCTTGACACCCCCACCAACCCCACCGGCGGCGACGACAACAACCCCAACGGACTGTGCGGTCCGCAGCCGACCTCGTAATCGGCATTTGGACTCTCGACTTCCGGGGACGGCTGCACGACCGCCGTCCCCGTCTCCGTTTCGGGCAGTTCGAGCTTCCGCAGCTTATTACCGCCCCTTCGTTACCGATCCCTGGTTTGAGCGTCCTGCGGTTCCCCTATATAATCCGAGGCTTGCCTGAGGCCATCGAGGCAAACGCGCCTATGCTTGTCATTTCCGTCCACCAAGTCGTGCAGGGATGAAGCTTCGCACCGGAATTGAAGTGTCGGGCCAGTCCGACATCGGATGCATCCGCACCAACAATGAGGACTCCTACGGTTATTGGGAGCCGGAGGACGACCGGCAATTCCGGCGTAAAGGGCGCTTGGTGGTCGTTGCCGACGGCATGGGCGGCTACGAAGGCGGTCAGGAAGCGAGCCGGCTGGCGGTGGACACGCTGATGGCGGTGTACCGCGACTTTGGCGGCGACGATCCGCAGCAGGCATTGATTGCGGCTTTGCAGACGGCGCACGAGCAGATCCGGCAATACAGCTTTGCCCATCCCGAGCTGCGGGGCATGGGCACGACCTGCACGGCGGCGGCGATCGTGCGATTTGCGGATAGAGGTTCGGACGAGGCGGCCGACGGAGGGTCAGAGGGAATTTCCGGGGGAAGTTCAGAGTATGACGCGCTCTATTTCGTGCACGTCGGCGACACTCGTCTCTACCTGATCCGCGATGGCCAGATTACGCGCGTAACGCGCGACCACTCTTATGTAGGACGGCTGGTGGAGGCAGGGATGATCAGCCCCGAAGAAGCCGAGCATCATCCGCAGCGGAATATACTGACCGCCGCTTTGGGCACGAACCCCGATCTGGTCATGGACGCGTCCGCCCAACCCGAGCCTTTGCGTCCGGAGGACGTGCTCGTGATCTGTAGCGACGGATTATGGGGACAGGTGCGCGATGCGGAGATTCTTGACGCCGTCGCGGGCAAGAGCGCCGAGCAGGCAGGCCGCGAGTTAATCGGATTGGCGCGGGAACGCGGCGGACCGGATAATATCACGGTCGAGATTCTGCGGTTGCACTAAAGGTGGTGAAGCGCCCAGCGTCCGTTGCTCCATTGTGCCCAGGGCCTTGCATCGACGAAAGCACCCTGTCACCCTATGATGAAAAAAACTCCTTTCGAGGTACCTTCATGACCGAACCAAGTTACGAGGAATTGAAAGCCCGCCTGGCCGATCTGGAAAAACAGGTGGAAACAAAAAAACGAAGCGGCGTCATCGAGTTCCGTGTGAGCGAGAAAGGCGGCGTCAGCGTGTACGGCCTGGGACGCTTTCCCGTCACGCTCTACTACGAACAGTGGACCAAGCTGCTCAACGCCGTCCCCGACCTTAAGGCTTTTATTGAAGAAAACAAGAGCAAGTTGAAGTTGAAAGAGAGCTAGACCGGGATCTCAAGGGTGTGAGGGGGAGTGGTGCGCCCGGAGAGAATCGAACTCCCAACCTCTTGGTTCGTAGCCAAGCACTCTATCCAATTGAGCTACGGGCGCATTGTCACGGAATTACGTCCTTGAATTATAACGGAAACCGATTCGTTTCATCCAACTTGATTGCCGGAACTTCCACCGAAAAATTCCGCGCCGCGTTGGAACTCGCCCTTACGACTCACGCCAAATGCCGCGCCGGTTGTGGAAATCGAGGCCCCTGCCGCACTCGAAATTTGTAAACTAGCGTAAAAGTTTCCGGCCCCCGCGCAAAACCTACCCACCCCCGCGTTCTATCGATGCATGTTGGCAACGCCTTAGCGATTGGCAACCGGCATGCTTCTCCTTGGGTAAGACGAAGTGGCGCGCAACGGGGCATTTGGGAGATTACTTCGGCCAGAGGTGCTTCTGGATGCCCCTTTGCAACTCCGTTTGTCGCCGAGCCCCGCTCCGCTTGGTTTCCCCGCCCTCCCCCAAAAATCCTCGCTCGCAGTGAGGATGAGTAGGGAAACGAGCGGAGTGCGGTCCACCCACAAGGCGATAAGTTCTCAGGCAAGAACCAGTTGTTCCTGTACGTCGATGCCAGCCTGTCGCAGCAACTTGGCCACCGTGTCAGCCTTTAACCGTGAGGCGTCGAATTGCACCCGCACCGTCCGTTCTTTCTCGTTGAACTGGACGCGCTGAATCCCATAGACCTCGCGCACACTGTCAATGGCCCGCAACTCGGCTTCTCCCGGCGGAGTCAGATAGCGGTAGGCGGCTTCAAGATACGTCATTGCACTTGCTCCCTAAAGAATGAGGTTCGAGGATTCCTCTTTAAGTATCTAATAAGGGCGGGAATCCGCCAAGCCGTCACGGCGACCCCTGGTCGATATAGACTGCTGGCAGCGAAATTATGGACCACCTCAACCCCGAGGACATCCCGAACGCCGGACCATCCGCCGCAAAAGCCCAATCTAAAGACCCTGTCTGCGGCATGAACGTAGATCCCGCAAGCGCCCGCTATAAGACTCTGCACCAGGGCAAAGAATATTTTTTCTGCTGTGCCGGATGCCTCGCGAAGTTCCAGGCGAATCCCGAAAAAATCCTCTCCTCCCCACCCACGCCAATGACGACGTCGATGCCATCGGGCCTCGTGTCTCTGGGAGGTCCGACCCTGGTCATGCCCACGCCGTCCAAGCCAGCCGCTGCACCCGGTGCTTCGTTGGCGGGCACGTCGACAAAAGACACGCGGGTCTACGTTTGTCCCATGTGCCCCGAGGTGCGGCAGATCGGGCCGGGACCGTGCCCCAAATGTGGAATGGCGCTCGACCCCGAGTCGCCCGCGCTCCCTGCAACCAAGACCGAATACACCTGCCCGATGCACCCGGAAATAATCCGAGCAGCGCCGGGAAATTGCCCAATCTGCGGCATGGCGCTGGAGCCGCGCACGGTGACGATAGAAGAAGATAATCCCGAACTGCGCGACATGACCCGCCGCTTCTGGATCAGCCTCACCCTGACCGCGCCCTTGCTGGCGATTGCCATGGGCAGCATGTTAAGACCGCATCTGTTCATGGCAAAGCCATGGAACTGGGGCTTGCCGTGGCTGGAATTGTTCCTCGCGACGCCCGTCGTTCTCTGGTGCGGCTGGCCGTTCTTCCAGCGCGGATGGGCGTCCATCCTCAATCGCAGCACCAACATGTTCACGCTCATTGCCATGGGCACCGGCGTTGCGTACGTCTTCAGCGTGATCGCAACTTTATTCCCGCGGATCTTTCCGCCGTCCTTCCGCAGCATGGGCGACCGCCCCGATGTCTACTTTGAAGCCGCGGCGGCGATCATCACCCTCGTGTTGCTCGGCCAAGTGCTGGAGTTGCGCGCCCGCAGCCAAACCTCAAGCGCGATCCGCGCGTTGCTCGACCTGAGCCCGAAGCAGGCGCGCGTGTTGGCCACAGATGGTTCAGAACGCGATATCCCGCTCGACCAGGTAAAGCCCGGAGACCGTCTGCGCGTCCGTCCGGGAGAGAAGATCCCCGTCGATGGCGTCGTGCTCGATGGCGCCAGCACCGTGGACGAATCCATGATCACCGGCGAGTCTGTTCCCGTCGCGAAGACCGCGTCCTCGCGCGTAATCGGCGCAACCGTGAATGGCAACGGATCACTCATCATGCGAGCCGAACGCGTCGGCAGCGAAACCATGCTGGCGCAGATCGTGCAGATGGTCAGCCAGGCGCAGCGCACCCGCGCCCCAATCCAGCGACTCGCTGACAAAGTTGCCGGATGGTTTGTTCCCTCCGTAATTTCTATCGCGGTGGTGACCTTCATCGTGTGGGTCGTGCTCGGCCCCGAGCCGCGCTTCGCCCACGCCATCGTCAACGCCGTAGCCGTGCTGATCATCGCCTGTCCATGCGCTCTCGGTCTCGCGACGCCCATGGCAATCATGGTAGGCACCGGACGCGGCGCCCGCGCCGGCGTCCTCATCAAGAATGCCGAGGCGCTGGAGACGCTCGAAAAAGTCGACACCATCGTCTTCGACAAGACCGGCACGCTGACCGAGGGCAAACCTAGAGTGATGGAGATTTTGACGCCCGAGATTTCACAAGTCGACCTCCTGCGTCTAGCCGCAAGTCTGGAGCGCGCCAGCGAGCATCCTCTTGGCGCCGCGATTGTCGCGAAAGCGAATGAACAGAAATTGAGCCTGAGCGAACCCGCCAATTTTCAATCAGTACCAGGCCAGGGCATTCGCGGCACGGTGGAAGGGAAGAGCATCGCGATTGGCAACGCCGCTTTCATGCAACAAATAGGAGCCCTCGGATCATCGCCGCCGGCCACAGTGGATTCGACGGCGTCTACCACCGTTTGTGTGGCAGTCGATGGCCGCTACGCTGGTCGAATCTCGATCGCGGACCCGGTGAGACCGTCCAGTCCGAGTGCAGTGCGTAACTTGAAGGCTCAGGGCATACGGCTAGTCATGCTCACCGGCGATAATCAAGCGACGGCTCGGCAGATAGCGCACAGCCTCGGAATCGAAGAATTCAAAGCCGAGGTCCTGCCCGCGCAAAAAGCCGAGATCGTCAAGCGACTCCAGAGTGAAGGCCGCGTCGTAGCCATGGCCGGAGACGGCATCAACGACGCTCCCGCCCTCGCGCAAGCGCAGGTAGGAATCGCCATGGGCACGGGCACCGACATCGCCATGGAAAGCGCCGGCGTCACCCTGCTCAAAGGAGACCTGGAAGCAATCCTGCGCGCCCGCAAGCTAAGCCACGCGACCATGCGCAACATTCGCCAGAACCTCTTCTTCGCATTCCTCTACAACTCCATCGGAGTGCCCATCGCGGCCGGCGTGCTCTATCCCGTATTCGGATTACTGCTAAGCCCGATTCTAGCCGCCGCCGCCATGAGCTTCAGCTCCGTGTCGGTAATCACCAACTCGCTGCGCTTGCGGAATGCAAAGCTGTAGCGAAGATGCACCTCCTAGCAGGCGGCGGAAAAACTCGGCCTCATGCTTGTTTTTGGGTGGCGCAGCGCTTCAGCGCTGCATTAAGTGCCTTGTTTTGAATTCGGCTTTAGCCGCTGAGGGCCGCTGCCGCGTCAGTCGATTTCTTCCGAAGCCTCCTAGGGAATCGTAAGGTTCCAGGTCTCCACCGTCTTCTTGCCCGATGGATTCGTAGCCGTCACCTTGACCACGTATGTGCCCGTCACGGTAGCGGCGCTGGCCGGGCAGCCGACGGCCGCTTTTTCCGCCGCCGCTGAGACGCTGACGAGTTCAAACCACTCGTTGGGCACGGTTCCATCCGAATTGGGTTGAATCGGCCCGCCCCCACTCTGAAATGAGCCCGGGCAAGAACCAGAGTTTGGGTTGCATGGGCATCCCGTGTTGAAAACCTCGGTGTACTCCATACTGGAAAGACCGCCGGAGTCAGTGGCGACAATCACGAACAAGTATTGGTAGTTATTTTCGCCCGGCAGGCTGAAGGGTTTCGTCGCCTTGATGTTCTTGAGGCCGGGGTTGGCGCTAGGATTGGTTTGATCGACAACGCTGAGCATCAGGGCAGGCCCCTTGCTCTCGGTGGTTACGGGTTTGACCAAGCAAGACGAGCACCCGATTCCAAACATGAGGATGGCGGTGCACGCCAAGGAAGCAATGGCAACTACATATCGGTGGACGATAGACATGGACTCCTCCAGAGACGTGTGGCGTCGAAGGGCCCAAAACTGCTTTGTGGAAGGCACTATACCAGATAGTTAGTCGAGCGTGGCCGGAAACAAAGGCCGCCGTGAGGAAAGAACTCGCTGAGACCTGACGCCTGAAACCTGACTCCTGCCCTACAGCTTGCTGAGATAATCCGTAACTTCCGGACTGGTCCAATCCACCGCGCCAATAAACTTCCGCCGAACGATTCCGTTGCGGTCGATGACGTAACTCTCCGGCCAGCCAAACGACCCGTAGAGCCGCGCCGCTTTCTGCGCCTCATCCCGCACCGTGACCATATTGACGCCGTATTCCTTGAGGAACTTGTGGTAAGCCGCGTCGTCGGCGTCGATGCTGACCGCCAGCACCACCACGCCTTTCGGCTTCAGCAGCGACTGCATCCGCACCAGCGACGGCGTCTCTTCGATACATGGCGGACACCACGTCGCCCAGAAATTCAGCACCACCACCTGCCCGCGAAACTGGCTGAGCGTGACCTGATGGTCGGAATCCTGCAAGGTGAAGTCCGGGGCATTCGAACCGATGCGCGCGGGATGGTTTCCGCTGTAGCATCCAATCATGGCAGCCAGCAATCCAATGCTAATGCTGACGGCCGCAACCAGGGGCGTAGAAAGAGGCGTTCGTCTCACCCCGCTATAATAGCGAAAAACCGATGGATAGTTCACCTCCAGCCACCTTGCCGCCGTCCCCGCCCCCCACGCCCGAGGTGTCGGTTGTGGTGCCGGCCCGAAATGAAGAAGCCAGCCTCGGCGCTTGCCTGGAGTCGCTGACTGCCCAGTCCGGCGTACGATTCGAGATCATCGTGGTCGACGACGGCTCAACCGACCGCACCCGCGAAATCGCCCAGAGTTTTGCCGGAGTGCGTGTGATTTCCCCGGAGCCTCTGCCCGTCACAACCGGCAAGAAATGGACAGGAAAAAACAATGCCGTGATCGCCGGCGCCAAAGCAGCGCGTGCAAAGTGGCTGCTGTTCACCGACGCGGATACCGTCCACCTGCCCGGATCGCTGGCGCGAGCCTTACAGGAAGCGAAAGAGGAACGAGCCGATTTGTTGTCCTACTCGCCCGAGCAGGTAGTAGTCACGCTCGCCGAGCGTGCCGTGATGCCCGTAATCTTCGCCGAACTGGCAGCACGTTACCCATTGCGAAAAGTGCGCGAACAAGATTCTGAGGTAGTAGCGGCGAATGGACAATATCTTCTCGTCCGCCGCGCTGCCTACGAATCCGTAGGCGGCCACGCCGCCGTAGCCACCGAAATACTCGAAGACGTTGCGCTGGCGCGCCTCTTCCGCGACGCCGGTCACCGCGTCTACTTCCGCTACGGCCGAGACGCCGTCCGCACCCGCATGTATCGCAACTGGAAGCAGCTTCGCGAAGGCTGGACAAAGAATCTCGAGCTGTTGTTCCCGCAGTCCGAATTTCTGGTGGTCCGGAGTTTAGCCATATGGCTGGTGGCATGGTGGTCACTAGCCGTCGCTGTGTCCGGCGCGCTCAGCCGCCACTTCGTCTGGATTGCCATCGCTGCCCTCTGGTTATTGGCATATCGCAGAATCAGCGCCGCCCATTTCACGACAGTCAACAATCTGATCGCCATTGCCATCGGTCCGCCAATTTTCGCCTATCTGCTGCTGCGCTCCAAGCAAGCCCACGCCAAAGGAAAAGTGTCGTGGAAAGGCCGGGTCTACGATGTAGGTAGTCCAGGACAAGGCGCAACCAAGGCAAAGCCGATTACCGACCAAGCACTGAGAACCGGGAACTGAGAACTGTCTTTATGGTCTACCTGACGCGCAAAGCCGAATTTTCCGCAGCGCACTATTACCACAACCCGGCATTCACGCCGGAGGAGAACCAGCGTATCTTCGGCAAGTGCAATAATCCCAACGGACACGGGCATAACTACACGCTCGAAGTCACGGTGAAGGGCGCGGTCGACCCGAAGTCGGGATTCGTGGTCGATCTGAAGCAATTGAAAGACGTCATGAGCAGGGAAGTGCTCGACGCGCTCGACCATCGTTTCCTGAACAAGGAAGTCCTCGAGTTCGCCACCAGAATCCCGACGACCGAGAACCTGGCCATCGTCATCTGGCAACGCCTGGCGCCAAAACTCAACGCCGCGCAACTGCATCGCGTGCGCGTCTACGAAACTCCCGACCTGTTTGTCGATTTCTATGGAGAAGCATGAAAGCGTATCTCACCCGCCGCTACATGTTTTCCGCGTCACATCGCCTGCATAACGACGAAATGTCGGCGGAAGAAAACCGCGTGACCTACGGCAAGTGCAATAATCCTTACGGACACGGGCACAACTACACGGTCGCAATTACCGTGAGCGGGCCAGTCGATGAACAAACGGGCATGGTCTGCAATCTGGCCGATCTCGATGGCTTCATCCACGCGCACATCGTCGAGCGCTACGACCACCAGAATCTGAACCTGCTCGCGGAGTTCGCCAACGCTGTGCCCACCACCGAGAACCTCTGTATAGCGATCTACGAAATTGTGAAGCGCGGCTTTACCAAAGCTCATCTAGAGAAGATACGAATCGAAGAAACGATGATGAATTCGTTCGAATACTCCGGAGAAGACAGTCGTTAGTCGACCGTCCTTAGTCGCTCGCGGATGAGATTTACGGACGACCAACGACCAACGACGGACGACTAAGGGACGACGAACGACCGGCGACTTAACCCTATGAAATCAATTACCGACGCAAATACCCTCACCAGCGCCACCTACGAAGAACTTGTCCGCGAAATGCTCGTCCGCCTCGGAGAGGATCCCGAACGCGAAGGCCTGGCGCGTACGCCCGCGCGGGTAGAGAAAGCCATGAAATTTCTCGTCAAGGGCTACAAGGACGATCCCGAAGCGCTTCTGCGCAAGGCGCTGTTCACGGTCAGCTATGACGAGATGGTGATCGTGAAAGACGTGGAAATGTTCAGCCTGTGCGAGCACCACCTGCTGCCGTTTTTCGGCAAGGTGCACGTCGCCTACATTCCCAACGGAAAAGTGATTGGCCTGAGCAAAATCCCACGCCTCATCGAGGCCTTCTCGCGCCGCTTGCAGATCCAGGAGCGCCTCACCACGCAAATCGCCGAGGCCATCCAGAACACCATCGAACCCCAGGGCGTAGGCGTGGTCATCGAGGCCCGGCATCTCTGCATGATGATGCGCGGCGTCGAGAAGCAGCATTCGTCGGCGGTGACGTCGTCCATGCTCGGCAGCTTCCGCAACGAAGAAGAAACGCGGACCGAATTTCTGTCCCTGATCCGCCAGCGCACGAATAGCTTGTAATGGTGAGGCCGTGGCTCAGTTTGAAAGACGCGTGCCTGCAGCGACTAAACAGTTTACTGAAAAACTCTGAATTCCTGCACGAACGGGAAGGGCACGAGTTCCACTCGTGTCGTAACTGCTGAAAAATCAATAGCGGTTTCCAGCCGCTGGGGGAATGCCGTGCCGAGAAAGCACTTTTTTCAGTAAACTGTAAAGCCGTTATCGATTTTACGGCGGTGCGGCACGGCTGAAGAGGTGCCCTACCCGGGACAATCCAAACTAAGCCACTACGTAATTGTGAGTCGATTGCGTTAAGCTGAACACGGCATGTCAAAACGCAAGCCCAAGTCACGCCGACCGACGCTTTCCGGTCGCCTGGCTCTGATCACCGGAGCCAACCGCGGCATCGGTCTAGCCATCGCCCGCGCGCTGGCGCGTGAAGGCTGTCATCTTGTCATCACTGGCCGCGACGAACGCGCCTTAGTCAAAGCGCGCGCTGAACTGGAGAAGCTGAACGTTCCCGTGCTCGCGCAACCCTGCGACGTGCGCAGCCCCGACTCCGTCGACTACCTCTTCACGCTCGTCCGCGGATTGCGCCAACCCCTCGATATTCTGGTCAACAACGCCGGCATCGGACATCCCCATCAAACCATAGGCGAGTTGCCGTACCCAACCTGGATGGAAGTGATCGACACCAACCTTAACGGCCTGTTCCTGGTCACGCAGGCGGCGCTAGCCGTGATGAAGCGCGGCAGCACCATCGTGAACAATCTGTCGGTTGCGGCCGAGCAAGTATTCCCCGGATCGGCGGCCTATGTTGCATCCAAGCACGGCGCCCTGGGATTCACCGATACCTTGCGCGAAGAGCTAAGGCCGAAAGGCATTCGCGTAATCGCCCTGATGCCCGGTGCCACCGACACCGCGATCTGGGATTCGCTCTGGCCACAGGCACCCCGCCGTAAAATGATGTCCGCCGAGACCATTGCCCAGGTCGTGGTCAACGCGCTGCTCCTGCCGGACAACACAACCGTGGAGAAACTTGTGGTCAGGCCCTCGATCGGGACCCTGTAAGCGAACGCAAGAGCGGCGACGCGGCAGCGCTATCGGGCATCCAATAGGGAGTGGAAGCCATGTCATTCCTCGACTACTTCAAATCGCTGAAAGCGCCCGAGCACCGCATGGCGTGGATCGTAGCCATCGCGGCCGACATCCTGCAAATGGTGGCCTTCCCGCTCTTCGCTGAAGGAGCCATGTCTCCCGCAGACTCCGCTCTCGACCTGATCGTGGCCTTCGTGATGATTCGCCTGCTCGGATGGCACTGGGCCTTCCTGCCAACGGCCGCAGCAAAACTGATCCCCGGCGTCGATCTGTTCCCCACCTGGACCACTGCCGTCTGGTTCGTCACCCGTCACAAAGTTCAAGTCGGAGAGCAAGAGGTCCTGCCGCCAGGTCCAGCCCCGGAACCGCGCCGCTGATAAACACTAGACCGACCGCAGACCTGCCTTACCAAGTCCCATACCGGTCCCGGTGCGGTCGTTCTCCGAAGACGTTAATCATCACCACGCCCGCGACAAAGCCTCCCACATGCGCCCAGAAGGCCACTCCGCCCGAAGTCTGGCTGGTTTCGGCGATCGCGGTTACCGTGCCGCTCAGAAAATTCCCCACGAACCAGTAGCCGAGCATGAGCCACGCCGGAACATGAAACAAAAATATCGGTGGAAACCAGACCAACACCCGCGCTCGCGGATACAGAATGAAGTACGCGCCCATCACTCCCGCAATCGCGCCGCTAGCGCCCACGCTCGGCACGTGCGAGGCCTGGTTCAGCAGAATGTGCGTGACCCCGGCCGCCAGACCGCTCAGCAGATAAAACACCAGATAGGTGAAATGTCCCAGGTAGTCTTCGATGTTGTCGCCGAAGATCCACAGGAAGAGCATATTGCCCGCAACGTGTAAGAATGAAGCGTGCAGAAACATCGAGGTAAACAGCGGCAAAATCGCCGTAGCCAAAGCGTCGTGTGAATGTCCGGTCAGCACCGCCAGCGTATGGTGAGGAACCACGCCAAACTCGACCACCAATAAATTCAGCGCTCGGCGGCTGAACG
>CAVZUP010000097.1:0-3757 GCA_963778255.1 uncultured Acidobacteriaceae bacterium
CTCGTCCTCGGCCTGAACTCCGGTCAGAACCATGTCGTAGTGGCCCGTCTTCACGAAGGCCTTCAGGATGGTGGCGATGCCTTTGCCGTCCGATTCGCTGAACGCATCGTCTGACAGCAGCACGCCCCGATTCGCACCCATGGCCATCTCGCGACGCAGAATCTCTTCATCGTCGTCGCCACCAGCCGTGACGACAGTCACGGTTCCACCGGTTTTGGCGACGATTTGCAGGGCCTCTTCGACCGCGTAGTTGTCGGCCTCGTTGATCGAATAAACCAACTCATCGCGCTCAATGTCGTTGCCCACGCTGTTGAGCTGGATCTCGTTTTCCGAGGTGTCGGGCACTCTTCTTACGCAAACTAAAATCTCCACGTTCCCCCTCCGCTAAAAAGTTCTTGCGACCACGCATTCGTCGCTTTTCGTAGACTGGTCTTCTCTCAAGTCAGGGCGTGGACGCGCAATTTGCTGATCCACCAACTCCGCCAGATCGATGACCGTCATCTTTCCTTCCAGCCCCGCGACCTTGATCGCATCCTCAATATTCACCATGCAGAATGGACACGCCGTCACCATCACGTTGGCGCCGGCTTCAGCGGCCATCTGCACCCGCTTCACTCCCATTCGTTGTTCCTCTTTCGGCTCATAGAACAGCATTAACCCCCCACCGCCGCAGCAGAAAGAGCGGTCGCGCGCGCGCGTCATTTCAACGCGCTTCAAACCTGGAATTGCATCCAGCACATCGCGCGGATCGTCGTAAATCTGGTTGTGGCGTCCCAGATAGCAGGGATCGTGGTAGGTGTACACGCTGTTTTCGTCCTGCACCGGATTGAACTGGATCTTGCCGGCTCTTACCTCGCGGGCGATGAGCTGGCTGATGTGCTCCACCGGCGGCACATCTTTGTAGTCGTGTTTCAGCGCGTTGTAGGCGTGCGGATCGGCGGTGACGATGCGGCGGACTCCGCTCGCCCGTATGGCCTCCACGTTGTGGTCGCGGAGGGCCATGAAGAGCGTCTCTTCGCCGAAGCGCCGGACTTCGTGTCCGCTATCTCTTTCCGCCACGCCCAGGATTCCGAAATTCTCCCCGACGTGTTTGAGTATCTTCGCCGTGGCCCGCCCGATCGACTGCATGCGATCGTCGTAAGAGGTGATGCTGTCGACAAAATACAAAGTGTCGGCGCCGTAATTCTTGCCGAGGATTTTGACAGAACAGATCTGTTGAAACTCTTTCGCGCTGGCCCAGTCGGCTTTCTTCTTCTCCATCTTGCCGTAAGGATTGCCTCGGCTCTCCAGTGCTTTCAACGGCTTTTGCAGGGACTGTGGCACATTTCCGTCATCGATCAGGCCGCGCCGCAGATCGACGATTTTGTCGATGTACTCTACCAGCAGCGGACATTCTTCCTCGCACGCGCCGCACGTCGTGCACGACCAGATTTCGTCTTCGGAGTAAATGCCGCCGGAATCGTTGCTGCCGACGAGCGCGGTGCCATTGTCGGCCCGTCCCAGGACTGGATAACGCTGAAAGCTGTAATCTCTCGCCTTGATAGTCAGGAACCGGGGCGACAACGGCCGTCCTGCGGCGTTTGCGGGGCAATTGTCCGAACATCGTCCGCAGTCGGCACAGGAATAGAAATCGAGCATGTGCTTCCAGGTGAAGTCTTCGAACTTTTTCACGCCGAACGACTTGACTTGATCGAGATGCTCATCGCTGACGCCCCAGCGCACCGGCTTCAGAATCTCGCGATCCAACTTCGCGAAGTAAATATTGAAAAGAGAGGTTTCCACGTGGAACTGAATCCCAAACGGCCGGTAGCAGAGCAGGAAGTAAAACGTCAGCTCGTGAACTAGATACGCCCCGAAGTAAAGCTTGGCGACGGTCGGCAGGGAAGCCGAGGCAAGAGCGTTCTTCAGCATCCACGGGAGAGAAAACGTCGCTAACGCTTCCATGGACTGGCCCGCGTGCGAAAGGGCAGCAGCCCTGGCGGCAGCAAAGAGGCTATCGGCCAGCATCAACAGGGCGATCAGCGACAGAAGGAAGATGGCGTCAGCGGTGTGCGCCTTGCCGTATCTTGCCGGAACCGCGTATCGGGCAGGTTTGAAAACCAGGCGGCGGATCACGGCGATCGCCATGCAGAGAAAAACTATGGTGGCGGCATAATCCGTGATCAGGTCGTAAATCGCTCCGGCTCTTCCCGCCAAGCCGGGCATGACAAAATTCTCGGAGACGCCGACAATCAGCACCGAGAACGCGCGAATCGCCAGCAGTATGAAGCCGGCAAAGATGAAGATATGAAGGGTTCCAGCCAGCCTATAGCGCGGCTGCTTCCACTGCCCCAGCCAGAATTTCAGAACTCTTCCCAGCCGCAACCAGTGGTGGTCAAAACGAAAATCACGTTCCGCCCGGCAAAGCGGAACCATGCGCTTTGCCACAATATAGGCGAAAGCAACGACACCCAGAGTATGAATGAGCAGGAACAGGATTCGTCCCGTGGCCATCGCCGCTGTCAACGACGACGCCACTTGCGCAGCCGACTGGATGCCTACCACGTTCACGGCTTCTGCTCGATTCTCCTTAGGCGATCAATTGCGTCAGGACCTTTTCCTCCATAACTGGGGGACCTGGTTTTATTGCCGATTCGACCGGCGCGGGCGGCGGAAGGTGCTCGGATGCCGCCACGGGCGCGGACGCCGGCGGTTTCGACGCGACCTTCGTTCTTGTCCTTGTCTTAGGTTTTGCCTTCGCGGTCGCTCTCTTCTTTGTTTCCTTTGGACTTTCTTTATGCTTCTGGGGAGGGCTGAACCCGGCAGCTTCTCGTAGTTCCGAGAAGCTCAACTGCAACAGAGATTCCAGACGTCGCAAATCCGGCGCTGCATGCACCTCTCCGCTAAATCCGAAATACGCTGTTCCGTTGTAGGTCAGGATGGCGCAGTTCAGCGACATCTCGCCGCCGATTGGAACATAGGGATAGCAGTGCAGCATCTCGCGGCCGAGCAGATAAAGCGGATATTGCGGTCCCGGCACGTTCGTGCAGACCAGGTTGAACGGCGTGAACGGCAACCGGCTGATGACGTGCCCGGCCAGCGCCTGCGCTGAGGCAGGGATCACGCCAATCAATCCGCCCGCCAAGCTCACCAGTTCAGCGGCATGAGAGCGTTTGAGAAACTCCGTTCTTTCGTGGACCGCCGCCAGCAGTTTTCCCGGATCGTAAATATCCAGTGGAATGGTGAAAGGGATGAGCGAGATGCGATTCCCCAAATCGCTCGGGCTCTCAGTGCCGCGCAAGTTGACGGGAATCATCATGCGGAACAGCTTCCCTTTAACGGGGTCGCCGTGCATCTCGAGGTAGCGCCTTATGGTCGCCGTCACCAGCGCGAGGATGACGTCATTCACGCTGGTTCCGCAGGCGCTCTTGATCGCTTTGATCTCGGGCAACGGAATTTCAGCCCAGGCGAACTTCTGCGGACCACGATAGAGAACGTTGAAGCGTAAGCGCTCGGTAGATGCGCTGATTTCTGGAAGCAGATGACTGAATTTGTCGGTGCCAACGTTGCTGCCAGTCGTCGCGAAGCGCTCCGCCATGCTCGACAGGTCCGCGCAGCCGTCGAGAATTCTTTTTACGAGCTCGGAATACGAATCCACGACGCCGTTCGTCAGCGCGTTTAAAACGCCACGCGGCGGTGGCTGTGGGAGCTTAAGTTTTCGCCGAGGCAAACGCGGCACCACGGGAGTGGCATCCAGCAGCACGTTCATGATTCCAAC
>CAVZUP010000098.1:0-5614 GCA_963778255.1 uncultured Acidobacteriaceae bacterium
GAACGAAGCCAGCCATAAAAATGTATTGCTTGTCGCCATGGCGATTTCCTGGGTGACCTTCATCCTTGGCCCGCAGGCGCAATTGGCGGGCTTGGAACCGGCCAAAACCGTCGCCCTCGCTCCCGGTCAATTACCCGAATACCCCGCCCGGCCTCGCGCAACAGGGCGAGCAGGTTTACCGCGCCTGCGGGTGCGCCGCGTGCCACTCCCAGCAGGTGCGCCCGGCCGAACTCGGCGCCCATCTCGCCCGTGGCTGGGGCATCCGCCGGAGCGTGGCCCACGACTACATTTACGAGCAAACCGTCCTGCCCGGTTCGCACCTGCCCGTTGCTCGACCTCGCCGACGCCGGAGCGCGCATGGACGCCACCGCCATGCTCGTGCGCCTTTGCCGGGAACCCCGCGCGCTCAACCATCTCGACGCCCGTCATTCCGTCATGCCCGCTTACAGGCATTTGTTTGACGTTCGCAAAATCGAACGCGCTCCTTCGCCGGGCGCATTGGTCGTCGGCTCGGAATTCGCCCCCTCGCCGGATATGGTATCCGCGCCCAAATCGTCGGCTTTGGTCCGGCAACTTTATTTCTGGCCGACGCGACTGGCATTGTGCTATTTGCCATTTCCGCGATGGCTGACCGTCGCGGGCTACCACGCGGGCCACGCCATCATGCGGCTGGGCCGGAACCGCTGGGGCGGCGACTACAAGGCCATTTTCGCAGTGCGCCCGTAAGATGGCTTGATTTGCGTCCGGCATCCATTACAAAGATGGTTCATCAACGCGGGATGAGCGAAATTCAATGAACAACATACCCTTTTGCCGGGCAGTCATGCGGGGCCGCGAATTGGTCGGCGGTGCGACGCAACCTCTCTGTCAACGCCACCACATTGGACATGGTGATGCGGACGGACGGCCCATTGGCGTCAATCAGCCCGCGGACTTCCCTCGCCATGCCGGCGGCGTCTTCGGTGATCGATTGAAAATTGGTCATGATGGCGACGAAATTGCTCAGCGAGGCCGCGGCCAAAATGAGTTGTTCACGTGGTTGGCGGCTCGGTCCATGTCCCGCATGGTTTTTTGGCCTTGATCCACCAAGCCGGAAATGGAGCGGACGGCCTCCTGCATGTTAAACGGCGCTTCGCCCATGAGGTTGGCCCATTGGTTAAATAATCCACATCTGGCTTTTGTGGCCTGTGGCTCGCCGGGGTCACTTCAATGTATTGATCGCCCAGAAAGCCGAGGGCGTCAATGTGAAAACGGGCGTCCTTGCGAATTTTATATTGGCGAGGATCTCCACCGTGATGTCCACCGACCGGCCGTCCAGGCTGAGGGTGGTGGCGGCGACTTTGCCGATGGGAACGCCGGCCATCATGACGTCGGCGGCGGGCTTCAAGCCGGCGACGGTGGGCATGGTGATGTGGAGCTTGTAGGTGGAGTGGAAGACCAGGGGGCCCTTGCTGAAGTTGAGGATGAGGAGGGCGGCCAGGGCCAGACCGAAAAAAACAAACAGCCCAACCTTCCATGCAAAGCGCGAGTCGTTCATACAAATGGAGTTTTTTCGATGGGTTCGGCGATGCCGTTGACGAACCGGTGGATGACGGGATCCGTGGATTTGAAAATTTCATCCGGCGTCTGGTCGGCGTAAATCCGGCCCTGGTGCAGCATCAAAATGCGCCGGCTGATGCGCCGCGCGCGAGCGACGATCCCCCCGCCCACGATCAGGACCCGGCGCAATTCCGTTTCGCGGCGACTCCGGCTTCCCAGAGACCGCCGCAGCCAGCGCCACAGCACTAGTCCATTGAAGCTGCTGGCGAAGATCGTGATCGCGGCCAGAGGGCGCATCTCGCCCCAGGCCGCGATGGAGACCAACGCGAGCGCAAACAGAGTGGACCTCGCCAGAACCGGGGCCGCAGCGAGAACCGCATCGCCGGTGTCCCGGTAGAGCCCCTGCGCAAATCCGAAGAGCGTTACCAGAACGGCAAACACCGGCACACAAGCCCACGGCAGGCCCCAACTGGGATAGAACAGCGACCACGCGCCGCACACTGCCGAGAGCACGCTCAGATCGGCTCCCACCAACTGACAAAGCATGAATTGATCGCCGGTGGGTTGACGCAGGAACTGACGCGTCGGCCATCTTGTCTGTTTGATTGGGGCGGTTTCCATCGCGGCAACCGAACGTCCGGTGGCGAACTCGGCCGTGGGCGCGGGCGGCGCCGCAATTCTGGGATGCGGCATCGCGGATACCCCAGGAATCATGCGGGCATACTGCGAGGGACAATCCATCGATCCGTTGTCCCACAGCCGGTTTGCAGTCAAGTCGCCCATAGGATTCACAGACTCCGGTACAAGGCCTGCGGTACTGGAAAACGGCGTTCCGCGAGCACTGTCCCGAGCAGCGGAACTCGCGCTTTGATCAATTGATCCTTAATTTGCGCGGCGACCAAGCGTCTGGTTTTGTTGGCGGTCAGCACCAGCACAAGGCCGTCGCAGCTCTGCCCAATGCTGGCCGTGAGCCAGGAGACGGGAGCGCACCACAGAATGGAAAAATCGAACTCCGCCGTGAGTTCGCGGAGCCGCGACAAGTTTTGCTCGGTGAGGCGCTGCCCGCTGGCTTCCGGCAGCCAGCTCTGGCGAGGAACCATCCAGAGGCGTGGTCCGATTGGCCACGTGGTCAGCGTGTGGTGGGGAGCCGGAATCTGCAGCTCGGTTTGCAGAAGCACTGGGTCCGAGTGGGTGTCGATCAACCCAACGTCGTATCGCCCTTCTTCCGCCAAAGCTCTGGCGACTTCGAGGCACAGAGTCGCCGTCGCGGTGAAGGCCCCGACCGGAGCAAACCCAACATGCCGCACCGGCCCCGCTTCATGCCGGAAGAAAAGCTGCTGAATCAGGGCGTGGATCTGTTCCTCGTGCACCAAGCTTTTCGGCGAAACTGCCTTGCGTGGGACGGGCTCCAAAATCGGAGTGACGACCGGATTTCCGATCGGAGTCGGATGCGCCTGCGCAGCAGCCGATCGCGTTTCAACCAGCAGCTCCCGGAAGGCGTTCATTGCACCACGACCTTCGGTCGTCCGAACCCGGACGCGGAAGACACCACCGGTTCCGGCGCCGGCAGCCACGCCAGCACCGGCACTTCGAGCAGCCCGTACGCTTCGTCGGGAGTACGAATGGTCGCGTCAAAATACTCCGTTGTAAAGGCAATGCCAACGCTGAACGCCGTGGCGAACGTGAACGCGAGCAGAAAATACAGGAGCAAGGAATGCAGCGCCAAAGCCGGAGCCACGGGCGGCTCCACGATCGCCACATTAAGGATGCGATGCTCGTCGAGCGCGTCGCCGATGCGCGCTTCCTCGCGCTTGTGAAGGTAGAGCAGGTAGTTGTCTTCGTCCGCCTTGGCGGTGCGCATCAGATCCTGTTGATCGACCGCGTCGGATTGCATTTGACCGGCGGCATGGCGCAGGGATGCAACCTGGGCTGCAGCCTCGGATTGCCGCGCCCGCAGCCCATCCCACTGCACTTGCGCTTTCTCCAACTCCATGCGCGCCCACTCGTAGTTGGGATCCTTGTCGCTGGTTTCGTCGCGCACCGGAGTCAGCGCCTCGGCGGCAATCGTCGCTTGGGTTTCGGCGATTTCCTGTTCCACCTCCTGCACCAGCCGGTAAGACGGTTCATATCGGCTGAGCATCTCGGTGCGCTTCAGCAGGAGCTCCAGCAGGTGCGTCTTCATCTTTTCGAGGGCCTCCGGATTATCGGCCCAGCGCTTCAGCGTGACCGACCGGGAAGGGAACGACTTGAGCTGCTCCTGGAGCGACGCAATCCGGCGCTCGGTCTCGACGCGATCCTCTTCGATCTGGCGGTAGGCGGCGTCCGCTTCCCCCAGCTTTTGCAGCGCGATATCGCGTTCCAGCGCGGCGGAAGCCACGCCCCGAGTCCGGGTAAAGCGCACCAGTTCGGCCTCGGACTCACGCAGTTTCCTTTCGTATTCCGCCGTCTGCTGGTCGAAGAACTGGTTCTCTCCCGGCGGCCGCTGCAGGTTCGTGTGCCGTTGCACATAGACGGTGGAAAGCGCCGAAAGCACGCGGGCAGCCCGGTCCGGACTCGTGTCTTTGTAGCTGACCTGGATCAGGTTCGACTTCTTCAGCGCTTCCACGTTCAGGCGGCGCGCCAGCTTGCGAGCCGCATGTTCGATCTCGGCCGGGCGCGCGGAGGTAGGTGTGTCCGCGGAAATCAGTTCCGCCATTTCTACAACCTGCTTCAGAAGATCTTCGTCGCGCAGCAACTCCACCTCGGAATTTAGTTCCTCCTCGGTAATGTCGGGACGCGTGAAATCCATGGGACTGGCCGGTTGAGAAGAGACGACGGGGTCATAGCGGCCGCGGCGCAGCAGCACCATGAAGTGCGACTCGTAGCGCGCGGAGAAAAACACGAAGAGCATCGCCGCCAGGAATACCAATCCAAAGGAAGCGGCGACCAGCCGTGGACGCCGGAACAGCGTGGCCGCAAGCTCCCTCGGTGTAGGGGAGAGACTGGTGCGCGAGTTTCCGTTCGGTTCCGTGGGCATGGTGGTTGGGCAGACGGTCAGACTGAGCGAAATTCACAGGAAATCCGCCAGATCCTGCAACACAAAAAATGAACGCTGCTGCTCCTTCCTTCTAGAACTGCAATGGGTTCATGTACCAGCTCATGGAGTTGGTGGGAACGTACTTGCGGACCTTGGAAATCCGGCTCTGGGGCACAAAAATGAAATCGCCGGGCTGAAGATGAAGATCTTCGTGAAGATCGCGAGTATCCAGCATCTTCTTCAAATCGATGACGTGGGATTCGGCAACGTAGGCGGAAATGCGGCGAAACACAACCACCTGCGAATGGCGCGCCTGCTGGGTGAATCCGCCGGCAATGGCCACCGCTTCGTTGACCGTCAAATCTCCGCGCAGTTCATACTTGCCGGGCCGGGCCACTTCACCGGAAGCCAGGAAGTAAGGTTTGTCAAATTCCTTTAAGGTCACGGTGACTTCGGGCTGGTGCAGGAATCCACGGTAAGAATTACCCACTTTGGCCTCCATTTCGGGAATCGTGAGTCCTTCCGCGAACAGCGTGCCCGCACCCTTCAGTGCCACGAAGCCATCGGGTTGCACAATTAGCGTCTGGTTGAATTCGGGAGAAAAAGTGAAATTTAAGTCCACGGTATCCGACTTCGTAAGCCGATAAAGCGGATGGCGTTCCCCTCCGAATGCAGGATCTCCCATGCCACCCGCTATGCCGGGTTGTGCGATCGCTCCGCTCGGGGAGCCGTCCGTGCCCGTCCGACGCGGGTTCTGCGAGCTCTCCGCCGCCGCGATCTTGCCGGCCGGCGAAGCAGAAGACCCAGACGCCGAAGCAGACGCCGCTACGGCCTGCTGAGCGGAGGCGACCACGGCGAACTGCAGGATGAGCATGCCCGCAGCTCCCAAAACGACGTTTCTGGCTTTGACATTCATCTCCACACTCTCACCGTCGCTCCGAACGGCGAACTCAGCAGCTCGGACTTTTGCACTGCTGGGCAAAAAGTATCGTTGCGTCCCAAGCACAACAAGACTTGTAAAGTACTGTCCACCCAGGTACCGGGCACCTTCCAGCGAGG
>CAVZUP010000099.1:0-40782 GCA_963778255.1 uncultured Acidobacteriaceae bacterium
CCGCATCAGCCCGCGAATGGCGATTGCTCACCGCGAAGGTTTCGACTCGGCTTGCAAGTCGAGTGAGCGCTTCGTCCCTATCGGCATCCCCATCGAATGAACCACAAATTGCTTAGGAGGAAGAATATGCAAGTTTTTGTTACCGGCGCGACCGGCTTCATTGGTACAGCAGTGGTCCGAGAACTGATTGATGCTGGTCATCAGGTGCTCGGCATGGCTCGTTCCGATGCTGGCGAAGAGGCGCTTCGAGCTCAGGGCGCGGAGGTTCATCGTGGCGACCTGCATGATCTGGAAAGTCTGCGCCAAGGAGCAGCCAAGGCGGACGGCGTGATTCATTTGGCCTTCATCCATGACTTCTCGAAATTCCAGGAGAACTGCGAAATTGACCGGCGGGCCGTCGAGGCTCTGGGCTCGACCCTCGCCGGCTCTGACCGTCCGTTCATCATTACCTCCGGAATCGGGATGGCGAACGCGGGTTCTGGCCAGGTAGCCACAGAAAACGATGTGACGGTGAGTTCAAAGATCATTTCCCGTGCAGCTTCGGAGGAGGCGGCAGCCGCAACAGCGGCGGCGGGCGGCCGCGTCATTGTGATGCGCCTTCCACAGGTGCACGATAAAGTGAAGCAGGGCCTGATTACGTATGTGATCCAAGTTGCGCGCGAAAAGGGTGTTTCGGCGTATGTCGGCGAGGGACGCAGTCGCTGGTGCGCAGCCCATCTGTTCGATACTGCCCACTTGTACCGGCTGGCGCTGGAGAAAGGGAGGGCGGGCGCCACGTATCACGCGGTGGCGGAAGAAGGAGTCAGTTTCCGGGAGATCGCGGAGGTCATCGGCAGGGGTTTGAAGGTACCGGTTGTCTCCCTTAAACCGGAAGAAGCACAGGGGCATTTTGGCTGGCTTGCGATGTTCGCCGGATGGGATAGACCAGCTTCCAGCGCGCAAACGCGGCAACAGTTGGGATGGAACCCCAAGGGTCCGAGCCTCATTGCCGATCTGAATGCGATGAAGTATTTCGACATCGATGCGATGTCTGTACACCGGTAACGTTCCGGATCGACGACCGTATCGTCGTTGTCATTATCGAGGCGGCATTTCCGCATTTGCCTCATGATTTGAAGCACGGCGTATAGTCCGTGTGCGGGACTCGCTGACCTGGTTCGGCCACATGGAACAAAGCCGAGAATAGAGATTTGTGATGGATTCAACCGAAAACCTGGAACAAAACAAAGCTGCTGTGATCCGCTTCAACAAGGAAGTCATTGAGAAGGGTGACGAAATGGCTTTTCAAGAGCTAATAGCGCAAGACTTCGTCAATCGGACTGCGGCTCCGGAAACTCCGGCTGGAGCGGAGGGACTGATATTCACGTTGAATAAGCTCCTGCGGCCGGCGTTTCCCGATCTTAGAGTAGAGATACACGATCAAGTTGCCGAGGGCGACAAGGTAGCAACCCGAAAAGCTCTTTACGGAACGCATCGTGGGGAATTCATGGGAATTGCGCCCACTGGCCCTCACGGCCGTTGTCAGCAGCATTCTATCTTTTCTCAATCGTTCTGAGAACGCAGCCAGCGGCAGGGCCGACGAGGCGCAATCGCTCGTTCTCTCGCACGACCGCCCGGCTTCGTCCTTTCATTAGGTCCTGCAGGGTAATCGTTCCATCGATTCGTTGGGTCTTGCGATCCACTGCGGGGAGACTGGCGATACCCTCCATAGCCATCAACTCGGCTGCGCTCCGGCAGGTCGAATCGGTGTAGATGAAGAACTCCGGCGGCACAGTCGGTTCAACTGAGCTAACCTGTGAGGAAATTGGCGTCATCAGGTCTCTGACGATGACGATTTCAAGGGGGTCGACTCCGTATTCGCGCGTGAGGTGGTATCCGCGGCGGCTCAGCTTCTCAGTGAGGATCGAGCGCGGCATGAGAAGCGCTGTCAGAAGATAAGAGGCGATGCAGCCCAGCGTAAGCGGGACCAATGCGGGCAGGCAGTGCGTGACCTCCAGACTGAACAGGATTGCGGTCAGCGGAACACCGAGTGAGCCTGCCAGCATCGATCCCATTCCGATCAGGGCCCAGAAGGCCTGCATTTCAGAAGGTGCGTGAGCGAGGCGACCGGCCAACGCGCCAACGGCTCCACCAATCATCAGTAGTGGCGCCAAAACTCCACCGGAGGTTCCTGACCCGAGAGAGAACGCCCACATCAGCGACTTCGCAATGAGAATGCCCAGGATGAGTGCGATCGGCGTGCTTCCGTGGAGCAGTTCGGCGATGTTGTCGTAGCCGACGCCCAACCCTCGCGGAAAGAAAAGACCTCCAACGCCCACGCCAACCCCCCCGAGCGCGGGCCACCACATCCAGTGCACAGGTAACGACTCGAAGAGGTCCTCGAATGCATACATCATGCGGCTCAGCCCTGCGGCTATGAGGCCGACAACCGCACCCAGCAGCAGAGAACCGATGGCAAATGAAATCCGATCCACATCGCCAATTCCGGGCATCCGAAAGAGCGGGCCGGGGGCGAGGAGATATCCACGCAGAATGGCCGCCGTCGCACTCGCAATCGCCACTGGAACCAGGCTTCGCGGCCTCAATTCGAAGAGCAGGAGTTCGACCGCGAGCAGGATGGCAGCGACTGGGGTCGCGAAGGTAGCCGACATGCCCGCGGCGGCTCCGGCAACCAGAAGAGTAGTGCGTTCCACGTCCGTGAGATGAATCCACTGCGCGATCAAAGAGCCCAAGGCTCCCCCGGTCATGATGATCGGACCCTCCGCACCGAACGGACCGCCTGAACCAATGGCAATCGCCGCCGAGATCGGCTTCAGGATGGCAATTTTTGGGTCAATCCGCGCACGGTGTAACAGAATCGCCTCTATCGCCTCGGGTATACCGTGCCCCCTGATTTTTTCGGAGCCAAAGCGAGCCATGAGTCCAACAATAAGTCCGCCCATCACCGGAACAATGACCATCCAGTGCCCCAGCGAGCTGCCTGCCGGAGAGACGGACACCAGACTGAACCGGTGATAGTAAAAGAGATTGGTCGACAGTGCGATCAATCGAAGAAGCAACACCGCGAGGAAGGTCGCGCCAATCCCAATAATTAGGGCGACGCCGGAAAGCAACCAGACTCTGCTGTCCACGGTGAAGTCACGGAGCGCGGAAGATTCAGATTCCACTGTCCCTCCGAGCCCCTCGTATTCCCGATTTTCTGGGTACCGCTCTTAGCGCGGTTAACGTTCGAATAAGCTTCGGAGCGAGGTCGCTAAGTTCACATTGATGGTCGATAGAGAGCGCTTCGAGCTTCTTCCGTCCTCCCGGTGTGAGTTCCAGAAGGACACATCGACGGTCGGACCCATCCTGTTTGCGCTCGATCAGCCCCGCGGCCTCGCATCGATTACTGAGCTCGACAACCGTGTTATGGCACAGACCAAGACGCTCAGCCGCATAGCCAATCGTCGCAGCCACTTTGTCGGGGGCGCCAGCGATCTGGAGGAGAAGTTGATGTTGTTGCGGCTGGAGACCGCGCTTCTGCGCTGCTGTCTCGCTGAAGTGAAGAAACAGGCGGAGCTGGTGGCGAAATTCGGCGAGTATTTGAAGTCTGTCTGCCGAGACGGGAATTCTGTTTTTGCTTTTCACGCGTCAAGTATATCGTAATACGATATATTGTAGGAGGAATAAACTGCTGACATGCTGGCAGTTGTTTAGAGATACAGTGCCGGGAGATCGCCCCTACACAATTTCCGGCAACGCAATCGCTACCAGTGGATCGAACGGTTTCCAGTGTGTCACTAGCACCAGCCCTAACGCTGTCAATCAGAGGTAGATGATACTCAAGGGTTCTTCCCGGGGCTGCAATCGCGGCAGAATTCTCCGATCACACCCTTGCCCTCTTCTACCGTCAGAATGCGGTCGACAGCCGAGAGCTTAAGCTGTTCCGAGGCGCCGCTGGGCCAGTGGATCTCGACATTGTCGATCGTGGTCGAGTCACCGAGTCCGAAGTGAACGCGGAAGTCGTTGGAGGACAGATAGCTGCCGCCGCTGAGCACGTCTCCACGCTGGCGGATACCGCCGCTGGTGAGGTAGACAGTGGCGCCGACGGCGTCGCGCGGACTCTTGGGCCCTCCGATGAGCTTCAGTTCTATCCAGTGGTGGTGATCTGGATTGACGTTGCGAAGCAGGACGGGAGCGTGATCTACGGTGTTGAGGACGACATCGATCTTGCCGTTGTTGAAGAGGTCGCCAAAGGCCGCTCCGCGGGCGACGGTGACGACGGCCAAGCCGGTGCCTTCGACCGCGGGCATCAACTCAAACTTTCCGTTCTTCAGGTTGTGAAAAAGCAGCGGGCGCTGCGCATAGGAGGTGCCCCAGCCCTTGGAATCCACTTCCGGGTAGACATGTCCATTCGCAATCAGCAGATCTTTCCATCCGTCGTTGTCGTAGTCGAGGAAGCCGTCGCCAAATCCGACGAAAGGAAGAGTCGGAGCCCCCACCCCGATTTTGAAGCTGACATCGGTGAAGTTTCCCGTCCCATCATTTTGAAAGATAACGTCGTAGTCGTCGGAGAAAGTGGTGTTCACCAGGTCCATGTGCCCGTTGTTTTCATAATCGCCGGCGGCGATACCCATGTTCGCCACCTCCCGGCCGTCTCCGTTCAAGGCATAGCCACTCGCGTAATTCTGATTCTCGAACGTGCCATCTCCTTTATTGATGTAGAGGTAGTTCGGAGTGGAGTCGTTGGCGACGGCAAGATCGGGCTTGCCATCGTTGTTGACGTCCACAAACAGAGCGCCAAGACCGTAATAGCGATCGGGATTTCCCACCCCGAGTTTTTCGCTAACGTCGGTAAACGTGCCATCGCCGTTGTTATGGAAGAGATGGTGTAGTTCTCCCTGAAGTCCATGGGGACCGCACATTACGGGCACACCGCGGAATTGGCAGGAGCTGTAGCTGACGGTCTTGGAGCCGGCGATGGGCGGATGGTTGACATCATAGTGCAGGTAGGCGGAGACGAAGAGGTCGAGGCGTCCGTCGCCGTCGTAGTCGCCGAACGTTGCGCCGGTCGACCAGGTGCCAAGCGCAACGCCCGCCTTCTCGGCTACGTCGGTGAAAGTGCCGTCGTGGTTGTTGTGATACAGACGGTTCTTTCCATAATTCGAGACGTAGAGATCGGGCCAGCCGTCGTTGTCATAATCTCCGACCACGACGCCAAACCCCCAACGGTCGTTGGTTACGCCAGCCTTGGCAGCGACGTCGGTAAAGGTTCCATCGTGGTTATTGTGGAAAAGCGCGGCATGGGGCGGAGTCGCCTTGCCGTCCATGGCGTCGTAGGTCGAGCCGTTGACCAGGTAAATGTCGAGCCAGCCATCGTTGTCGTAATCCAGAAGCGCGACACCGGCACCCTTGGCTTCCAAGATAAAACGCTTTTCCGGCGTGCCTGCGGTGTGGTGCCAAGTGGTAAGGCCGGCTTCTTGCGCGCTGTCTAGAAAAATTACCGGGCCGGTTTTGACAAAACCACCCGAGGTAATCGGACGATGCTCACTGTCAAATTCGGCCTTTTGAGGAGGGCCAGCGGCCATCCCCCCTTGTGACAATCCTTCCTGTGGCGCTCTTTCCTGTGACGACGCTTGCGGCCGCGGAGACGGCAACGGTCCGGCGTCCGAAGACATCGGAGCCGTCACGACGATTGCAACGAAAAGGCTGACGAGCAGCCTGGTTCCCTGCCATCTGGAAGACGTAGGTTCGGATCTTCGCAACGTCTTATCGACAATGCCGAACAAGAAACTCCGAAAGCTACTGACTCCTCGCATCCATTTCTCCTGGCAGCATGCAGTGAAAATTGAGTTCGGAGCTACGGAAGATCGGCAGCGGCCGGGATCGTTTCCTGGTGTGGCAATTGATCGCGCCGCCGGCCCTGCTCCTGAAACTTGCTCTCTCGGCGCTGATCCCGTGCCGCCTTCATTTTACGAAAGGCAGCGAGTGCCTCGCCAGCTTCCTGAGTGCGATGCAGATTGCGATACAGGGTGGCGAGCTGATACCAGGACATGATCCTGAGTTCCTCGGTCCCTTGCGAATTGGTCGCGAGCCGGAAGTGTTCGATGGCCCGGGCGTCGTTGCCCAACGCCGCATCGCCTTTCCCCAGATAGTAGTGCGCGTCGCTGATGGCCGGATCAAGCGCGAGCGCCCGCTCCAGGAGCGGCACACCGCGGGCCGCGTCGTCTCGAGTCACGCGCAAGCTGCCCAGCTTGTAGAGGGCAACGGCATTGGCAGTATCGTTCTTGATCTCCTCGGCGTACGCGTCATCGGCTTCCTGTAAGTTGCCCGCGGTCCAGCAGGCGTCGCCGAGTTCTTCATTGAGCCCCGGCTCGTGCGGTGCTGCACGAACGGCGAGGCGAAATTCGCTGATAGCGTCGTCCGCACGGAAGGCCTCGGCATCCGCCTGCCCGAGAACTTCATGGACGCGCCAAGAGTCGGGGTTGAGCTTGAACATGGCCGAGTAGCTCTCCTTGGAAATCAGCAGGTGAGCCCGGCCGCGATGGTAGAGAATGTCCAGGTTGCTGGGATCCAGCGTGGCCGCCTTGTCGAGCGCCGCCGCCGCTGCATCGGCGTGATTCTGAGCCAATTCGGTGATGCCCAGCCACATCCAGCCGGCTGCGTCTTTGGGTTCGAGTCGCGTCTCGCGGACGAGTTCGTCATGGGCGGCAGAGAGATGGTTCAGCTTGTAGTTCACGATGCCGGTGAACAGACGCACTCCACGCAGGCCAGGTTGCAGAGATGCGGCCTTATGAAGGGCGGTGAGCGCGTCCTCGAGTTGGCCGGCCGACTGCAATGCGAGGCCCAGATTGAAGTGCCCTTCGGCCGAACCAGGTTGGAGTCGAAGAAACTGCTGAAAGTCGCGGACGGCCTCGGCGGCATCGCCTTTACGCATGGCGGCGTTTCCCTGCTCGAACCAGGACTTCGCGTCGCCCTCTTGCGCGACTCCAAGCTGGCAGCAGAGGGTCAAGACCCACGCAATCGTCAGCAACCGCAAGGAAAGACGGAACACAACCTTAAGCATAGCCGATCCGAGAAAGAGAAGGCAGGAAAGAGCTGTAGCGCATGACCTACAACGACATTGCGGATCTGTTCAAGTGATCTGTCCGATATAACTAGGCCGATCTACCTAGTATCGTGACCGCGTGATTTGTATCGCTTCACCAGTGCAAGCAGCGCCGACGGCTCGCCCTCCGCTCCGAGGGCGAGACGCCCTCGGGGCAGCCGGCAAGATGCCGGCGCTACTCGTTTCCCACGCCGTAATCATCATGCCATCACGGTACTAGAAGGTAAATCGGAGCACGAACTGGCCGTTTCTTGGACCAAGAAGCGTACTGCCAACCTGGCCGAAGTTCGTGTCCTGAACGCCGGAATCAGGTTTGTTGAACACATGCCGGTTGAATGCGTTGAACAACTCTCCGCGGAACTCGGCCTTCACCCGTTCCGTGATCGAGAAGGTCTTGGCAATGCCAATATCCTCGTCGTAGAAGGGGAAAGAACGTATGTCGCCGGAGTTGCGTGGCATATTGCCGAATACGAAGGGAACGTCGATCCCAGGATTGGGGTTGGGGTCCGCAAAGGCGCTACAGTTCCAGTAGCCGGTGGTGCAGGCACCAGAACCGTGATCGTAGCCGGTATTTCCATCGTTGTTGAACAACAAGGGGTTGAATGCGCCTTGGCGGCGTGGGAGCTGCCCTGCGACGCGGTTCGGCCGAATGCCATTGTCGAAGCCTGGAATGCCCCGTGCTCCAAAGAAGCTGATCGGCTGGCCGCTCAAATAGCGATTCACACCGCTGACCCTCCAGCCACCGATGATCGCGTTTACTGGCGCAGGAGCGCCCGCAAGGAAGCGCTTGCCGCGGCCAATCGGCAACTCGTAAATATAGCTGGCGACAAAGTTGTTGGGAATGTCCTGGTTGCTCACTGCCTTTTCGGCTTTGAGGTCATAGGGATTCTGGGTTCCCCCCTGGCTTTGGAGGGTGCTGTAGTAAGGTTGGATGCTGTCGGCGTCGGTTTCAGTTTTGGAGAAGGTGTAGGAGACAAGCACGTTCAGACCGTTATGGAAGCGCCGTTCCAGCTTGACTTCCATCGCGTCGTAACTGGACTGTCCCACGTTCTGCAAGTAGCTGTCCATGTTGACGTAGCCAACCTGCGGGAACGGGCGCAGTGCTTGCTCTACCCACTCCGAGATTCCGTAGGTGCAACCGGATGCGCAGGAGAAGCCAGGATATGGCTGAATTGGAGGCGAACTCCAGCCATTGGGACAAGGCGCGACGGCCCACCATTCCAGACAGGTGCCCATACTCAAAGCGCTCAGCGGGATGTCGTTCGGATATTGGAGCAATCCATGCAGGCGCGTAGCGTGGTTGCCGATGTATCCGAGCGAGAAGTAGAGGTTCGGTCTGACTTGGACCTGGGTCTCCAGGTTCCACGATTCGACCATCGCCGGACGTCCGTTGCTCTTCGCTACGTAGTCCACACCCTGACCATTCGATTGGGCTGGATCGAGGTCTGGAGTGGTCGACAGCGCGGGAAGCCCGGCATCGACCTGCGGACCGGAGAGAGGATCCCCTGTGAAGAGGGTCTGGTTGGCTGTGAATCCTTGCAGCGTTCCCTGGCCATAGTCGGCATAAACCAGCGGCCCGTAGTAGATGCCGGCACTGCCTCGAAAGACAACCTGGTTATGCAGGGACGAGGGGGAATAGGCAAATCCGACGCGAGGCTCGAAATCCTTATAGTAGGTGGTGGCCCAGGTCTCGCCAACGTTGCCGTTGCGGCCGGTTCCTTTTCCGCCAAAGACCAAGGCACCCAAGTATCCGTCCGCTCCCGGATTGGGCGTAGTCGGGCTGAAGTTGGTGGTGTCGCCTTCCGCCTCGTGACGCGGGGTATCAAAACTCCATCGCAGGCCGAGATTGAGGGTGAGGTTAGGCTTCAGTTTCCAGTTGTCCTGCACGAAAAGCGCGGTGGTATGAGCAATCCAGCGCGGCGCATGCAGTTGTTTCAGGGCGTTTGCGGTACCGGCTTGCCCAATGAGGAATGCGGCGAAGGAGTTGCCGTCGCTCCCCCAATTGGTGGTATCCGATGCCGTCTGGTTGTCCCAGAAGGTGAAGCACCCAGAGGTGCCACTGCAGGTGCCCCCGATTTTGCTGATGAACGAAAACTGGTGATACTGCACCTCACCTCCGAAGCTCAAGCTGTGGGCGCCATGCTGCCAGTGAATGATGTCGTTCAGTGCGATGGTATTGTCCACATCCTGGGCGTCGTCGTTCTCGCCAAAGTTTGGATAGGGGCTACCGTTGAATACAAATCCTGGAAAGACCGGACCGGAACCGTTGGCGATTCCCAACGTGCTATCCCACTCGGTCCCCATGCGGGCCGCTGCCGACTTGTTATAGTTGTTGGAGCGGTTGGTGCCGAACGTCAATGAATTCACGAGGGTTGGAGTCAGGAACCAGTCCCATCCCGCGCGAGACATCTTGCCACGCTGATCCACCCAGCCGCCGCCGGCCGATGTGAGGGGCGCTGGCAGATTGGGGTTGAGACCGTGGTCGTTGTTTTCTCTCGTACTGTAGAAACCCCAGATCTTGTGCTTCTGACCGAGGTTTTGGTCGATCCGCACGCTCAATACTGTCTGCGCTATGTTGTCACTTGTTTTGTAGACATAATTATTGGTCCCGCCGCTTAAATTCGGGGCTGGCATGTACTTGAGCACTGCCTGCGCCACCTGGCTCTCACGGCCGATCGGGATCTTGTTGTTGGGGAACGGAGTGCTGTTGCAATTGTTCGCCTCGTATTGGGGATCAAAAATCTCACCGTAGTTCAGCGGTACCGGGTTGTTGCTGCACCCTCCGTAGACCTGGTTCCCGTTCGAGTCAAGGATGGGGCCACCGAGCGTAGACGAGAAATCGAAGTATTGCCCGTCGCTGCCGAGCTCGGCCGGGGTTGGAATATTCGCCGTGGGGGATCCGCCGGTGTGATAGAACAGCTGCTCGTAGCTGAAAAGGAAGAAGGTCTTGTCGTGACCATCGTACACACCCGGAATCCGGATTGGGCCGCCCATGGAAATGCCGTAATTGTTCTTGGTGTCGGCCGGGCGCTTGAGTAATGAGCTCTCCGACGGATTGAGTGCGGCGTAGCCGTTATTGAACCAGTTGTTGCCGTCCAGCGCAGCATTCTTGAAATAATCGAAAACCGCGCCGTGATATTGGTTGGTTCCGGAGCGCGTCTTGTAGTTCGCCAGTCCGCCGGTGGTTCTGCCGAATTCCGCCGACATCCCGGAGATGTCCACATGAAATTCCTGAATCGATTCCACCGAAGGGGAAACGATGTCAAACGAGCCCGAACCATTTTGCATCCGGTTGGTGGTGATGCCATCCACCAGGTAGTCGGTTCCTTCGGTCTGACCGCCGGCGATCTTGCTCATTTGCAAGCCGGCGGCCCCACCCACAGATGTTCCGGGACCGACTGCGCCGGGCACGAGAAACTCCAGCGAGGAAATCGAACGCAAGGCTCCGGTTACAGCCAGGGGAAGATCGTAGACCTGATCCTTGGTAATACTCGCGTCAACCTCAGAACTTTCTGTCTCCAGTGTCAAAACGTCGGCCGTTACGGCCACCGTCTCTGACACTGTACCTACAACAAGCGCGATGTCGCGACCAATGTGCGAGGCTACGGTCACGACCACACCTGAGTAGACCGCAGTCTTGAAGCCGGCGGAGGGCTCCGCCCTCAACTCATAGGTGCCGGTACGCACAGAAGGAAACACGTAGTATCCCGTACCGGAACTGATCGTTTTGTAAGTTGTGCCGGTGCTGGTTTCCTTCGCGGTGATGGTGACGTCCTTGACCGCACTTCCGGTAGGATCGGTGACGACACCGCTGATCGACCCTGTATCCAGTTGGGCAAGAGCAGGCAGCGCAGCGAGGAGTATGGCGAAAAAAGCCAGGCCCGCGACGCGGAAGAAGGATAAAAGATTTCTACGGATGAACGGTTGCACGTTATGCGTTATATGGTCTCCAAGCAGCCCAGAAAATCGATATTGTCCTGGGCTGAGTTCAAGTAGTTTTTAGAACCTAAGTAAGCGTTTGCTCACAATTCCTGAAACCATTTCCGGGACCGCCTCTTCCAGTTTTCAAATAATTCTTCGAACTGTACAGGTTCCCTGCAAATCCTCTACGCCGGCAAAGCGTTTTGTCCACCAACGTCCTTTCGCCCTCGCGACGAGTTCAATCCCTGGGCTCTCCGGTTCGTGCAGCCTTTTTCTTTCTCGTGACGCGCCGGATGCCGGCTGTGCCGGAGTCCGTCGAGGTTCCGATCACCGGCCAATCGTTATCCCAGGTCAGCGACCTCACAAACAGATAGTCCAATCCATTCTGCGATAGCAGCAGGGCGTGAAACACAATCAGATCGCCGTCGGTCGCATCAATGTATACGGTTTGACCACCAGGCCCGGCCCACGTGGTATCTCCCTGCAGCAATATGGTTCCGCCGCCCGCCACCATATCAACTCCGCTCTGGTCGGTGAATGGACCATTGGGGCTGGTTCCGCGGCCGACTACAATTTTGTAGTCGCTTTGCGCAGGATTCGATTCGCAGCAGTAATCCCACGAGACAAAGAGATAGTAGTATCCGTTCTCATACACCAGCGAAGAGCCTTCGATCGGATCGTTGGCAACATCGGAGGCACGCTCGGCCAAATGGTAGGTCGCTGAGCCGGATTCGATTTGGCCGGTCGCCGGATCGATCTGCTGTTGGTAGATTCCGGTCCAAAAACTTCCGTAGGTGAGCCAGACGGAGCCACCTGCGTCCACGAGGATGTTGGGGTCTATGGCGTTGAAGTTGTCGGAAGATGAAGACTGCAAAATCAGTCCCTGGTCAATCCAGCTGTAATTCGGATCCGTGGAGTCCAGGGTAGTGTTCGTCGCTAATCCTATAGCCGAGACATTCGAGCCAAAGGAAGAGACCGCATAGTACACATGATAGGCGCCGTTGAAGTACGAAATATCCGGCGCCCATATTTCCGTTGCCTGAGGAACAGCGGTGGAGATCCACGACGGCAACACAGTAAAGACATAGCCGCAGGCCGACCAGGCGATCTTGTCGGTGGAACATCGGATGGGAATGAAGCCGCCTTGATTCGAAGAAGCATCCGTGGAGAAGACGTAGTACGTCGTCCCTTGTCGAATTATGCTGGGATCGTGGACGGGAGAGGTATCGCCTGTAAATTCGTAATTTGTCAGCGGGCCGACCGCCGATATGACGAGACTGAGACCGGCAGTGGCCGGAGTTCCTGAAGAATCCGTGACTTCGACAGTGAAATTGAAGGTTCCGGCGGCGGTTGGTGTTCCGGCGAGAGTGCCGCCGCTCGCCAAAGTCAGCCCTCCCGGCAGCGCGCCCCCAGACACGGTCCAGGAATAGCCGGTGCCAGTCCCACCGGTTGCCGCCAGCGTCGCTGAATAGGACACGGTCACCGTGCCACCAGGCAGAGACGTCGTGGTAACGGCCAGCGGAGCTGAGGAAGAACCGGAAGAACCACCGCCGCAGCTTGGAAGGAGAAGGAGACAGAGAGCGAACGTGCCACGGAGCACGATCAGCCACTTGCTGGCCCGAGCGAATGAGGAAGAGCTGCGGCGAACGTGGGCGAGCCGGGGATGTGGCTTGTTCATGAGCTGCTCGGTTTCGAACGAGGACTCCGAGTAAACGTTTGCGTACTTGCGCGGTACCATAAGAGGCCTTTCGGCCCCAGGTTTTCGAGTAACACACGGTATGCAAACGGTGGGCTACCGTTAGCATCTCTTTGGATTCGTTGCAATTAGTCTTTCAAATCGACGACAAAGTCGGAGAGGAAGGACGCTACCAATAATGAACCGCCACCACGTGAGGGGGGCTGGCACCTGCATCGATAACCGATGTCTGCACAATGACTTGCATGTTTTTCTTCTCCCATCCGGGAGGCGCCGTCCGCGCTAGTTCTGACAAGTATTCAGGGTCGGAGATGAATTGCGCCGCGGCGTCGGTGCCAGGTGCCGTAATGCCTGCCACGCTGACCACCGAATGGCCGGTCTTGGAGTCCAGCAATCGGGTGACAACTCCAAAATCCACGACGACTTCCTGGTGCGGCCCCAGACGGCAGAACCACTTTTTCTCCGGAGAGGTTCGGTCATGGATCCAGAGGATGCCGTCCCTCTCTTCAAACACGAAACGCAGGTCGGAGGTCATTTCCATCGTCCACCGATTACTGAACGATCCAATCAGGACGGCAGGAGAATTGCGAAGCTCGTCGAATGACGATTCGCCGCCAATCCTAATCTGGCTTGGCTTGCCGATCTGGCCTAATGCCTCGGAAATTCGAAAGGCAGCGTAAACGTCGCCTGAGACCAGACCGAAATCGGGGAAGGTGACCATGTCTTTCCATACGATCTTTTCATTTGGATCGAGAGGGAGCGGTTGGTTAAACCTCTCGACTTGTGTCTGGAATGTGCCGGGATGGGTCTTTGCGTACTTGTCGTATAGCGAGGAAGACGGGCGATACAAGACGGGCTTGGGAAGACAGACAAGTACGGGTTGTGAAGTGGAAAAGACGGGGGCCCAAAACTGCTGCAAGGGCGAGGGTCGGGCCACTCGGCGGTGGATGCCGGGAGCGACCGAGACCGCGACTAGCGCCAGGTTGATGGCAAGCGCCGTCCAAGCCAGCACTTTCCATTTATTCCTGGGTTCTTTGAGCGGGGCAGGCGGAGTTACAGTCTCAACGGGCAACTCGGCAGCCGTGTGGTGAAATTCGGGAACATAAGTTCCTACGGGAAGGTCGATGCGTACGGCGGAGGGGTTAGGAAATTCATGATAGTACTGCTCGAGCCGCTTCCGCACTTCGCCGGCCTGGACTCGAACTACCGGGTCGTCTCCGGTGGCGTAATCAGCCGGACGGTGGAACAAATCGGCTCCAATGCTACGCTCCTTCAGCAGTTCGTCATGCCCGTCGAGGCGGTGTTGGACGACGAAGGAGAGAAACTGTTTACTGCGGCTGCTGTTTCGAAAGGAGGGGCTGGCCAGGATGTTTTCCAGCTCTTTGAGAATTTCTGACTTATCCACTTCGACGATAGGCGGGCGTCCTTTGGGAGAGTCTACACTCGCCACCGACCCGGATGGTGCGGCCATCAATCCACCTCTTCGCTACAGCATGGTCTATCACGCTGGACTTGCGGTTGTCATCCAAGAAACTCAGCGAGCCTCTCTGATCCCGTGCTACGATGCCGCCGCAAGTGCGCTCTATGTCATTGTATCTAAAAGAAATCTACTGTAAAACACCGTGTGCTACTCGATTCCGCCCTATTGAAAGTCATACACAGATTTTATAGGAGGTAAACGTTTGCCCTGCAGTTCGCTCTGCAGGACCCGTTTGAACAAAGGAAGAAACGGACAATGATGAAGAATCGTCCGGTCTTGCACAATCTCGTATTCATTCTCATTTCTGCTTCGCTGCTGACGAATGCGTGGGGACAGACCAAGGCTTCGCCGAAGAAGGCGGCAGGAGAAGCAACCAACGCGCGAGCGCTGGCCGAGACTCCACCAATGGGATGGAATAGCTGGGATGGGTACGGCGCGACTGTCAACGATGCCCAATTCAGAGCCAACGTCGAGTGGCTAGCCGCGCACCTCAAACCTTACGGTTGGCAATATGCCGTGGTCGACTCGGAATGGTTTGTCACCAACCCGGTTCCTGAAGGCAATTCGAAGACATCGGAGTTCAGCTTGGACGGCTATGGCCGATATACTCCAGCGGCGAACAGATTCCCGACGGCTGCGAACGGCGCAGGGTTCAAGCCGCTCGCGGACTACGTGCACTCCCTTGGGCTTAAATTCGGCATCCACATTCTCCGCGGTCTTCCCAAGCTGGCGGTGGAGAGAAATTCGCCCATCGCCGGCTCAGATTTCCACGCGTTGGACGCGGCAGATACTTCGGATACCTGTCCCTGGAATTTCGACAACTATGGGCTCGATGCTGCGAAACCGGGAGCGCAAGCTTATTACGACTCCATTGCGCAACTCTATGCCAGTTGGGACGTAGATCTCGTCAAGGTCGATTGCATCGGCAGCCATCCCTATAAAGGCGATGAGATTCGCATGTTGAGCCTGGCGCTCCGGAAGACCGGGCGACCGATTGTCCTCAGCCTTTCGCCTGGGCCTGCGCCCGTCGAGAAGACTGATGAAATGCGAAAGTACGCGCAAATGTGGCGCATCTCCGATGATATCTGGGACCTATGGCACAGCAGCACGGACTATCCCCAAGGCGTGGGTGACCAGTTCGTTCGGGCGGCACAATGGGCAACTCTCTCCGGACCGGGACACTGGGCGGATGCGGACATGCTGCCAATCGGCCGTTTGGGACCCACTCCGGGCTGGGGTCAGGCGCGCGAGACGCGGCTTACACATGATGAACAGCGAACTCTGATGACGCTTTGGTGCATCTTCCGTTCGCCTTTGATGTTGGGCGGCGATCTGACCGCCAGCAATACCTGGACCACGTCATTGCTGACGAATCCAGAGGTTATTGCCGTTGATCAGCGCTCAACTGGGAACCACCAGGTAATCGCGACCAATAAGACATCCATTTGGTTGGCTCAGCCAGTTTCAGGAAAGGGGTACTACCTCGCTGCGTTCAACCTCGAAGATAAGGCGGCAACGGTCCAATACGCGTGGAGCGACCTGGGACTTTCGGGAAAGGAATATGTCTTGCGCGATCTGTGGGAGCACAAGGATCTTGGCTTTGCGCGCGCGCTCGAAATTGCGCTGCCGCCGCATGGTGCTGCGCTCTATCGCGTGGCAGCCAAATCGCAAGGACGATGACTCGCATTCGAAAAGGGGAATATGGATCTCCGGGAAATCGCGAAGCGCGCAGGAGTTTCGACGGCCACGGCGTCGCGCGCCATCAATCGCCTGCCCACCGTGGACCCCGCGCTGTCGAGGCGCGTCTGGAAAGTCGTCGATGAGCTGGGATACTACCCGAATACTCAGGCACGGGCGCTGGTCTCCGGGAAAAGCAGAATCTTCGGTCTGATCGTCTCCGAGATCACCAACCCTTTCTTCCCGGAGATCGTTGCGGTGTTCGAGAGGATCGCCGTCGAGCATGGGTACGAGATCCTTCTGACATCCACCGTCCACGACCCCAAGCTGATGGCGAGCTCGGTTCGGCGAATGATTGAGCGGCGCGTCGAGGGGGTGGCGGTGATGACATTCGGAATGGAGGAATTGCTGCTCGAAGACCTGAAGTCGCGTCGAGTCCCACTGGTTTTCGTGGATGTTGGCCCTCCCCTTCCCCGGATCAGCAACATACGCATCGACTACTTGCACGGCATTCGCCAGGCAATCCAACATCTAGCAGCCTTGCGTCATCAACGAATCGCTTTCGTAACCGGTCCGCTGAAACTGAAATCAGCCGTCGCGCGGAGGGACGCGTTTCTACAGTCGATGGAGGAAATTGGACTCACGAACGACCCACTCTTGATCGTGGAGGGAGATCACGGGACAGAAGGAGGCATGGAAGCAGCTGCGCAACTACTGAAGGCCCCGATTCGACCCACGGCAATCCTCTGCTCAAATGACTTGACCGCCATTGGCGTGATGAAGAAGAGCTACGAAGAGGGCGTCGTCATTCCGCGCGACTTATCGCTGATCGGCTTTGACGACGTGCGACTGGCACAATTTATGTTGCCCCCTTTGACTACGGTGCAAATGTCACAGGCCGAGCTAGCCATGTTGGCGTTCAAGGCGCTTCTTACGGAAGTGGAACGGGAGAATCCCACGCCAAATGGGACCGAATACATACTGCGGACCAACTTGTTGCGCAGGAAGTCGACGGCCATGGCTCCAACTCACGCCAGTCGGCTCGGCTGGAGCGGTGATGCAGGAACGGCGACTTACGATGATTGGCGGTGATTCTCTAAAGTGCGGTCACAAGGGAACCAACTGCCCATGCGGCGTTCTCTGTCGGTAAAAGGCGGAGGTTGCATCACGCGAGAATTGCTTTGTGACTGGGGCGCGGCCGTCGCACGGTTTGCGTCAGTCGAGAACATCGTTGCAGGTCCCTGGGAGGGATACAGCATGAGAACGGGAATGATTATTATGTTTGTCTGTGCCGCGGTATTCGCGATCACATTATCCTCGGCAACCAGCTACGGCCAACCATCGGCTTCCAACTTGGCTCACGTTATTAAAGTCGAGGGAGATGTCGAAGGAGCGCACGATCCGTCGATCATCAAAGAAGGCAGCAACTGGTATCTGTTCGGCACGGCGACCGAACCGAAGCGGGACGGTGAGCTGCCGATTCGCTGTTCCCCGGATCTGCATCACTGGAGCCGATGCGGGTATGTGCTGCCGGGAATCCCCGATTGGATCCGAAATGTCAGTCCCAACACGAAAGAACTATGGGCCCCGGATATTTCCTATTTCGATGGTCTCTACCATCTGTATTATGCGTATTCTGCATTCGGCGTGAATACCTCGGGCATCGCCCTGCTGACCAACAGTACTTTGGATCCGAAAGATCCGCAGTTCCATTGGGTGGATCAGGGGCTGGTACTGCAATCCAAGGCGGACGACGATTTCAACGCGATTGATCCGAACCTGATCCTGGACGAAAACGGACAAGCATGGTTGGCGTTTGGCAGCTTCTGGAACGGAATCAAGATGCGGAAACTTGATCGCAAGACGGGTAAGCTGTCGACGGAAGATACCCGTCTGTATTCTCTGGCGAGCCGGAAACGCCCCGACAACCCTCCTCCCGCGCCTCGAGGCCTGCCACCGGACTGGCAGGCGGTTGAGGCGCCGTTTGTCGTTTATCATGCTGACTACTACTATCTCTTCGTTTCCTTCGACCTGTGCTGCCGGGGGACTAAGAGCACTTACAAGACCATGGTAGGCCGTTCGCGAAGTGTGATCGGGCCTTATCTGGACAAGAACGGGAAACCGATGACGGACGGTGGAGGAAGCCCGTTGTTAGCAGGCAACAGTCGCTGGCTGGGACCGGGCGGGGAGTCGATCTTCATGCACAAGGACGGAGACATCATCGTTTTCCACGCTTATGACGCTACTACAGGACATCCCTTTCTGCAGATCTCTACCCTGACCTGGAACGATGGGTGGCCATCGGCGGCGCTGGACGGAAATTAGAAATCGGCCATTCCGACAACCATGAATCGCAAACATGTCGGAAGCAAGGAGCCATCGATGATTGGACGACGTGAATTTCTGAGAGGCAGTGCCTTGGGAATGGGCGGACTGCTCATCTCCAAGTACCCATTGGCGGCATCGGCAACCGGCACGGATTCGAGAATCGAGATTCTCCTCGACGAGCCTTTGGGAGTTATTTCTCCGGACATTTACGGGCACTTCACGGAAAATCTGGGTGGAGTCGTCTATGACGGAATCTGGGTAGGAGAGAACTCAAAGGTCGCCAACATTGGCGGAATTCGGAAACGATTAGTCGAGGAGATGAGACAAATCAAGCCGCCGGTGGTTCGCTATCCGGGCGGCTGTTTTGCCGACAGCTACGATTGGCGCGACGGCATCGGCCCCGCCTCCAATCGCCCGCGTCGAACCAACTTCTGGGGCGACATTGAACCGGCGGGCTCGCCTGCCAGTCATAAGTATGATCCGAATCAGTTTGGCACCAACGAATTCATCCATTTTTGCCGATTGATCGGCAGCCAGCCCTATCTGGCGGCCAATGTGCGCAGCTTACCGCCCGAGGAATTCTACCGCTGGGTAGAGTATTGCAATTCTCCGGCAGGAAGTACGACTTTAGCGGCGACGCGCGCGGCGGCTGGGTACGCCGACCCATTCCAGGTGCGTTTCTGGGGAGTGGGCAATGAATCCTGGGGATGCGGTGGTAATTTCACCGCTCAGGAATACGCCGTGGAATTCCGACGGTTCACGACCTGGGTTCCGCGCTACGGGATGGACCTTTCGTTGATCGCGTCTGGGCCCAACGATGATAGCTGGGACTGGACACGCGGCTTTCTTGAAGAGATTGCGCGCAAGGGGCCGGATGAACTGCGCTCCATCTACGGCTTGGCCCTCCATTACTATGCTTGGAACCTGAGTCGCGGCCGCACCAGCGATTGGGATGAAGGCAAAGGCGACGCGCTCAAGTTTGATGTCGTGGACTGGTACGAACTGCTGCGGCAAGGCGAGGTCATGCGGTCTCTCATCGACGGGCACTGGCAAATCATGGGCGAGATCGATCGCCAACACCATATCAAGCTGGTCGTCGATGAATGGGGACCTTGGTACCGGCCGGGCAGCGAAGCGACTGCGGGAGACATTTTGGAACAGACTCCGACCCTGCGAGATGCGGTGTTTAGCGGGATGACGCTGGACATCTTCAACCAGAATCCGGAAAAGATCGCGATGGCAAACTGTGCGCAGCTGATCAACTGCCTGAACAGTCTGTATCTTGCGCATGAAGACAAATTCTGTGTGACACCAGTCGGTCACGTATTCAAGATGTACGCTGCGCATCAAGGCGGCCAATCGCTGCGGACCATTTTCTCCGCGCCCTCGGTTCATTATCAGCGCGACGGCAATCCCGCTTCGTTTTGGAGCCTGAAGGGTTCGGCCTCGCTGCACGAGAAGCAACTTGTACTCACGGTTGTGAATTCGAATGTCAGCGAACCCCGCGAAACGGAGATTGCCGTGCGGGGAGCCACCATCCAGTCAGCGATTGCTACCGTGCTCACACACAGCGACATCCACGCCCGCAACACGTTCGCGGAGCCCGACGCGCTTGCCCCCAGAGAACAACCCACGATGAAGGGGCCGATCTCGAAGTTTATTTTTTCGCCTGCATCCGTGACCAAGTTGGTTATGACACTTTCGTAGCTGCGCGAGTCGGAGTCTCACCCCGGAAAGAGGCGTTGCCACGGCGAGCCTACTGTGCCCCGTGGCCGACGTTTCCGGCTTGATCATGACGGCCGAGTTCTGCTGCGATTGTCTTCAGCAGTTTTCCATCCGCGGTGTCGCCACTTAGCTCCCAGATCATTATCCCGCGCAAGTCCCGCTCCTTTGCATATCGAACTTTGGCGGCAATGGATAAGTCGTCGTCATAAGTCCAGAAAGTGTTTCCATCGAACAGCCACGGCGCCATGGATTTCGGATCGCGATATACGGTGAATTTGTTTTGAATGGAAACGATGTAGTTATAAAGAACATCGATGCGATCCGGCTCGCCAAGCTGAAAAAGGCCATGGTTATCTGGCGCGACCTGATGCCACGCATAGGCATAGAAAGGCAGCCCCATCAACATGCGGGAGACTGGAACCCCGGCCTCGATGTAACTGCGGATCGTCGAATCCACGTCCCCGGCGATTTCCGGGTCCCCCGGCGAAGCATAGAGTGGAGCCACCAGACCGGTTTTCTTGCTCCAGGGTCCGGCGTAATCGTAGTTCATGATCGCGACCTGGTCCGCATAAAGCGCCACGGCTGGCATGTCAAGGTGTTGGTAGGAGGCGCGGGTGGTGCCCATGGCAACACTCAATAACAAACCTGGCCTGGCCGCATTCATCTGGCGGCGGAACTCGCCCAGCAGCGCAATGAAGTTGAGCTTGTCGGCTGGCTCGGGATATTCCCAATCAACATCAATGCCGTCGAATAGGCCGGGCGCCTCGATTCCATCGGCAATCTTGCCTCGAATGAATTGCTGAACGCAGGAGGCGACGAAAGCGCTCCGATTTTCGGGTTGCGCCGCTTTCACGAACACGTCGGCGTTGCCCTCGATAGAAATCAGAGCCTTGATGTACGGATACAAGCGTTTCAATTCCTGCAATTGATGAAAGTTGCCTCGCAACGGAAGATTGGGAGCGTCGGCGGTTCCATCCACGCTATTCTCGGCTGAGAACGAGTAATTCAGGTCGGCCGCCGGGTCCGCTACGATACACCGGTTGTTGGCAATGTTGGCCTGCGAGTAATTGATTTGATCGAGTATGGGAGCCGCACCACGCGCGATCAGATCCTTGAAAAAGAACTGCCGGCGCATGCTGTCGCCACGAAAGTATCCGACTACCAGCGGGCGAGCCGCCGCTGCGTTCTGCTGCGCGGAAGAAGGCAACGCGGCAATGCAGGAAGCGAGAATCAGCAGGATTGAAAAGATTCGCCGTCGAGCCACGTGCAGGCGGTCACTTCGCAGCATTCCCGGGACCTCCGACGGCATAGAGCCGGGGAATGCGCTCTTCAACCCCAGGCAATGCAGGAAACGGTGCATGTGGTTCGTTCTGATACCAATAAGCGACAGAGAAGAAGTTATCGGAACGATGATTCGCGTGGCCATGTTCAATGGTCGCCTTCAGACTCTTAGTAAATGGAATCGGCGAATCCAAATGAAACCGATACACGGAGGAACGGCTGCCTGCGAACTCCGGGCCCTTGACCGGCGCTCCGTATAGGCCATACGAGAATGGATGATCGCCAAAATCCCACGCTCCGAGGAAGTAATCCTCCGAGCCGGTGCCATTGATGGACGGAAGGTTCTCCCCGTCGATAAAAAACATGTCGTCGCCCTCGCCCCACCAGCCATCCTGATTCTGGAGAATCGACATGGTTACGCCCACGAAGTGGCCTTGCCCGGTTGCATCCAGCCATACGTAGTTGTCTTTTCCATCGAGATTCTTCTTCGCATTCACAGCCGGCGTCTCGTTGGATTCCCAAGCGCTGGTCCACCCTTTGGCTGGAGTCGCCTGCCGATACTGGGCATGGAAGTACAAGGTATCGGCGGCGAGGTCTTTGCTCAATGCCTGGTAGTCGATATTGAAATAGAACGAGTCGACATTTTCGCTCCCTTGATTGGTAATAGTGATGCGCGCGCGCTTCCGGAAAGGCATGGGGAAGAAGCAATTCAGCGCTTTATCGGAGCCCACGGATAGAGGAACCGATTCAAATTGAAAGTAGTCTCCTAGCCCAAGGCCGAAAAAATCGCCGACCGGAGCCTCCACGCTCGGCGAGGCTTCGTCGTCCCAAAACATGCGCAGCACAAGTTTCTTTAAATGATATTTCTCCGGCGATGCAATCGTGATCCAGATATGGGTAATCGTCCCCGGACCTGGCGCGTCGAGCACGCTTATCGTCTCGCCGGGAGCGATCTTGACGAAATCGTCATTCCCCCCTGTGCGGTCGTAACTCGACGCCCGCTTCTGGACGTAAGCATGAGGTATGACCAAGCCTGAGAGCTGCGCGCTCCGGTCACTTTCAGGCTGCGCCCACACACAGCAGCACAGCAACAAGATTGCAAGGCACATCATCCGTAATTTACGCGGGAGGCGCAGGGATAGTAAACGTTCCAGCATGCATAGGCGAATCTTGGATTCTGCGAACGAACGGTGCGCTCTGTAAAAGCTATCCATGAAATCAACCTCGGAACCTATCTCAGCGGGTAATTCGCGCGATGTAAACCGCAAACGGTTCTAGATCGAACTGATCCAACCTTCCCGCAGCCGGAGTGGCGAGAGTCGTCAGCAAAGGCACAGTCTTAGCGGACGCAAAGCCCTCCGCCGAGAGATCGAAACCGATCTTCTGCGCTGTGTTAGACATATTGAGAACCACGAGTACCGCCTCATTCTTATAACGGCGAAGGTACGACAGGACGTTGGGATTGTCTGGATTGAGTGCGACGTAGTCTCCGTCTAGCAACGCGGGCTCGTGATGACGTAACGCCAGAAGCCGTCTATAAAACTGCAAAACGGAATCAGGGTCTTTCAGTTCACCCGCCACATTGTGCGTCTTATAGCTGGCGGGAACGGGCAACCAGGGAGTGGCCTGGCTAAACCCGGCATTGGGGGAGTCGTTCCACTGCATCGGAGTGCGTTCACCATCGCGGCCTTTTTCCTTCGGCCATCCGGCTACGCCGATGGGGTCCTTCACATCCTCCTTGCGAACTGGATCGTTGTTCTCCATACCCAATTCTTCGCCGTAATACATTACCGGAGTACCGCGCAGCGTCAGATACATGCCTGCCATTACCTTTGCAATTTGGTCGTTGTGTTGCCCGTCGCCGTAGCGATTGTAAGAACGCGGCATATCGTGATTGCCAATCACATAGACAGGCCATCCGCCTGTCGATTCCGCGTTGGCGATCTGGGTGCGGAAATCGGCGGGCGAAAGCTTATTAACCTCGCAGAACATAAAATCCATCGGCAATTGGACTTCATCATTGTGGTCGCCGTAATATTCCTTGAGTTCTTCCCGGTTCGATGTGTAAGTCTCTCCGATCAAGACGGCATCGTAGTCATCAGCAACCTTGCGCAACCTTTTCAGCTCGGTGTGGACCTCGGGCAACTTGTCGTTGTACTTATTCTCCATATTTGGGTCGCCGAATTCGTTCTTATCCGGCAGTATAGGATTGTCGTGAAGATTCGGGTCCTCAAACAAAAGATCAACGGCATCAAGGCGAAATCCCGAAACACCGTGCTTGTACCAAAAGCGTGTGACATCGAACATCGCCTTTTCAACTGCAGGATTGCGCCAGTTAAGATCGGGCTGGCCGACGGCAAAGTAATGGTAGTAATACTGGCCGGTCTTGGGATCAAATTGCCAGGCCGACCCGCCAAAGCCGGATAGCCAATTATTGGGCGGAATGCCGGGCCCCTTGCCATCGCGCCAAATGTACCAATCGCGATGCGTCGAGTTACGCGAGGACGCCGAATCCAGGAACCATTTGTGCTGAGGGGACGTGTGGTTGAGCACAAAATCCATGATGATGCGGATGTCATGCTTCTTGGCATCGCGCGCCAGATGCTCGAAGTCCTTCATCGTTCCATACATCGGATCGATGTTCTCGTAATCGGAAACGTCGTAGCCGAAGTCGACCTGGGGCGAGGGATAGCAGGGCGTAATCCAGATGGCATCGACGCCAAGATCCTTCAGATAATCCAGGTGCGAGTCGATGCCCTTGAGATCCCCGACGCCGTCATTGTTACTGTCGGCAAAGCTGCGCGGATAGAGCTCATAGAAGACGGCATGCTTCCACCACTCGTGACCTTCCGCATCCACGGCGCGTTTCTCGGCCTGAGCGGCAGGAAGTAAGAGGACGATCCCAGCGAATAGTAAGACGATCTCCTTAAGACTTCTAAGCATTTGCGCAGTCCTCCATGACATTCAAGACATGATATTCACGATCTTGCAACTTTTTCGTTCTTCCGCGCAGACTTATTTCGCCACAAAGTGGAACACGACGGAAGCCTGCGCATCGCCGCCGGGCGCGCTGGCCGGTAGTTGCACACGCACTTTAGCAGCCGCTTCGGTAGTCCTGTCGAGTTGAGCACCATCGACTGAAGAAATCTGACCCGCGTTCCAAGCCGAGAGCTCGTAGCTTACGCCTGTTCTACCCGAAAGCAGCAATGTTAAAGCGTCCCGCGCCGGCGTCCACAATTCGGAAATCACGCGCAAGCCTCGACTGGTGCTCCCCAACGGCGGAAGAGCCGGCGACGAACTCAGTTCAAAATTGTTCTCCATCCCGATTTCCACGATGTTCTGGCCCGCAGCAATTGGCAGCTCTATGGTTATGTGCTGATCTGATGAGTTAGCGTCCAGATGGAACGGCTGCTTGTGGCCATTGAATTGAACCTGCTTGATCCTGGCACGCAGACTTACAGCCGGAGAAAACTCGACGGAACATTCTTTTGTACCCGGCTTGGCGTCCTGCTTTGCACCCATTGATTGCACTTGCAGTCGGATCTTGTCAGGCGTCCGGTGATAAGACAGACTTAACGACTGGCCGCCAAGTTGCACGTTCTCGACCGAAAACGAATTCCAATCCGCCGGAACGTGTGGGGCGAAAACCAAATGACAAATGGCCGCATCCGTGTCGAGTCCCAGCAATCCGCTCAGCAGCGGATTCACCACCATCGCCGCTGACCAGATTTGATGTGGCGAGCCGGTCGCGAGCGTCTGATAGTAGTCGCCGGAAAGAACTTCGGTGACATGGCCAAGCGACCCGTCCAGCGCGAGCAGCGCGTTGGCCCGCAAGTTCGAGTACGCCGGTAGCGGGCGGTGATAACGATACTCGCCAATCGACGCCCAGCCCGTGAACAGCGGCCACACCGATCCGTAGTGATATCCGCCCGGGTCATAGTTCGGATCGTGTGAAGAAAGAATCCTCATGCCCCAATCCGCCTGATGATCGGGACCGGCAAGTGTCTCAATCATTTTTTGAGCGTGCTCAGCGTTGAGTTGTCCGAACCACATCGGGACCGTCGCAAGAACGCTGGCCACTTCCAGTCGCTTGCCATTCGAATCGAGGGCGTAGGCGTAGATCTGCTTGTCGGCAGACCAGAAGGTTTTGTCCAACAGCGGCTTCTGCCGATTGAACGTCTGCGCCAGTTCGCGAGCAGTATCCTCCTTGCCCAAGAGATGAGCGAGGTGCGAAAGCGCCTTTGCCGCTTCGATTCCCAACGACGCCTGATACAGCTCGCTCTGCACCGGATACAGCGGCCCCCCCTCAATCCAGCCGTGACCAACGCCGGCGTTTTGAGCGAATCCCTGAGCGCCATAAGTCGATTGCAGGAACCCATAGGCTTTCCAGAGGCTATCCCAGTGCGCGCGGGCGAACTCGACGTCTCCGCTGCGGGTCACATAATCCTCCGCCGCGATCATGAACAGTGGGGTTGCGTCCGCCGATGCAAATGCCCATGGCGTTTTGAACCAATCCACAAAAGTGGCGGTCTGGGAAATCTCATGCGGAATCTTTCCGTCGGCTCGCTGATACTTACTCAGAAATTCCAGCGCACTGCGAGCATCCGAAAAATCGCCCGCCGCGTCTAGCGCAAACGAAGTCCACGCGGCGTCCCGGCCAAAGAACCAGGCGAAGCCCGGACGGTACCCACCGCGCGACGTGTCGAATCCCGCCAGCAGCCCTTTACCCAGAAACGGGTTTTCGGCCACGCCTTGCAACATGCTCACCTTCGCCCAGTCATACGCGCTCTCGAGTTGAGCATCCGGAAGGTGAACGCGTACGGTGTTCGCCAGATAGTCGCGGTAGAAGCTGGCGGAGTCAGATAAAAGACTTGCGTAGTCCTTTGACAAGTGCTCGTAAAGCCGCGCCAGCGGCGAACGCCCCGTATACGAAGCGGCAATCACGATGAACTTCGTGTCTATTCCCTTCTCCGTCGGGCCCAGAAGAAAAGAGTTCTGGCGGGAAGAGAAATAGTTAGTGGAGTATTCCTCGGAGGTTTTCGTAGCGGAGGGTGATCCGACCAAGGCGTCATATTTTCCCGCATCGTCCGAGAAGCGGAAGGCGCGCAGACCAGGGTCCCAATCCTCGCTCGCGTCGCCGAAGTTGGCCGGCCACTGCAGTTGAAAATCGCGCTCGAAGACCGCTTCGATCTCCAGCGGTTTGGTGGTATCGACTTCCAGGGCGATGATAGCGCCCGGTTCATGCACAGGCACAAACAAGGTTTCTCGCACTGAGAAATTGTCGCCAGCGTAGACAATGGTGGTGGATTCAGGACGGACAATCAAACTACGCGCCTGCGTCTCTGCCGGCACAACCGCGCCGTCCACGTGAAATAGCAGATGAAAATCACTCAGGATTTTAAAGGGATATACCCACGCCTCGAAGTTCCCTTGCTCGTTTCCCAGAATGCCAGCGCGCGTACCTAACGCGGACACAAACTCCCAGGGCCGAACTGGCCGCGAGAGTTCCAGGGATTGCCCCGGCGGAGGACCGGCGAATGCGAGAGTGCACGCGGAAAGAGCGCAGAAGGCCAGAACCGCGGCCATCACCGCTCGTGGCGTTACCCGACAACGGCATGCAGCCACGCTACTTCGAAAAGATCTTGTCGCCCGACTCTCACGCCGCATGCGATTCCGTGCCCCGTCCATAGCTTCGCACATTAATTGACTGGCGGCAGACTGGCTGTATACATCTGATCGAGCAGATCCTGCGATTGGCCATCATAATCCGCGTCGAGCGACCACATGAACGTCCCGCCGAGATTCTGCTGCCAGTCTGCGTACCAGACGCGATAGTAAGTCGAGGACATGTCGTCATAAGTGATGAAGCCTGGCCTCCCATCCGATCTCAACATGTAGGGCACAAGCGCAATTTCGTCATAGAACGTTTCCCAGCCCTTCTGGTTGATCCGCTGTTTGATGAAAGTGCCATAGTTCACGGTAACAACCGAGGCGTCGCAGTTACCATCTTTCTCATGGCTGGCGTTCGGGCATTCTCCAAATAATTGACTTACGTTATGGTAAAAGTACCCGTAAAAAGGCGTGCCCATATTGAGTTGCGACGGGGCAATGCCGGCCTGAAGAAAAATGGCAATCGCCTCGTTGGCCGCACCACCGGGCTGGCACTCCCACGGATCGGGATCGGCCGGATCCCAAATAATCTCGGAATTCAGCTGCCCATCCGCCGTCCAGGGGCCAGCGCAGTCATACTGCATAATGTTGAAATAATCGAGGAAGGGATCCACCTGGGGAACATCGTATCCCGCGCCTCCCCACGGTGCGGCATCGACGGAAATCACGTAGTTCGGACTGGGCAATATCGTCCGCAGGGCCACCATCAAGCTGTAAAACGTATTGGCTTCCTCGGCCGTGGGATACTCCCAGTCGAGGTCGACGCCATCGTATCCGTTCTCGGCGATGAAAGCTAACAAGTTGCCCGCAAGAACCGATATCAACTGCGGATGGGCATCGAACGCCGGGAAATCGCCACCCACGCCGACGAGTACCTTGACTCCCGCCTTGTGCGCCTTGCGAATGAGCGTTGGATCGAGAAATCCATCGGGAACTGAGAGAGTCGCGTCGGAACCGAAACCGACGCCGAAGTGGTTGATATGCGTCAGCTTCGAGAAAGGGATCTGCGGCACTCCATAAGACGGAGTCTGGTACTTACTCCAATATCCATAATCGCCAACCAGTCGCTTGGTCAGCTTGGATTTAGACGCGGCGGACGCGTTCTGCCCCTGAGCGCCGGCGCTTAAAACACCGAAGGCCGCCAACAACACAACCGCGACGCGAATGCACAACCTGGAATGCTCGGAATAAGTTCTCATACCCGTCCTTTCATCACGCAGTTCGGATCATCACGCAGTCAGCAATTTCTAAAACAATATCGAGTCGCGGCGGAGTCCACATCCCGCCAGCGGAACAAGCCACCCGGCAATTCCTGGCGAGGTCCGGCGGATCGATCGGAGGAAATCAGGCTCATGAAACGGCGCTCGCACTCCGAATCAGTTCCGGGATCGAATCTTGTCCCTTATTAAAACGTTTCATTATGTGAATTTATGGGCGAAAATGCAAGTACGAATATTACAGCCGGACGTAGCCCGGCGGCGTGACTCCGGGTCCGTTTTCGGCCATGCGTGGCCGCGCTCTTCCCACGAGCCCATTCCGCTTTTCGACAAATACCTTGATTGAAACGTTTCAATATGCGTATGCTTTCCGGTGACGTGCAATCCAGGTTCGTTCGTGCCCAATGCCTAAGCAGCCAGGGCGCGGCGCCGCCATGCACGGATTCATCGATTTATCGATTCAACGATTCATCGACCGGAGGTACTCGTGAACCGATTCGCAGCAAGTCTCAAGTGGTCTTCTTTATTGTTGTTGTTTTTCGGCATGCTCTCCCAAGGCCAGACCATCCACGTCGATATCGCGGCGGACAGCTCCACCAATCGCTTTCGTCCCAACGAAACTCTCGGTGCCGGCGTCGATCGCATCCCTGCCGAGGCAATTGACTACGACCTGGTCGAGCCGAATCTGAGCCGCGCTCTGGCTGCCGGCTGGCAGCCGATTACCTACCGTAACAACACCGAACTCACCATTGAGGCCTGGCATTGGAATCCTCAGGGCACATGGAGTGAGGCCGGCGAAAAAGGCTACTTCACTGGCTCGACCACATCGGGCGATCCCATCCGTTATTCCTATGGATATTCGTTGCCGCATCGCGGCTTTACGCGAAACGATGGCACTCCCGATGCCGGCTTCTCTCGTCTCACCGATGGCGATGAGAGCACCTACTGGAAGAGCAATCCGTATCTTACCGAGCACTTCACGGGCGAAAGCGATGCGCTGCATCCCCAATGGGTGGTGATCGACATGGCGCAAACGCAGCCCGTCGACAGCATCCGCATCGTATGGGCGGAGCCTTATGCCACTCAATTTGTGGTGCAGCACTGGGTCGGAGTCGAAGATCCAATGCATGATCCCGTGCATGGAGTGTGGCAGTCCTATCCGCTGGGCACGGTCGACCACGGCCGCGGCGGATCGGCCGTTCTACGTCTCAGTGCCACTCCCCTTCCCGTCCGCTTCGTACGCATTCTGATGACCGCGTCTTCAAATACCTGCAGCGCGCAGTCGTCCTCCGATCAGCGGGCTTGTGCCGGCTATGCGATCCGCGAGATCTATCTCGGAACATCGTCTTCGGATGGCCTTTTCCACGACACCCTGCGACATATACCCGACCAGGAACAGACCACGACGTATTGCTCCTCGGTAGACCCGTGGCATCAGGCTTCGGATATCGGCACCACCAAGCAGGCGCAAGTGGGGTTTGACGTATTTTTTACCAGCGGCGTGACCCGAGGCCTTCCGGCTATGATTCCCGTCGCTTTGATCTACGACACTCCCGACAACGCCGTGGCCCAGATTGCCTATCTCAAGAAGCGCAACTATCCCATCTCTTACGTCGAAATGGGCGAAGAATCCGACGGCCAATACTTCAGTCCCGAGGACTACGGCGCACTCTATATTCAATGGGCGACGGCGCTGCACCGGCTCGACCCCGCTCTCAAGTTGGGCGGGCCATCGTTTCAAGGAGTCAATCAAGACATCCTGACCTGGCCGGATGCACAGGGAAACGTATCCTGGACCGCACGGTTCATCGAATATCTCAAACGGCACGACCGCATCAAGGATCTGGCCTATTTCTCTTTCGAGCACTATCCCTATGATCCCTGCAGAATTCCCTGGGGTAGCCTGTATGACGAACCCCAGCTTGTAAGTCACATCATGCAAGTCTGGCGCGACGATGGAGTACCCGCCGACGTCCCCCTCTTCATCACCGAGGGGAATCTCTCGTCGAGCGCCAGCGAAACCTATATGGACATTTTTTCCGGACTCTGGCTCGCCGATTATGTCGGCTCGTTCCTGACCGCGGGAGGAAAAGGACTCTACTACTTCCACGATCTGCCGCTGCCGATGGAGCACGGCTGCAATGATTCTCCAGGAACATTCGGGACGCTGACGGTCGACCGCCACTACGCCATTCAGCAGCCGCTGGCGCAGTTCTTTACCTCACAGCTCATCAATCTCGAATGGGTCGCCCCTGGCGGGCAAGAGCACGACGTCTTTCCAGCCCGGAGCGACATCGAGGACGGTGCCGGGCACGCGCTGGTTACGGCGTATGGTCTGAAACGTCCCGATGGGCAGTGGTCGCTGCTCCTGGTGAACCGCGACCAGAGCAACGCTTATCGCGTGAAGATCACATTCGACCGACGCGGGAGCGAGCGCAGCTTTTCATTCGAGGGACCTGTGGAGATCTCCATCTTCGGAAAGGATCAGTATCGCTGGCATCCTGCACATACGCGTCCGGCGGGACATGCCGAATATCCTTCTCAGCCATCGGTGGTGGCGGACACCGCCGGCAACGCCGATCCGGATGGGCCGATCCTGCATCTCAAGCAGACTGCGGAGGCAGCTACGTCTTACGAATTGCCGGCAGCGTCAGTCGTTGTGATTCGTGGAAATATCCGGGAGCGCTAATTGCGTTGCTTGGACAAGATCTCTTTGAAATACCATTTTGGAAGTAGCAAACGTTTTCCCAAATTGGCACATCCCCGCCGCAGCCGCTTGAAAGCTGTGCTAAAGTGGTAGCGTTGTCTTGTATTTCTTCTTCACGCAAACCCCTTGGATATTCGTGAAATCGCGCGACGGGCGAAAGTTTCCACGGCCACGGTATCGAGAGCGATCAATCGCGTGCCCACGGTCGATCCGCAACTTGCCAAGCGGGTGTGGAAAGTAGTCGACAAGCTCGGCTACTACCCCAACACGCAGGCTCGGGCCTTGGTCTCCGGGCGGAGCCGCATCTTTGGCCTGATCGTTTCTGAAATCACCAATCCTTTTTTCCCGGAAATTGTGCAGACGTTCGAGAATCTTGCGGTGGAGAACGATTACGAGATCCTGTTGACCTCGACCGTGCATGATCAGAAGCGGATGGAATCCGCGGTACGGCGCATGATCGAACGCCGGGTCGATGGCGTGGCCATTTTGACGTTCGGCATGGAAGACACGGTGCTCGACCACCTCCTCTTCCGGAAGGTTCCGCTGGTGTTCGTCGATGTGGGGCCGGACGCGCCGGGCATCGTCAATATCCGAATCGATTATTTGCACGGGATTCGCCAAGCCGTGCAACATTTGGCGGCGCTCCGGCATAAGCGCATCGCATTTATTTCCGGCCCGTCCAATTTGAAATCGGCCATCGCACGAAGAGCGGCTTTCAAGACGGCCATGAAGGAAATCGGGCTTCCGTCGGGCTTGATCATGGAAGGCAATCACCACATGGATGGCGGGATGCAGGCGTTGATGAAACTTAGCGAATTGAGCAGCCGGCCCACCGCGGTGCTGTGCTCCAACGACATGACCGCGATCGGAGTGCTGCGGGAAGCCTACGAATGCGATCTCAAGATACCAAACGACCTTTCGGTCATTGGGTTCGACGACATCCGCATGGCGGAATACACCATTCCTCCGCTGACGACGGTACGGATGTCGCAAATGGAGCTCGCGAAGATTGCCTTCCAGGCGCTGTTGCGCGAAGTGCAACGCGAATCGCCTTCGCGTGAGCGCATCGAATCCCAACTTACGACCAGCCTGGTATTGCGACGCTCCACCGCGCTCGCTCCGCCAGGCAGGCGCACGGAGAAATTACGCAACAGAAATGCGAGACCGCCGAAGGGATGAAATCTGCAATTGACAACTGCCGGAGAAATGTTTTCAATCGTAGAAAACGCTTACTTCATGGCTGCTTGGAATAGGAGAAATTAGGGAAATTATGCTGGAACGTTTGCGGGAGCAAGTCCTGGAAGCCAACCTGGAACTGGTACGACGCGGCCTTGTTCTGTACACCTTCGGCAATGCCAGCGGCATTTCGCGCGAGGAAGGCCTAGTGGTGATCAAGCCCAGCGGGGTTCCCTATAAGGACATGCGACCGGAGCATCTGGTCGTCACCGATCTGCTCGGCAACACGGTGGACGGCCATCTGCGGCCTTCCTCGGACCTTCCCACTCATCTCGTGCTGTACAACCAGTTCCCTGAAATTGGCGGGGTCGCACACACGCACTCCGAATATGCCACCGCCTGGGCGCAGGCCCGCAGACCGATTCCCTGCTTCGGCACTACCCATGCGGACTATTTCCACGGCGAGGTGCCAGTGACCGCGGAATTGAACGATTCCGAGATCGCCCAAGACTACGAAAAGAATACCGGCCACGTTATCGTGCGCACCTTGCAATCCACCGATCCGCTTGCGACCCCGGGCATACTGGTGGCCAATCATGGGCCGTTCGCCTGGGGGAAGGACGCGCGAACCGCGGCTCATAACGCCGCTGTTCTGGAATCGATTGCGCGGATGGCCTTCTTCACGCTGGGCATCAATGCCGCGGCACAACCGGTTGGAAGCGCGTTGCTCGACAAGCATTACCTCAGGAAACACGGCAAGAACGCATATTACGGACAGGAAAAAGATAAAGGCAAAAAGTAAAGGTTAAAGATCAACCCGATAAAAGGCGCACAGGAACGCCTGGTTGCGAAAGGAAGCTTCATGCCAACAAAAACGATGATGATGGGACTGATCGTAGGCAATCGGGGATTCTTTCCCGATCATTTGGCGAAGAGCGGGCGGGAAGAGATGCTCCGGGTGCTGCAATCGGCGGGCATTGAAGTTGTGGCGCTCACTCCGGAGGAAAGCAAACATGGAGCAGTGGAAACGCGCACGGAATCGCACCGCTGCGCCGACCTGTTCAAGCGCCACCGCGAGCGCATCGATGGCGTGATCGTCACTTTGCCCAACTTCGGTGAAGAGCGGGCGATCGCCGATGCCTTACGGCTGGCCGATCTCCGGGTACCCGTGCTGATTCAGGCAACGCCGGACGATCCCACAAAGATGACAATTGCTTCGCGCCGTGACAGCTTCTGCGGAAAGATGTCGGCTTGCAACAATCTTCGGCAGTACGGCATTCCTTATTCGATTACTACGCTACACACCGAGAGTCCCGACTCGGCGGAGTTTGCCAAAGACCTGGAATGGTTCGCGGCGGTGTGCCGGGTGGTCAAGGGTTTTCGCAACTTGCGAGTGGGCGCCGTTGGCGCGCGTCCGACCGCATTTAACACGGTGCGCTATAGCGAGAAGATTCTGGAATCGCAAGGTATCTCGATCGAGACGCTCGATCTTTCCGAAGTGCTTGGCCGGATCGAACGCATGAAAGACAATGACGAACACGCGCAAGCGAAACTGGCCGCCATAAAGAAGTACGTGGATTCCAGCAGCGTGCCGGCAGCAGCCCTATTGAAGATGGCAAAACTGGGCGCCGTGGTCGATCAGTGGATGGCTGCAACGGAGGTTGCGATCAGCGCGGTCCAGTGTTGGACGTCGATTGAAGAAAACCTCGGCATCGTGCCTTGCACCATCATGAGCATGATGAGCAACGAACTGCTCTCCAGCGCGTGCGAGGTGGATATTTGCGGCGTACTGGGAATGCACGCGCTGCAACTCGCCTCTGGAGCGCCCTCGGCTTTGCTCGACTGGAACAACAATTACGGGTCGGACCCGAACAAGGCCGTCTGTTTCCACTGCTCGAATTTGCCGAAGCACTTCTTCCGCTCGGTGAAAATGGATTTCCAGGAAATCATAGCCGGCACCGTGGGCAAAGAGAACACATTCGGCACCTGCGTGGGACTGATCAAACCGGAAAAGATGAGCTTTGCACGCTTTTCGACCGACGACACGGCCGGCAAAATGCGCGGCTACGTTGGCCAGGGACGGTTCACCGACGACGCTCTCAACACCTTTGGCGGAGCAGGAGTGGTTGAAATCGGACACCTGCAGAAGTTGCTGCACTACATCTGCGAAAACGGGTTTGAACATCACGTTGCTGCCAACCTTTCAGCAAATGCATCAATCGTGGCCTCGGCCGTGCATGAGGCGACGACCCGCTATCTGGGCTGGGATATGTATTGGCACGGACGCGACAACGGAGCCTGCTAATGGCGATCGTAGCCGGGGTAGATTTTGGAACTCTCAGTGTCCGCGTCTCGCTGGTGGATAGCGAACGCGGATTGCTGGCATCGGCGGTGCAGGAATATCCGCTGCATCGCAAGCGCGAAAATCCCGAATACGCCACGCAATCGCATGACGATCACATGCGCGCCCTGGCCGCGGCCACTCGCGAGGCGGTGAGCAAGGCCGGAGTCGCCGGCGATCAAGTGCAGGCGATTGCGCTCGATACCACCGGATCGTCGGTGATTCCCGTCGGCAAGAATATGCAACCGCTCGGCGAGTACTACCTGTGGTGCGACCACCGCGCCAAAGGCGAAGCGGCTGAGATTACCGAGGTAGCGCGGCGCGAAGGGCTCGAAGCGATTCAGTGGTGCGGCGGCGTGTACTCGTCGGAGTGGGGCTTCTCGAAGCTGCTGCATTGGCTGCGCCATAATCCGGAGAAGCGCGAAGATTTTGTTTCCGCCTTCGAACATTGCGACATGGTGGCAGCTACGCTCTGTGGCGTCACCGACGCGCGAAAAGCCAAGCGCAGCGTCTGCGCCATGGGACACAAGTGGCTGTGGAACCGGCAACTGGGCGGCCTTCCGCCGGAAAGTTTTCTGGTGAAGGTCGATCCCCTGCTTCGGGGAGTCCGCGAAAAGCTGGAAGGCGAGTATGCCACGTCCGATCAGATTGCCGGCACGTTATCCCCGTTCTGGGCGGAGAAGCTCGGGCTCAAGCCAGGCATTCCGATTCCAGTCGGAGCGTTCGATGCCCATTGGGACGCCATCGGCGCGGGTTGCCGAACCGATGACATGGTCAACGTCGTTGGCACTTCGACATGCATTATCGGGATTACTCCGTCGGTGAACCTGGTGCCCGGCGTTTGCGGTGTGGTTCAAGGCAGTGTTCACCCAAAGTGCACGGGAATCGAAGCCGGACTTTCCGCCGTGGGCGACATCTTCAGCGCGATTGCCTCGCGAGCCGGCACCGATGTAAAAACATTGAGCGCCGGCCTGGAAAATTATCGTGCTGGGCAGACCGGCCTACTGCGCATGACGTGGGACAACGGCGACCGCACGGTGCTGGTAAATCCCAACCTGCGCGGCGTAACGCTGGGCTGGAACCTGCAAAGCACAGCACAGGATGAACTCTTCGCGGCGATCGAAGGGACGGCTTTTCACACGCGAGTGATCCTCGATCGGATGGCGGCGTACGGAGTAACCATCCGCCGCGTGATCAACGCCGGTGGCATTCCGCAAAAGAACGATGTGTTGAACCAGGTCTATGCCAACGTGCTGGGGCGTCCGGTGCTGGTTCCGAGCCAGAGCGTGGTCAGCCTCGGGTCGGCGATCTTTGCTTTTCTCGCGGCGGGCACTTTCAAAACCATCGAGGAGGCGCAGGACAAGATTTGCCCGGCGCACAGGACGTTCACGCCAGACAGTTCCGCGCAACTCACTTACGAAGAGCTGTATCCGGTGTATAACAAGTTGTATTTCAGTTTGGGCCAGAAGGGCGTCAACGGATTAGGCGACGTGCTGCCAAAATTGATCGCCGTGGCGGCGAGTGCAGCCCACAAGCCAGAGAGTGAATGAGATCGGGTGTAAGCGAGGAGCGGCAATGAACGTTCGAGAATGCATGAAGAGAATCGCAATTGGCGTAGTGCTGCTAGCAACAGTTGGCATGGAGGCGAAGACAAAGGTGACCAGTCAATCATTCGGAAAGCTGCCAGATGGCACTCCGGTGGAGATTTATACCCTGAGCGACGGCGCCTATGAAGCTCGCATCGCAACCTACGGGGGGATCGTAGTTTCGTTGAAAGCTCCCGACCGCGACGGCAAGCCGGCGGACGTGGTGCTTGGATTCGACGATGTCGACGGCTATGTGGCCAACTTCAACGGTCCGTCCGACGCGTTCTTCGGCGCGATTATCGGCCGCTATGCGAATCGAATCGCGCATGGCAGTTTTACGCTGGATGGACAGAAATACTCGCTGCCCAAGAACAATGGCGAAAACACTCTGCACGGCGGGCCGCACGGCTTCAATAACGTGGTCTGGAAAGCGAAGCCGGTCGCGAACGGCGTGGAACTGACTTATCTGAGCAAAGACGGCGAGGCGGGATTCCCCGGCAATCTGACGGCGACGGTTCGCTACACATTGGTGAAAGGCGACTTGCGCATAGAGTATTGGGCCACAACCGACAAAGCCACCGTGGTCAACCTAACCAACCACTCGTATTTCAATCTTGCTGGGCAGGGCAACATTCTGAAGCATGAACTCACTCTGCATGCCTCCCGCTTCACACCGGTGGACGCCGGACTGATTCCGACCGGCGAGTTGAAGCCGGTCGATTCGACTCCCTATGATTTTCGCAAGGCAACGGCGGTAGGAGCGCGGATCAACTCCGACGATACGCAACTTCACCTGGGACGCGGCTATGACCACAACTGGGTGCTCGATAGCAGCGGAAAGTTGGCGGAAGCCGCGGAAGTCTACGATCCGGGCAGCGGACGCGTGTTGAAAGTGTTGACCGATCAGCCGGGAATCCAGTTTTACAGCGGAAACTTCCTGGATGGATCGGTCCACGGCAAGGGCGGGAACCCGTACCAACAGCACGCGGCTCTGTGCCTGGAAACGCAGCACTTCCCCGATTCTCCGAATCACCCCGATTTCCCATCGGCCGAGCTAAAGCCCGAACAGCGCTACCATACGGTCACGATCTACAGCTTTTCCACGCGATAGGGGCGCGCTCCAGTTGCAAAGGGCGAGTTACCCAGCGTTGGCGGAGCAATCTACGTTATAATCCACCCTCTGAATCATAGATTCCGCGGAACGGGGTTCCGCTCGCCTGACGGGCGGGACCTCGATCCGCATTCCCCACATCCTCGCCATTCGTGGGCATGGCAAAGTTCAGGCGGCCTTCCGAAACGCCGGGAAGACGGGTGCGAGTTGGGACGCAAATGACGGAAAGCATTCCAGAGCGGGAACTGGTCACGCGCCTTCTGAAAGAGTGGGGCGGCGGAAACAAAGCCGCGCTTGACGAACTTATGCCGGTCGTCTACCAGCAGCTGCGAAAGCTGGCGTCGATATGCCTGCGTTCCGAACGTCCCGACCACACGCTGCGCGCGACCGCCCTGGTTCATGAGGCGTATCTGCGTCTGGTGGATGCGGATGTAGCCTGGCAGGATCGCGTCCATTTTTTTGCCGTTTCCGCTCGTCTGCTGCGCCGGATTCTCGTAGACCATGCCAAGGCGCATCATCGGCAGAAGCGCGGCGGCGGCGCCGAGACGGTCTCGCTGGACGAGGCGGTTATGATTGGTCCGCAAACGACGGGTGGACTGGTCGAACTCGACATGGCGCTGCAACGCCTGGCGGCGCTTGACCAGCGCAAGAGCGACATCATCGAGCTGCTGTGCTTCGGCGGGCTCACGTATGACGAAGCCGCGGCCGCGCTCAAGATTTCTCCCGCAACGGTGCACCGCGAGCTGAAACTGGCGAAAGCCTGGCTGCACCGTGAACTCACGCAAAACTCAGCTGCGGCGTCGGACTAGGAGCGGATTCGAATGTCGTCTCCTCAATCCAACCGCTGGCTCCGCATCGAACACATCTTCTACGCGGCTCTCGAGCTGCAAGATGGGCGGGAAGCTTTTCTCGACGAAGCTTGCGGCGGCGATAGCGAATTGCGGAAGGAAGTGGATTCCCTGCTCCGTTCGGCAGGACAAACCATGGGGTTTCTCCACGAACCCGTGCTGCAGGCGGCGCAACAGATCACCGCCGAGGAAGAACTTTCCGGCAAACGCATTGGCTCGTATCAGTTATTACGGCTGCTGGGCGAAGGAGGAATGGGAAAGGTCTACCTGGCCGCGCGCGCCGATGACCTTTACCAGAAGCAGGTCGCCATCAAGACGGTACAGGGCGGGCTTGGACAAAACCGGGCCATGCTCCTCCGCTTCCGCAGTGAGCGCCAGATACTGGCGAATCTCGACCATCCCAACATCGCGCGATTGCTCGATGGCGGTATCACCGACGAGGGCTTGCCGTATCTGGTCATGGAATACGTGGATGGCATCCGCGTCGACGATTATTGCCGCATCAACAAGCTCGGGACCGAACAGCGCCTGCAACTGTTCTGCACCGTATGTGCCGCAGTGGAGTATGCGCACAAAAATCTCGTGGTTCATCGTGACATCAAACCTGCGAATATTCTGGTGACCGCGGAAGGCGTCCCCAAACTGCTGGATTTTGGCATCGCCAAGCTCCTCGACCCCGAGTCTGGAGAACTCGCGCCCACGCTGACCTCCGAGCGCATGATGACGCCGGAGTATGCCAGTCCCGAGCAAGTGCGCGGCGATGCGGTAACCACGTCCACCGACGTTTATGCACTCGGAGTGCTGCTCTACGAACTGCTGGCCGGTAAGCGTCCTTTCCGGTTGGAGACTACGAGTCCTTTCGAGATGGCAAGGATCATCTGTGAGGAAGCTCCGGAACCGCCGAGCGTCGTAAGCGCCGCGAATGCTGGACTGGCCGCTCCCGATGCCGCGCGAAAGCTCACCGGCGATCTGGATAACATCGTGCTGATGGCGATGCGCAAGGAGCCGGCTCGCCGTTATGTCTCGGTATCGGCGCTCGCCGCCGACGTGCAGGCCTATCTCACCGGATATCCGGTACATGCGCGCACCGACACCTGGAAATATCGCTCCGGCAAATTTGTGCGACGGCATAAAGCGACGGCAGCGGCGGCAACGATCGTCGCGCTGGCGCTGATTGGATTCAGCATCGGCATGGGATTGCTGGCCAAGCGCGCCTCGCGGGAACGACTGGCCGCGCAGCGGGAGTCGCAATTTCTCGAAGGCATTTTTGAAGCGGCAACGCCGGATGCATCGCGTGGCCACGAAATCACAGCGCGAGAGTTGCTCGACCAGGGCGCAAAGCGCGTGGACCGTGAACTGGCCGGCGATCCTGGATTGCAGGGCACGATGCTCAATACCATCGGCCGCGCGTATTCCATGCTGGGGTTATACGACCGCGCCGAACCCTTGCTCGAACGCGCCTACGCGCTGCGCAGCAAGACGCTGGGCGACGGGAACATGGATGTTGCCGACACTCTCTTTAACCTGGCGACGGCAATCCGGCTGCAGGGCCAATATAAGAAGGCGGAACCTTACTTCCGGCAATCGCTTGCGATTCGCGAGCGTAAACTCGGCGATCATAACGCGACTGTGGCCGAAAGTCTGTCTGCTCTCGGCGAATGCCTCTATCTCGAGAACCGGAATGACGATGCCGAACCGGTGCTGCGAAAAGCTTTGGCCATCGACCGCGAACTTAAGTACGATTCCGGCTCAGCCGACTACCTTGCGCTCTTGCTGGAGCGCAAAGCCAGCTATCCCGAGGCTCTGCAATTGCTCCGTGAGTCGCTTGAGCTACGGCGCCGAAACGAGGGCGCGGACAGTCCGGACTATGCGATTGGTCTGCACAATTTAGGCGGCGCATTGATCGACGCCGGCGATCTTAAAGGAGCGGAGTCGACGGAACGACAGGCCCTCGATCTGCAACGTAAGATCCTGGGCAACAATCATCCCGATCTTGCCTATCCCTTGAATAATCTTGGAAATTTGCTGCTGAACGAAGGCAATTGGCAAGCGGCGGAGCCTCTGCTCCGGGAAAGCCTGGAACTCCGGCGCAGGACAGTCGGAGAAAAAAGCGTGTTGTTCGGAGCCGGCCTCAACAATTGGGGGCGAGTTTTGCAGGCAAAAGGCGACTACGATCAAGCGGAAAAAACACTCAAACAGGCGCTTGAAACGATCGCCAAAGCCAACGGACCGGTGGATTGGTTCGCAGGCCGGGTGATCGCCAATCTGGGCATATTGCAATTCGATCGCGGAGACTACGCGGGCGCCGAGCAGTACGCGCGCCAGGCGCTCGAGGTGGACCACAAGCTGGGCGGAGAAGAGAATCCGCAGGCTGTGGCTGTGCTCATCGATCTGGCCAACGCCAAAGCCTTTCAGGGCGATCCGGCGAGCGCCGAGCCGCTGCTGCGCCAGGCAGTGACAATTCGCAAAAAGCAATTCTCTCCGGGACACCCCAATCTCATCACCGCCGAGGTGCGCCTGGGCGAAGTGCTCACGGCCGAAGGCAAAGCTGCGGAAGCGGAGCCTCTGTTGCGCGAAACCCTCGCATCCGCCCGATCCGCCCCGTTTCCCCTGCTCGATTGGCAGATTGCCGAGGCCCAGAGCGCCTTGGGGACTTGCCTGGTCGCGCTCGGCCGTTCGAGCGAAGGGGAACCATTGCTGAAGGCAAGCCAGGCGGATTTGCAGAAGGATCCCCGGCCAGCTTTTCGGCAGCCGCGGCGAACCGCGAAGCATTGAATCCTGGCGGTACGCCCCTATCGTTATCATCGGCTGCCGAATCAGATCGCTATTCGTCGCTAGTCATTATTCAATCGTGTGCAAGAGTGTTCCCGTCAGGCTGTAGACGGAGATCGAGTTTCCGCTACCGTTGGAGATGTAAACCCGGCCGCGCAC
>CAVZUP010000100.1:0-3254 GCA_963778255.1 uncultured Acidobacteriaceae bacterium
GTCCTCTGGATTTGCGCTGAACACGATCGCCACATCGAGCGGCAGGCGAATGGGGTATCCCTTAATCTGCACGTCGCCTTCCTGCATGATGTTGAAGAGTCCGACTTGAATCTTGCCAGCTAGATCGGGTAGTTCGTTGATGGCGAAGATTCCGCGATTGGCTCGGGGAAGCAGTCCGTAGTGCACGGTGAACTCGCTCGACAGTTCGTGGCCGCCACGGGCCGCTTTGATGGGATCGATATCGCCGATGAGATCGGCGATGGTGACATCGGGCGTGGCCAGTTTTTCCACGTAGCGGTGCTCGGGCGTCAACCAGGCAATGGGAGTGGCGTCTGCTTCTTTGGCGATCAGGTCGCGGCAGCGGCGGCAGATCGGCGCGTAGGGATTGTCGTGGATCTCACAACCCGCGATGTACGGCATCTGCGGGTCGAGCAGAGCGGTCAGCGCTCTTAGGATGCGGCTCTTTGCCTGTCCACGCAGGCCGAGCAAAATGAAATTATGGCGCGAAAGGATCGCGTTCACGATCTGCGGCACCACGGTGTCGTCGTAACCGACGATGCCAGGAAATATCGGGCCACCTTCGCGCAGCCGCGTCATCAGGTTTTCGCGGAGCTCATCTTTGACATGTCGTGAACCCAGACGCTGGGCAGTGAAAGGACTTTGGCGCAATTCGCCTAGAGTCCGGGCAAAACTCATGATGGAACCCCCACGGGAACAGCCTTAGGCGGATTATACCGCTATGGGAGCTGTCAGCTCTCGGAGCGCGGGTTTAACTGAAAGCTGACGGCTGAAGGCTAATGGCTGCATTCAGTTCCAGCGTGCCTTGGCGGCCCGGCGCAATCCCGGCAGAATGGCTTCCAGGTAGCCGATGACTGCCTCCAGACGTTTTACTTCGGAGAGGGTAGAGAGGAGGGTCTGTTTGAAGTCGAGGTCGAGCGGGAGCGATCCGGCCAACCAAAAGGAAAGACTTCCAGCGTGCTCATCTGGACGGGCGGCATCGGCTCCGGCTAGGTTCGCGATCTCGCCATGCAAACGCATGGCACGGCTCACTATCTCGGCCAGAGGCTTGCCGGATTCGGCTTCTTCGTCATGCAGCACCGCAATCTCAGCCTGCAAAAACGATCTGTCTTCGTTGACCTCAATCACCTCAAAGCGCTCGACTCCGCGGGTCAGGATGTCCATGCGGCCATCGTCGTATTTCTTGGTGACGGACATGATTTCGGCGGTGCAGCCGATGTCGGCGACTCCATCGGAGGACGCGCGCACTACTCCGAAGGGCTTTTTCTGTTCCAGGCATTCCGCAATCATCTCCTTATAACGCGGCTCGAAGATGTGCAGCGGCAGCGGGACGCCCGGCAGCAGCACCAGTTCGAGCGGAAAGATGGGCAGCAGCGGATTCACGGCGCCTCCAATGCTGACGATTTTACGCTACAGGAGACGCGGTCAGGTCCCAGCTCTCAGGTTTCAGGAAGAGCCGTATGGCTATTGGGTTTTACTGAGAGCTGGCAGCCGACAGCCGAGAGCTCTTTGCCGTTGACTTGCCGTCACTGCTCGCGATACAAGGGTCGCCATGGAAATGGACGGGAAAGTTGTGGTGGTGACTGGGGCTTCCATGGGAATTGGGGAGGCGATCGCCAAGGTTTTTGCCGATGCGGGCGCCAGTGTCGTTTTGCTGTCGCGCGATGCCAGCCGGGCCGAGGCGGCTCGCCACCGGGTTGGGCACACCGAGCGTACGCTGGCTATGGCGTGCGATGTCCGCAATCGCGAGGATATCGACCGGGCGCTGGCGCTCACGCTGCACCACTTCGATCGTATCGATGTGTGGGTCAATAACGCGGGCGTGGGCATCCGCGACTCGGTCGCCGATATGGAAGCATCCGCCTACCTAGAATTATTTGAAACGAATTTCTTTGGGACGATCGCCTGTATGCAGGCGGTCGTGCCGGCCCTTCGCGAGGAGGGCAATGGCACCATCATCAACATTTCGAGCGTAGCCGGGCACGTCCCGGTGCCGTTTATGACTTTGTACTGTGCCAGCAAATTTGCCTTGAACGCACTGGGAAAAGGCGCACGGCTGGAGTTGCGGCGGGACAACATCAATGTACTGACGGTTTGTCCGGGATACGTCAGCACCGGGTTCGGCGAGCACATGGTGGCCGATCGCCAAGGTACGGTTCGTCCGCAATCGGTGCAGGGCATCTCGGCGGAGCGCGTGGCGCGGGCGGCTTATCGCGGGTATCGCAAGAAGAAGCGGGAAGTGGTTGTGCCCTGGACCATGATCCCGGTAATCAAGCTGTATCAGTTGTTTCCGGGATTGGTGGAGTGGGGGATGGCCCGGGCGATGAAGAACCCGCCGGCGAAAAGTAAAGAAACGTAAATCCGGCAAACCTTCCGAGCCTTGTCGCATCGAATGGAATAGGCAGAACCGCAGTCTTCCACCCCCTGCGACAAGCCGTATGCACGGCGGCTTTGGGGGGTGGAAGCTGCCGTTAACTCTTCCGTTCTCCCTTTTCGTTAGAATAGGCCCTATGAGATTCCGCTCCCGACCGGCGCGTTGGATGTTCCCTTTGCTTCTTTCTCTGGCCGCATGGTTCAGCGTCCTGCTGCCCAGCGTCTTGTCGCCCCAGATGGCTTGCGCGCAGGAAGGACCTTTGGATAAGACTCTGCCCAAGGGGATCACGGTCGAGGAGATCGTCAAGCGCTTTGCCGCCAAAGAGAAAGAATTCAAGGAGGCGCGCGACCAATACACTTTCCGGCAGGACGTCAAGGTGATGACGCTTGACGGCGACACTCCAGATGGGATGTACCAGCAGGTGTTCGACGTGACCTTCGACGACAAGGGGAAGAAGGTCAAAAACGTGGTCTTTGCGCCGCAGCCCACGCTGCAGCGCATCATGATGACCGAAGAAGATTTCGACGATATCGAGAACCGTCTCCCGTTCGTGCTGACCTCGGATGAAGTCGGGGAATATGACGTCCTGTACGTCGGCCAGCAGAAACAGGATGAACTGAGCACGTATGTTTTCGACGTCGCGCCCAAACAGATCATCGGCAAGAAGCGTTATTTTCAGGGGCGAATCTGGGTAGACGATCACGACTTCCAGATCGTCGAAACTTATGGCAAGACCGTGCCCGATATCAAGAAGAAGAAGGGCAACGAGAACCTGTTCCCCAAGTTCACTACGTGGCGGGAACAGATTGACGGCAAGTACTGGTTCCCAACTTACACACGCGCCGAGGACACGCTCAAGTTC
>CAVZUP010000101.1:0-6259 GCA_963778255.1 uncultured Acidobacteriaceae bacterium
AGTTTTTCCGTGACCTTGTAGCTGAAGTTGCGGTAGATATTGATCTGTACCGGCGGATAGCGCCGGCAGTATTCCGCAAACACATCGGGCAGAACATACAGGCAGGTAGCCTCGTTGGCGCCGACGCGAAGCGTGCCGCGGGGTGTGCTGCTATGGTCCGCCACCGCCATCAGCGATTCCTCGCGCAGCTTCTTCAGCCGTTCGGCATAGTCGTAGAGCACTTGTCCGGCCGGGGTCAGCTTTACGGTCTTGCCCGAGCGGTCGAGCAGCCGGTCGCCATACTCCTGCTCCAGTTGCCGGATCTGGGCGCTGACCGCCGATTGCGACCGGAAGACCTTCTCTCCCGCGCGCGAAAAGCTGCCCTGTTTGGCAACCTCGAGAAACGTGATGAGTTGATCGAAATCCATTGTATTTAGCGGATTATAGCGGACTCAGCCGCCTTACGGGGAAATTAGGCTGAGTCTGCCGTGAAACCACGAAATCCCGGAATTCGCATCCCTTGCATCGAAATTCTGAATTGTACTTTCCCCTCGCCGGGCAGTATGTAGGAGCTTAGAGAAGTGTGTTCCTGAGCCAAAGTGCGTGGCCCCGCAACCGTTGCGGACAAAGTCCCCAAACTCAGAACAACTGATCCGGAGGCGGCCCCGTACGCCGCAAACCATGCTTATGCAGCCAACGTGCCCATGACGACGCGTAGAAAAAATCCAAACGGCTTTCCGCCCGCCCAGGGGCTGTACCATCCGGCGCAGGAGCACGACGCCTGCGGAATCGGATTTGTGGCCAACGTCCGCGGCCACAAAAGCCACGAAATCATCGATAAAGGAATCCAGGTGCTGCTCAACCTGGCGCATCGTGGAGCCTGCGGATGCGATTCCGAAACCGGCGACGGCGCCGGCATCCTGCTCCAGATTCCGCACAAGTTTTTTGCGCGCGAATGCGCCAAGTTAGGATTCGAATTGCCTGCGCCCGCGGGTTACGCGGTGGGCATGACGTTCTTGCCGGTGGAGAAGCATCCGCGCCTGCAATGCGAAGGAATTCTCGAGCGCATTATTCGTGAAGAGGGATTGACGGTGCTCGGCTGGCGCGATACGCCCTGCTTCGCATCCAGCATTGGCCGGGTGGCGCGAGGTTCGCAACCTTACATCCAGCAGATTTTCATAGGCTGCGGCGTCTTTACCGATGAAGATGCCTTTGAGCGCAAACTCTACGTGGTGCGCAAGCGCGCCGAAAACGAAATCTCGGAATCCGGCATCGAGGACGCCAGCGTCTTCCACATTCCGTCGCTCTCCTGTCGCACCATCGTTTACAAAGGACTGCTGCTGGCTTCGCAGATCACGAATTTCTACAAGGAGCTTTCCGACCCCGACGTGACCAGCGCGTTGTGTCTTGTGCACCAGCGTTTTTCGACCAACACGTTTCCGAGTTGGCAGCGAGCGCATCCCTATCGCTACATCGCTCACAACGGCGAGATCAATACGCTCAAGGGCAACGTAAACTGGATGCACGCCCGCCAGTCGCTGCTCGAGTCTCCGTTGTTTGGCGACGATATCAAGAAGCTCCATCCCATCATTGCGCCGCATGGCAGCGATTCCGCGAATTTCGACAACGCCGTCGAACTACTGTTTCAAGCCGGACGCAGCCTTCCGCACGCCATGGCCATGCTGGTTCCAGAAGCCTGGGCCGGCAATCCGCACATGAAGCCGGAGAAGCGCGCCTTCTACGAATATCACGCCTGCCTGATGGAACCCTGGGACGGGCCGGCAGCGATCGCCTTCACCGACGGCCGAGTCATTGGCGCAATCCTCGACCGCAACGGCCTGCGTCCCGGACGCTACGTGGTCACCAACGACGATCACGTCATCATGGCCTCCGAAGCCGGAGTCCTCGACATCGAGCCGGAACAGGTAAAGATGAAAGGTCGCCTGCAGCCCGGAAAGATGTTTCTGGTCGATACGGTCGAAGGCCGCATCGTCCCCGACAAGGAAATCAAGCAACGGCTGGCCTCGCGGCAGCCCTACGCGCAGTGGGTCAAAGACAATCAGATCACGATGGATCAACTGCCCGCGCCCTCCCGTATGCACCATCCGGCGGCCGAAACCCTGCTTCGCCGCCAGCGCGCGTTCGGCTACACCGACGAAGACCTGCGCATGATTCTGGAGCCGATGGCTTCGAAGGGACAGGAGCCGATCGGTTCAATGGGGACCGATACCCCGCTCGCGTGTCTCTCTGACCGTCCGCAGTCGCTCTTCAATTATTTCAAGCAGCTCTTCGCGCAGGTTACGAATCCTCCGATTGATCCAATTCGCGAAGAGATCGTGATGTCGCTGATCAGCTACATCGGGGCCGAGCGCAACATTCTCTCGGAAGAGCCCGAGAACTGTCACATGCTGAAGCTGGCGCATCCGCTGCTGACCAACCATGATCTGGAGAAACTGCGCCGCGTCTCGACCGGAGATCTGTTGGCCATCACCTTGCCCGCGCTATTCCGCGCCAATGAAGGAGAAGCTGGACTGAAGCGCGCTCTCGAAGAGCTGTGCCAGCGCGCTTCGCTAGCCGGAAGAGCCGGCTACACGCTGCTGATTCTTTCTGACCGCGGCGTGAATAAGGACTACGCTCCCATCCCCAGCCTGCTGGCGCTCGCCGCCGTGCATAACCTGCTGGTGCAGGAGGAGACGCGAACCCAGGTTGCGCTGATCACGGAATCGGGCGAACCGCGCGAGGTGATGCATTTTGCCCTGCTCAGCGGCTATGGAGCCAGCGCCATCAATCCGTATCTGGCATTAGAGAGCGTGGAAAACCTTGCCCGGCGCGGCGAGTTGGCCGAGGGCGTGACTCCAGAATTAGCCGTGCAGCACTTCATCAAGTCGGTCAACAAAGGTTTGCTGAAGACCTTCGCCAAGATGGGCATCTCGACCTTGCAGAGCTATCAGGGCGCGCAGGTCTTCGAAGCCATCGGATTGAACAAGGAATTAGTCGACTCCTATTTCGCGGGCACGGCGTCGCGTCTGGAAGGCATTGGCCTGGAAGTGCTGGCCCGCGAAGCGCAACTGAAGCACGAGCACGCATTCCGTCCGCTAACCGAATCAGAAACCGAACTCGCGGTTGGAGGAACGTATCACCAGCGCGTCAACGGTGAATATCACCTGCTGAACCCGCTGACCATAGGCAAATTGCAGCAGGCGGTGCGGCAGAATAGCTTTAAGACCTTCCAGGAATACACCGACCTCATCGATAACCAGTCCAGCAACATGGCCACACTGCGCAGCTTGATGAAGTTGAAAAAGAGCGCGAAGCCAGTTCCGATCGAAGAAGTGGAGCCCGCCAAGGAAATCGTCAAGCGCTTCACCACCGGAGCCATGTCATTCGGCTCGATCAGCAAAGAGGCGCACGAAACGCTGGCCATCGCCATGAATCGCATCGGTGGAAAGTCCAACACCGGCGAAGGCGGAGAAGATGAAGAGCGCTTCAAGCCCGATGCCAACGGAGACCTGCGCCGCAGTGCAGTAAAGCAGGTAGCCTCGGCTCGCTTTGGAGTGACCGCAAATTATCTAGTCAATGCCGACGAGCTGCAAATCAAGATGGCGCAAGGCGCGAAACCCGGTGAGGGCGGCCAGCTTCCTGGTCACAAAGTGGATGAAGTCATCGCTCGGCTAAGGCATTCCATCCCCGGCGTAGGTTTAATCTCGCCGCCACCGCACCACGACATCTACTCGATCGAAGATCTAGCGCAGCTCATCTACGACCTGAAAAATGTAAACCCGCAGGCGCGCATCGCAGTGAAGTTAGTGGCCGAAGTCGGAGTTGGCACGGTAGCAGCGGGCGTGGCCAAGGCGCATGCGGATGTGGTCCTGATCAGCGGCGACAGCGGAGGCACCGGAGCTTCGCCACTAAGTTCGATCAAGCACGCCGGCATCCCATGGGAGCTTGGTCTCGCTGAAACACAGCAAGTGCTTTTGCTAAACGATCTGCGCAGCCGCATTCGTGTGCAGACCGACGGCAAGTTGCAGACCGGCCGCGATGTCACGATCGCCGCGCTGCTCGGCGCCGAGGAATTCGGTTTCGCCACCACGCCGCTGATTGCGATGGGCTGCGTCATGATGCGCAAGTGCCATCTCAACACCTGCTCCGTAGGCATCGCCACGCAAGATCCCGTACTCCGCAAGGGCTTCCAGGGCCAGCCCGAGCACGTCATCAATTTCTTCTTCTTTCTTGCGGAGCAAGTCCGTCAATACATGTCCGAGCTCGGCTTCCGCCGCATGGACGAAATGATCGGCCGCGTCGATATGCTCGACGTGCAGCCGGCCCTCAATCATTGGAAGGGACGCGGCATCGATCTTTCGGCCATCCTCCACGATCCATCCCTGCCGTCGCGCGTCGCGCGTCACTGCGTGCAGGCGCAGGATCATGGCCTGGAGCAGGCGCTCGATCATCAACTTCTCGCCAAGGCGCAGAACGCGCTCGAGACCCTTACCCCGATCGTGTTCAGAATGCCCGTGCGCAACATTCACCGTTCGGTGGGAACCATGCTGAGCGGCGAGATCGCGCGCCGTTACGGCTCGGCCGGTCTGCCCGACGACACGATTCGCATTCATCTCGACGGCTCGGCAGGCCAAAGCCTGGGAGCGTTCCTGGCCAAGGGAGTTACCCTCACGCTCGAAGGCGACGCCAATGATTACGTCGGCAAGGGGCTCTCCGGCGGACGATTGATCGTCTATCCGCCGCGCCGCTCCAGGTTCGCGCCCGAAAACAATATTCTGATTGGCAACGTGGCCCTCTACGGCGCAACCAGCGGCGAAGCATTTTTCAATGGAGTCGCGGGCGAGCGCTTTGCTGTGCGCAACTCCGGAGCGACCGCGGTGGTCGAGGGTGTCGGCGACCACGGCTGCGAATACATGACCCGGGGCCTGGTGCTGGTGCTCGGAGCCTGTGGCAGAAATTTTGCCGCCGGCATGAGTGGTGGCGTAGCTTACGTTTTCGACGAGCGTGGGGACTTCACTGAAAAACGTTGCAATCTGGATTCGGTCGATCTCGAGCCGGTTTTCGAAGCGCCATTTACAAACGAAGATGACCAGTTAGTCAAAGCTCGGCTGGCCGAAGTGAAGCTGGTCAAGGATCTTGTCACGCGCCATCTCGGACTCACCGGCAGCCCGCGCGCCACATGGATTCTCGACAACTGGTCCGAAGCGCTCTCCAGATTCATCAAGGTCTTTCCCCACGAGCACAAGCGAGTGCTCGGCGTTAGCCGCAGAAAGCAGCCGTACATTCCAAGTCCGCCGCTGGCTTCCACGGCTGCGGCCCGGCAGGTGCGCCATGGGTAAGGACACGGGATTCCTGGAATACATGCGCGAGCTTGCCCCGCGGCGTCCGGTGACGCAGCGCGTCAACGATTGGTTCGAAATCTATCTTGATTTTCCCGAGCAGAAGCTTCGCGCCCAGGGCGCACGCTGCATGGATTGCGGCGTCCCCTTTTGCCACACCGGATGTCCCGTCAACAACCTGATTCCCGACTGGAACGATCTCGTGTATCACGGACGCTGGAAAGAAGCCGTTCGCCAGCTGCACGCGACCAATAACTTCCCAGAATTCACCGGCCGGATTTGTCCTGCACCCTGCGAAGCGTCGTGCGTCCTGGGCATCAATCAGCCCGCGGTCACGATCAAGCAAATCGAGAAAAATATCGTGGAGCGCGGTTTTGCGGAAGGCTGGATCCATCCCGAGCCCCCAAAACATCGCACCGGGAAGAAAGTGGCAGTAGTCGGTTCAGGACCCTCGGGATTGGCCGCAGCCCAGCAGTTGTGTCGAGCGGGCCACGCCGTAACCGTCTACGAAAAGTCGGATCGCATCGGCGGCTTGCTGGTCTACGGCATCCCGCAATTCAAGCTGGAGAAGCACATCGTCGATCGCCGCGTGGAGCAGATGTCCGCCGAGGGCGTAAAGTTCGTCACCAGCGCGGAGATCGGCAAGAGCGTTGCCGTCGAGCATCTGCGCGCTGAATTCGATGCCATCGTACTCGCCGGAGGCGCCGAGCACCCGCGCGATCTCAACGTCCCCGGGCGTGAGTTGAAGGGAATCCATTTTGCGATGGAGTTCTTGCCGCAGCAGAATCGCCGCTGTTTAGGCGACACCATCGACCCGGCAAAAGAAATTCTCGCGACCGGCAAGCGCGTGGTCATCATTGGAGGCGGCGACACCGGAGCCGATTGCCTCGGCACCTAGCAATGTTGAAATGCAACCAGTAAATAGTGAACATAAAAAAAAG
>CAVZUP010000102.1:0-8927 GCA_963778255.1 uncultured Acidobacteriaceae bacterium
TATCATCTGGATTTATCTGTTTCCATTGCTGTATCTGATCAGCAGGCATTCGTAACGGCGGACGTTAACTGAGAACTGACAGCTAAGACCTAAGACCTGAGAACTTTTTCTATGTCGGACCATCAAGAACACGCCACCCACTCCAACGGATTTTCCCTAGCCATTGGCCTCGTGCTGCTCATCCTGACGGCGACCACCGTAGGAGCGGCCTTCGTCAACCTCGGCCCGTTCAACCCCGTGGTAGCGCTCCTCATCGCCACCATCAAGGCGACCCTGGTCGTGCTCTTCTTCATGCACGTCAAGGGAGCAAGCGAGAAGCTGACCGGCGCCATCGTGGTCTCCGGCTTCTTCTTCTTTGCGATTCTCATCGCGCTATCGCTGGCGGATTACATGACTCGATCCTGGCGGTAATCAGGACGCTTCGAATTCCCCATGTGGTTCTATGAGCGATCAGGGGAGCAGAAAATCGATGAAGCCATCCGCGAAAGTCACCAAGTCGGCCTCTCTTGAACCCGAAAAACAGCTCAGGAGCTTTATCGAGAAATTCGAACCGAAGAATCAGACCTTGATTCGCGCCGTGCGTAAGGCCCTGCAAAAGCGTCTGCCCTCTGCCAACGAACTCGTTTACGACAATTACAACTTCTTCGTGATTGGATACTGTTCCAGCGAACGCCCTTCCGATTGCATCCTATCCATCGCTGCGGGAGCCAATGGCGTAGGTCTATCCTTCTATCGCGGCGCCGATTTGCCCGATCCGCACAAGATCCTGCTCGGTTCAGGCAGTCAAAATCGATTTATCCGGCTGGAATCGGCGGAGGCGGGAAACTTATCATCCGGTCGATTTCGGCTAAGCAGAGGCCCCGCAGCCATTCGGCAAAGTAGCTGTACCTGGGCTGCACCTCTCCAGGCCATCCCTGGCGCAATCCCCTTGCGCTCCGCGCCCGCATCCTCGAAGATGTTCTGTTATGCCGCAGAATATTGCCCCACCTCCGGCTCATGCCGCGCATCTCGACACTTCCGCCCTCGAAGCTGCTCTTCGCCGCCACCTTCGCGGAGAAGTTCGCTTTGACTCGGGCAGCCGTGCCCTCTACGCCACCGATGGCTCCAACTACCGCCAGGTCCCAATTGGAGTAGTAATTCCGCGCGACAAAGAGGACGTTCTAGCCACCGTCGCCCTCTGCCGCGCCCACCACGCCCCGCTCCTCGCCCGCGGCGGAGGCACGTCTCTAGCCGGACAATGCTGCAACGCCGCCGTCGTGCTCGACTTTTCGAAATACATGGCGGCAATCCTCGAAATCGACACCGAGCGCCGCATCGCGCGCGTCGAGCCCGGAGTGGTCCTCGACACACTCCGCTCCGCTGCCGAGAAGCACCACCTCACCTTCGCGCCCGATCCCGCCACCCACGACCGCTGCACCCTCGGAGGCATGATCGGTAACAACTCCTGTGGCGTGCACTCGATCATGGCCGGTAAAACGGACGACAACATCGAGGCGCTCGAAATCCTCACCTACGGCGGCCAGCGCATGCACGTAGGCGCAACCAGCGCCGACGATCTCGACCTCTTCATCCGCGAAGGCGGACGCCGCGCCGAAATCTACTCCGGACTCAAGTCGCTGGCCGATCGCTACGGCGAACAGGTTCGCCGCCAGTTTCCCAACATCCCGCGCCGCGTCTCCGGATACAACCTCAACCACCTGCTCCCCGAAAACGGATTCCACGTCGCCCGCGCCCTAGTCGGCTCCGAAGGCACCTGCGCCACGATTCTCGAAGCCACTTGCCGTCTCGTCGAAAGTCCACCGGAGCGCGTGCTGCTCGTCATCGGATGGCCGGACATCTACATCTGCGCCGACCACGTTCCCCAGATCATGGAGCATCGCCCCATCGGCCTCGAAGGGTTTGACGAGATCATGGCCAACGCCAGCCGCCGCAAGGGCGTGAATCTCGATGCCCTGGCCATGCTGCCCGAAGGCTGTGGCTGGCTCATGGTCGAGTTCGGAGCCAACAGCGCCGCCGAAGCCGAATCGCAGGCCCGCCACCTGATGGAAACGCTCGATCACTCCTCGGCCCCGCCAAACATGCGTCTCTTCACCGACCCGCGTCAGGCCAAGCGCATCTGGGATATCCGCGAATCGAGCCTGGGCGTGACCTCGCACGTTCCCGGCGAACCGCTCCGCTGGGAAGGCTTCGAGGATTCCGCCGTCTCCCCCGAAAAACTCGGCGCCTACCTCCGCGACCTGCGCAAGCTGATGCAGGATCATCGCTACGACGGCTCCTTCTACGGACACTTCGGCCACGCCTGCGTGCACACCCGCATGGACTACGATCTCGAATCCGAAGAAGGTATCCGCAAGTTTCGTCAGTTCATGGAAGAGGCCGCCGACCTCGTGGTCCGCTACGGCGGCTCGCTCTCCGGTGAGCATGGAGACGGCCAGTCCCGCGCCGAGCTTCTGCCCAAAATGTTTGGCCCCGAACTGATGCAAGCCTTCCACGATTTCAAGTCGCTTTGGGATCCCGATTGGAAGATGAATCCGGGTAAACTCATCGATCCCTATCGGCTCGACGAAAATCTTCGTCTGGGCGCGGGCTACGATCCCTGGCAGCCCGAGACGCATTTCAAATTTCCCGACGACCACGGCAGCCTGGCCGCCGCTACGCTGCGCTGCGTAGGAGTCGGCAAATGCCGCCGCGATTCCGGCGGAGTCATGTGTCCCAGCTTCCGCGCCACGCGCGACGAAGAGAACTCCACCCGCGGCCGCGCCCACCTGCTCTGGGAAATGACCAAGGGCGACGTGATCCAGGACGGCTGGCAGAGCGAAGCCGTGAAAGAATCGCTCGACCTTTGTCTAGCCTGCAAAGGCTGCAAAAGCGATTGCCCGGTTGGCGTCGATGTCGCCACGTACAAAGCGGAGTTTCTTTCGCACTACTACGAAACCAATCGCCGTCCGCTGAAGGCCATGGCGCTAGCGAACATCGACCTCTGGATGCGAGCCGCCTCGCACGCCCCCGGCCTGGTGAATCTGGCCACGCAACTCCCCGGCCTGCGCGACCTGGCCAAACTGGCCGCTGGAATCCCCGCCCAGCGTCGCATCCCAGCGTTTGCCCCGCAGACGTTCAAAGAATGGTGGGAGCAGCAACGTAGCGCCGGCGTCTCGCCGGCCTTCAACCACGGAAGTTCGCAACTCCGCCATGGCCGTCCTGTCCTCCTCTGGGCTGATACGTTCAACAACCACTTCCTCCCCGCAACCGCCAAAGCCGCCGCTGAAGTGCTGGAAGCCGCGGGCTTCGAAGTCACCGTGCCGCGCGCCCACCTGTGTTGTGGCCGCCCGCTCTACGACGTAGGCGCGCTCGATCGCGCCAAAGCGCTGCTCCTCCAAGTCATGGACGAGCTGCTCCCCGAAATCGAAGCCGAAATTCCCATTGTCGTCCTCGAACCGAGCTGCGCCACCGTCTTCCGCGACGAACTCACCAACCTTTTCCCCAAGGACGAACGCGCCCAAGCGCTGTCGAAACAAGTCTTCCTGCTCAGCGAATTTCTAGAGCAACGCGCGAATAATGATGTCTTCCGTCTTCCCAAACTCGAGCGCCGCGCTCTGGTCCACGGCCATTGCCATCACAAGGCCATCATGAAGATGACCGCCGAAGAATCCGTGCTGCAACGCCTGGGCGTCGACTTCACCGCCCCCGCTCCCGGATGCTGCGGCATGGCCGGAGCCTTCGGCTTCGAAAAAGAAAAATACGATGTCTCGAAAGCCATCGGCGAACTCGAACTGCTCCCCGCCGTGCGCCAGGCTCCCACCGACTGGCTCATCGTAGCCGACGGTTTCAGTTGCCGCGAACAGATCGCCCAGGAAACCGACCGTCACGCCCTGCACCTGGCCGAAGTCCTGCAGATGGCCCTGCGCGAAGCCACCGAAACTCCCGAAGGTTTCCCGATGTTCGACCCCGCGCCGCAACACTATCCCGAAGACGCCTGGGTCCGACCCCACCGCGCAGCCATAGAAAAGAACATGAAGCGCACCGGCTTAGCCGTGGCCGGAATCGCGGCGGGAGCGGCGCTGCTGCTGGCAATCGCCAAGAGGAGATGATCTGAGAAATGGAGCGGCAGGGGTCGTCGCCGGTCCCCGTGTTAGAGCGAATCCCACGTCTGGGTGCAACGCATCAATAATGTCATCATTTGATGCTATAATCTATGCTTGGAGGCACCCATGCGAACCACCCTTGCCCTCGATGACGACCTCGTCCGCGTCGCCCAGGAGTTTACCGGAGTAGAGGAAAAAACCGCGCTCGTGCGGGAAGCTCTCAAAGCCCTCATCGAGCGCGAAAGCGCCCGCCGCCTGGCCTCCCTGGGCGGCACCATGCCCGCACTGAAGAATATTCCACGCCGCCGGACGAGGCCGCAGTGATTCTTGCCGATACCTCGGTTTGGATCGACCATCTCCGCTCCGAAAACCGTTCCGAAAACAAACAGATGCGCCAGCATCTCCACGAGGGGCGGATTGTCATCCATCCGCTCATCGTTGCCGAACTTGCGCTCGGATCCCTGCCGGACCGAACTAGGACGCTGGCACTGCTCGACCTCCTGCCCCAGGTGAAAGTGGCGCAGTTACGCGAGGTGCGGCTCATGATCGAGTCCCGCCGTTTGTATAGTCTTGGCATCGGCCTCATCGACGTCGAACTCATCGCCTCCGTCCTCATCGACCCTCCAACCCTCCTCTGGACAAAGGACAAGCCACTTCGCAAGGTTGCCGAAGCTCTCGGCATTCACGCCAATCTGCCCTGACTTTTCGAGCGGCGCTTATTGTTTTCCAAGGGCGCCACAATGGCAAGTAGTTGATATATATAGCGTTATTCTCCCACTGCCCATCCCGCCCGGTTTCTGGGACAATAGATCTAGACAAAGACAGTAGGCCTTCCCATGGAAACCGCAAATCCGACCCTAACCCCAGCCCAGTCAGCCACCATCGCCCAGAACCAGGCGCTGCAAGGGTCGGTGCTGGTGCTAATCCAGTTCGACGTCTGCGAAGAGATCAACCTCGACGCCCTGCGCGACATCTTCGGAGCGCGCCGCCAGGAAGCCAGCTTCAAGCACGCTGCCCCCGGATACGTCCGCTTTCAGCGCGCTCCCGTCGTCGAGCCGGTCGAGCCGCTGGTGCTCGAGAGCGGCGAACGCCTGGACGTCCAGATCAAATACTACGACTACGGAGTTCTAAGCGTAGTCTTCGAGCTGCCATTCTCCGGCGACTGGGACACGCTGGTCCGCCTAGCCAGCCGTTGGGTTTGGGATACCGATTTCACCAGCTTCGCGCAGAAGATTGTTAAGCAAAAGATTGATCGCGCCCGGCCCGCGCTGGTCAAGCTCTACGAGAGCTGGCTGCATGAAGATTATTTCGTCTTCCACGTCCGCGACATTGCCGGCAATCCGCTGGCGGCCGAACTGCTTGCGACTCAGGGAGGACGCATCGCCCAAATCGTCCGCGGCGAAAACATGCCGCTCTCCGACGGCGAGCAGCAGGAGATCATGCAGTCGAAGATCTCCTACTATCCAAACGACCTGGCCATCATTAGCTGGAACGGCGCGTTTCTCTACGACTCCACGGCGGGCGCCGAGACCGTCATCCAGCTCCTCGAATACGCCAACTCGCAGCTGCTCGAATTCCGCCACTACGACGAGCTCCTGACCCGCGAACTCGCCAGCGTCTACGATTTCATGGACCACGGCTCCATGGGCATCATGGCCCGCTGGCGCACCGCGAAACGCGCCAGCCGCCTGCACACCGTCCTGCTCGACGTGGACGAACTCACCGAGCGCGCCGACAACGCCATCAAGTTCCTGAGCGACATGTTCTCCGCCCGCCTCTACAAAGTAGCCGCCTCGAAGATCGGAGTCACCGACTACAAAGACCTGGTCAACCAGAAAGTCCACACCGCCGAAGAACTCTACCGCTTCATGGTCGACCAATTCCATCAGAGCCGGGCGTTTGTGTTGGAGTTGATGGTGGTGATCATCCTGATCATCGATTTGATCTGGCTGTTTAAGGGAAGCACACCAATCTAGCCGTCAGCTCTCAGCCGTCGTGAGAACCGAACCACCTGGGGACAGACGCCCTCCTGCGACTTCGCCATGACCTGTCCAATCGGGCGGAGCAGGACACCATGCGCTCTGGCTAGGTTAGCTGGCGTTGCACCATGTAGCCGAGCTGTTGATGTCCAACTCCTTAGAGGGACGGCGCTTTTTCCAGGGGAACAGGTTGCGGTACTGACGGCTCCTTCCGCTTTTCTTCCGAATCCACCGCAAACAGCATGTAATGATCGTAGGTGTGGCTGCGGTAATAACGGTGGTTGCGGAAGTCAAAGTAAATTTCCGCCTTCGTTGGGAGCCACAATTCCATCTTTTTCTTAGGAAACGCGACCGGCCCGTACTCCACCACTTGTTGCTGGCAACGCAACCGAATTTCCGGTATCGGATTCGCTAGTTCTGACTCGATCCGGACGATCTCAAACGTATCCGCCGCGATCCACGCACGACCCTTCAGTCGGACTGGATAACGCGTGTCGTTCAACTTGAAGTCGACCATGTGCGGGATTCGGTCCTCGCGTTGCTTGAAGTGAACCAGCCAGGTTGCTTGTCCTCCCCAACGGCCCAAGCCCTCGCAGGTCATCTCGAAGTTGTCTCGCAGATCGGGGTGAAACACCAAAGCCAACCCGGCAAACCCGCTGCTGGCGATCCCATCGGGAAAGTCCGCGCGCGTCAAACGCTCGAACCGGTCTTCATCCACCGTGAATCCCCCCTGCCCGTTCGCTGTGATCGAAACCTCATAGTCGTAGTTGCGGGTTTCTCGGGTGTTGGGATTCCCCATTTCGTTGACCTGCTCGTGCAGGAGCTTTTCAATTGCCGCTATCCGTGAGACATTGTCGACCAACTCCTTAACGCGCTGGCCCGACATCTCGATTACGGTGTTGAATGGACAGTTGACGCCCTCCGAGACAGACGGTTTGCTTTCATCAATTCCAGGCGGACGCCACGGATTGACCGAGACCGGAAGTTCAGGAGAAAGGAAGAGAGGGTCGATGCTGGCCAATGAAGCTTCGTTCTTCGCTTCGCTGCTGTTGCCAGCATGGTATTCGGCATCCAGTCCCTCGACCCTTGCAATCAGGCTGAGCACTTGAGGTGCGGAAGGATCCGAGGGTGCATTCCGCACGAAAGCCTGGAGTACGCGGATTCCTTCAGCCGTTTTTCCAAGATTCACCAGAGCCTGGCCCAGAACCAGGTTTGCCGCGTTGGCACCGGCTTTCCCTTCTTCGACGGCCAACTCCGCCTCGTGTCGCGCCTTCTCGTAATCTTTCAATCCCAGGTCCGCGCTGCCCAGCAGATTATGCGCCATCCAGTTCCCGGGCTCAGTAGTGACCGCTTGTTCCAGAGTCGCCGCCGCCGCCGCATAGTTCTTTTGCGCCAGTTGTACATCGCCGAGCAAAATTAGCACCCGCACATTGTGCGAGTCGACCTTCGCCGCGGTCACCAGATAACTCTGTGCCTGAGCGGGAGCCTTTTGCGCATAGTACAGGTAGCCCATCAGATAGTTCAGATCGGGATTCGACGGCGCCAGCAGAAAGGCCGCGTCCAGTCTCTTTTTCGCTTCCTTGAGATTTGCCGACTTGAGAGCGGAAACTGCGTGCTTAACGTCCTTGCGTGCCTTGGGCGGCAGCGTCGTATCGGCGATATCAAGGTCCACTGCGGCGGGATCGCGACGCAGGTCCAACTCCATCTGAATCGTATCGACGGCATTTACAATTTGGATTTTTCTGCGCTCGCTCAAGTATCCGACGGCGCTTACCTCGATTTCGTATTGGCCGAAGGATAAGCTGATTTCGGCATCCGATTTGTCGTCAGTCGTCTTCCATCCGACGGATTGAGCGGACGGGTTAATGATTTTTACTACCGACTGCCGGTCAAGCGGTTTCTTGCCGTCGGCCGTCCGTACGGAAAGCAGCACCATTCCCTCGTCGCTCACCCTGTCGTGTTGCTGCAATACCAGCAGCTGTCCCTGGCTGCCGACTTGCCCCCACGCCAGCATCGCCACCAGAGGAAGAAGTAACACGACTCCAACGAAACAATGGCTTGCTGTCCGCATTCCACTTCGAGAATTCATAAGTCACCGAAGGCGAGTTTCGCACTGTGCCCCTGTTTAGTCAACCGGCGATTGGTCCCGGTGGACTGCCTGAATAGGGTGTCGTTGACGGCGAATATAAGACGAAAATAGTGGCGCGTCACCCTTTTTCCGCCGCCCCCTAACTGCCCACGTTATCCCCGCCTTCCGGGAAAGTAGCCACCCACTGAAACTCCGGAGATTCCACTTGCAGCAGACGGTAGGCTTCTTCCATCGTCCGCACCACCTGCAACTCCGGCCGCGTTTTTTCGGTGAGAATCTGAAACATGCGCGCCAGTCCAAAAATGAAAGTCTGCGGAATGACCATGATCCGCATGTTTCCGCTGGGGAACACGGGAGCAGCCGCGGCCACCTGCCGGATCGCGTCGCTGGAAACTTCAAAATCCGTCACCTGCGAGAAGTCGAGAATGCCGCGGCATGGCTGGTGGGACGCGATGTACTTGCCCGCGGCCGTGTAGAAATCCAGTAGAGCTGCGCCCGTCATCGAACCCGCCAACGTCCCGCGGAGAATATTGTTCTTTGCATCAAAATCCACCACAATCGTCAGGGAGGGCATCGCCGCAACATTCTAGCAGCCACGGCAAGGAGTTCTGCCTTCTGTCCATCGAAAAGGGAAGAAGCTACGTTTCAGACGCAAAAATGCCCGGGATTCTCACGAATGCCGGGCACCTTGTTTTAATTCAGAGATCGTTGTCAGACGATCCGTTGTCGTTACCTAGACTGCGGTAACGTTCTCCGCTTGCCAGCCTTTGGGGCCCT
>CAVZUP010000103.1:0-43919 GCA_963778255.1 uncultured Acidobacteriaceae bacterium
AAAGTTCAGGTTGCCGCGGTAGTCGAGTGCTTCTTTTTCAAGCGCCGCGGCGGCTTCCGGATGTGCGGGCGGGCGCCGCAGGCATTCTGCCGCGCGCAGAAGCTGGCTGAGCAGGTCGGAGAAATCCTGCGGCCGAAGTGCTGAACAATGCTTTCGTTCCGGACGAAGACAAAGCAGTGCGGAGCGCAGATTGTCATTCACCTGCCGCAGGGTTGCGAGGGCGTCCGGCGGCATTATCCCTGCCAGCCCACGCGCGCACGATCCGACTCGGGGTCTGGGGCTCTGGAGGGAAGCGCTGGGGCCGCGGACGCTGGTTTTTCGGATCGTTCCACTACGATCCAGGCTTCCCGCACCGCCAGCAGGTCGGTAATCAACTGGGTGACGGCGCGTTTTGAAGGATGAAACTGTACCCACACCAGACTCTGGCGGAGCGTGTTATAAAAGTCGTCCAGATCTTGTGCGACTTTGCCTCCCTGATCGAGGTTCAATGACGATTGCAGATGCCCAACCACCAGAATCGCGTGCTTGATTCGATCGGTCCGCAGCGTAATGTCGTTCTTCTCGATGGCGGATTCCGCCTGGCGAAGATCTTCGATCATCTGCTCGTAAAGCCGCACCACCAGTTCCATGGGGCTCGCGCCGCGAACTGCCGCTTCCCGGTACGACTGTTGAATGTTCATGAAAGTATGCCTCTCGATTAGCCGCCGCTGGCGGCCGCGCTTTGCCCGGCAGTCGGGGTTGTGTTGGTGTTGGTGGTTGTGGTCGGGGTGGTGGAGGTCGACGAGATCGACGAAAGCTCCGTGGTAATTTCCTCGAGGAGAAAGGGATACTCTTCGAGGCTGGCGTTGACGGCGTCGAACACCTGATCCAGTTGCAGTTTTTGCGCGGCCAACTGCCCCTGGAAGTCGTTGATCTCGCTCGTGAGGCTGTTCTGTTCCGTCTGATTCTCGGCCAGATCCGAACTGAGAACGCCCCTTGCCGGGTCCGTCAGATTGGTCAGGTCGGCGTTGAATTTGTCGGCGAATCCGGTCGAGTTGGAGTTGGTGAAGAAATTCTGCACGGCCGGTAGATTCGACGTCAGGGCGCTGCTGAGCGTGGTGCTGTCGACCGACAAAGTCCCGTCGTTATTCAGGGTAATGCCGAGCGAAGCCAGATTGTTGATGCCACTGCTTACGGAGGTCGCATCGGTGGTGGTGTAGTTAAGGTCCGCGGCCAGGCTGGATTGCAGGACTCGCAGGTTCGTGTCTGACCCGAGCGGCCCTTCCTGGTCGGTGGCGGCATTGACGGTGAACTGGGTATTGATGTCTCCGACGACGGTGTTGTATTCGGTAACAAAATTGTCGATGGAGTTGGTGATCGCGGCTGTGTTTGGGCCCACCGTCAAGGTTACCGGCGTAGCCGGATCGGCGCTCACCAGGTTCAGTGTCACGTCGGGGATGGCGCCGGTTACGGTGTTGGTCGTGGTGGCATAGGGGATTCCATTGATCGTGATGTTGGCGTTGGTTCCGCCAACGGGTGGTTCAAATGCCAGACTGGTGGTGTTATTGGCGATGGCCAGCGCTCCCGAACTCCCCGTTGCCTGGCTGTAGATTGCCAGATGAGCGCCGTCGGCGTCGGTCACCACGCTGGCCGTGATGCCCCATTTATTGGTGGCGCTTTGCTTATTGATGGAGGCGGCGAGAGTAGTCAGCGTGTTATTGCTGCCTGCCGTGATGGCAATGTCCGCCGAAGTGCCACCCGCTCCTCCGATTTGTAATTTGAGATCCCCGGTGGTTTGGCCGTTGGGGAGAATCGAGGTAGTCGCGCTGGCCACCGAGTCGGTGTAAAGCGTTCCGGTGGACGCCAGGCTGCTGACCACGACGGTGTAGTTGGCCGCCGTGGCCCCGGTGAGCGCCGTAGCGTCTACGATGGCCGATTCCGACGAAGAGGCGGTCACCGCTGTAAGCGCTCCGCTTGCGCCGGTGAAGCCTTGCACGGCGGTGGCCAGGTTCGACAGATCGGTATTGATGCTGGTCAGGGCCGTAGCCTGCGTTTGCAGCGTGGTCACATCTCCTTGCCAAACGGTCAATTGGCCGCTCTGGGCGGCCTGAATTTCGGACACCACACCATTTACATCGATACCATTTCCATTCAACAGGCTCGAGGCGTTGAAACTAATCCCCATGATTTTTTTCTCCTTCGCTTCCCGCTGCCGCCGTCGCCGCCGCCGTCGTCGCGTTCGCGTGAAGTTTCGCCACTTGTTGAAATTCCTGGGCGATGGCGCGCTCCACGTTCAGTTCCTGGTTGCTCGGCACTTGCAGAATTACATCCTTGGCCTGGTCCAGATACTGAATGATTATCTGGTCCTTAATCTCAGGATCCTGGTGCAATTCGACAACATCCTGGGGCAAGACATAGGTGGAAGAGACATTTTTTGCGACGGTGTCTTTTTGTTTTGGCAGCGTTCCCGAAACGGGATCGGTTGTCTCTGTGGCCACCACCGATTCAGGACCTGTTTCGGCGCGTCCCAAACGCGCATTCGCGTTGGTTGCCGGCTCACTGGGTGCGGGTGGATAACTTTCTACCGGTGCGATGCTCATAGCGCACTACTCCGGAATAACACAAGTGGAGGCGGTTGCCCGCCTCCTCTTGCCGAGCCTCTTCCATTTATTGCAACAGCTTGAGAACCAACTGTTGCTGCTGGTTCGCCTGGGCCAGAGCGGAAACGCCGGTCTGTTCCAGAATCGAGTACTGGGTTAATTTGGCCACAGTGGTCGGAATGTCGGCCGCGGTGACGTCGTTCTCCGCCGAAGTCAGGTTCTGGACCTGGTTGTTGATGACGTTGGAGGCGCTTTGCAAGCGGTTGACAGTTGCGCCAATATTGCCGCGCAGTCCGGCAACGGTGGCAACCGCGCTGTTAATCAGCGTCAAGGCAGCCGTGGCGTCGGAACTGCTGAGCAGGTCGTTGGTAGCGGTTCCGCCTCCGGTGAACAACGCGGCCGTGAAGGTGTTGTCTCCTCCTGTGCTCGTGGAAGCGATCGTGTTGCCGGTGACGCCGCCCGTCGTAGCCGTGAACACGATCGAGGTTGGCGTGCCGGTGGTTGGCGTGGCCACCGCTGTGGCCTCGGTGTTGGCCACCGTGCCCAGTGCGTAGGTGATACCGGCGCCGGTCCCACCGTTGACGGCATTTGCCAGGTTGGTGAGGCTGGCTCCTTCATTGGCGCCGACCAGGACAGAGTTTGCCGCCGTGGTGCTGGTGATGGCGGTCACGAAGGTGTACGTCTTGTTGCCTACCGTGACGGTATCGCCGGCCGCAGCCGGACCTCCACCCACGATAGCAGCGGCACCCCCAGCGAAGGTGGTACCGGTGAAGCTGCCAACCCCGCCCGTTAATGTCGAGGCAACGGTGTTGCCCGAGGTACCTGCGGATTTGGCCGTGAAAACGTCTGTGGTTGCACCGGCCACGGCCGTGGCGGAAGCGTTGGCTGAGGTTCCAGTGCTATAGGTGGTTCCGCCACCGGTTCCGCCGTTCACCGCCGCCGCCAGGTTTGCCAGGTCAGAAGCAACCGTTCCGCTGACCAGGACCTCGTTCGCGGTTGCGGTCGTGCTCAGGGCAGTCACAAAGTCGTAGGTTTGGGCGCCAATGGTGACGGTATCGCCGCTGGTGCCGTTAGCAAAGGTCGTGCCATTGAAAGAGTTTGTCGTATTCGCGGTTGTGGAAGCGATCGCGTTGCCGCCGGTGCCATTGACCTTTGCGGTGAAAGTGTCCGTGGTCGCCCCAGCCACGGCCGTAGCGGAAGTATTGACCGCGGTTCCAGCAGCATAGGTGGTTCCTGAGCCGGTACCGCCGTTAACGGCTGCCGCAAGATTCGCCAGGCTGGCCGTGATGTTCGCGGCCGTCGCACCGCCGCCGCCGATCAGGACATCGCCGGCGGTGGCATCGATTGTGCTGACGAAGGTATAGGTTTCGCCGCCGACCGTAACCGTGCTGGCGGCCTGGCCTCCGGAGAAAGTCGAGCCCGTGAAGCTGCCAACGCCGCTGGTTGACGAGGCCAGAGTGTTGCCGTAGCTGTTGCCGGATGTTGGGCCGGTTGCGGTGAAAGTGATCGTAGTATTGCTATTTCCAACCGCTCCCGCCGTGGCATTCGCATTGGCTACGGTATTGCTACTGTAAGTGGTGCCCGAGCCCGCGGCACCGTTGACCGCAGCGACCAGATTGGCCAGGTCGGTAGCCTCAGCCGTGCCGTCGGTGCCGCCCACGACCTCATTCGCGGTTGCGGTGGTACTCAGGGCGGTCACGAAGGTATAGGTTTTGCTGCCCACCGTTACGGTGCTGCCCGCGGTGCCAACCGTAGCGCCGGCGCCGCCCCCGCCCAGGGTTGCGCTCGAGAAGGTCTCGTGTCCACCCGTGGTCGTCGTAGCGGTCGTGTTCAGGGAGGTGCCCTCAACATTCGAGGTAAGGACGATGTTGCTGCCGCTCGCCGTTGCCGTGACCGCGGTTTGCGTGTTCGTCGGAAGGTCATAAGTGCTGTTTGTGCCGGCAGTCGAGCCGGCGTTGATGGCATTGATCAAGTTGGTAAGGGAGGCTGCCGCGCCGCCCGCCTGAAGGGCGACGTCGCCCGCCGACGTTGCGTTGGCGCCGGAGGCGACAATCGTATAGACCGAGGATCCGATGGTGATCGTGTCGCCAGCCGTGAGGGTTGCGACGTTCAGCGTGGTTGTGGAGGCGGTGGCGTTGTTGAACGAGCCTCCGGTAAGGGTAGCGGTGGCGGCTGTGAGCGGCGTAAAATTCTGCCCTGCGGTCAGTACGCTGTTGGCCTGGGTGGATCCAACAAAGGCGCCTCCGGTAAGGGTGGCGGTGGCGGCAGCGGCGTTGGCAGCCTGCTGCTGGCTCAGAGTGGCCGTTGCCTGGGTTCCCCCTAAGCTCAGACTGGTGGAGGATAACAGATTGGTGGAAACACCGATGTTGCTGCTGCCCGAGGTGCTGCCATCACTCAAGAAGACATTCAAGGTGTTGTTGGTGAACACCTGCCCGCCGTTGAAGTTGGTGGTGGAACCGATACTGTCGATTTCCGCCTTGATGGATTGATACTCGGCGTCGAGCGCGGTGCGCTGCGAGTCGGAAACTGTGCCGGTAGCGGATTCGGTGGCCAGCGTTACGGCGCGGTCGAGCAGCGTGGTGACCTGAGAGAGAGCGCCATCGGCCACCTGCAGTTCGCCGACGCCGTCGGTGGCGTTGCTTGCCGATTGCGTTAGCGCTGCGACATTGGCTGCCAGGCCATTGGCGATCGCCAGGCCTGCCGGATCGTCGGCGCCGCTATTGATGCGCGATCCAGACGACAACTGTTCGAGGGTTGAGGTTAAATTGCTGCTCGTGATATTGAGCTGGTTTTCCGCAGCGATAGCAGCAATATTGTTTAAGATGGTAAGTGCCATTGCATTGCTCCTTATGGTTCCGATTCTGGGATCCGTCCCCGAAACCTTTCCGGAGCTCGTTCCGTTTGTCCTGCGGAACCCAATTGCGTTTCACTCAAGACCATCGGCTTGCCGCTTCCTGGCTTTATTTCCACAAGTGCCTTCGGACATAGCCCTTAGGTAACGCGCCTCTTTTTTGCTCCGTTTCTTCTTGGCTTTGCGATTCTTGCCGATCTTTACCGATGAAGCCTTCATTGGGGGCGGGCTTTTGTCCGTCCGACGGTCCAATCGCAGGAGCCCAACATGATCCAGCTCACGCGCCTCAACAATCACCCGCTGGTGGTCAATTCCGACCTGGTCAAATTTGTCGAGCAGGCTCCCGACACCGTGATCACGCTGCTGAGCGGCGAAAAAATCGTGGTTCGTGAAAGCGCGCAAGAGGTCCTCGAACGGGTAGTGCAGTTCCGCCGGTCGGTGCTGCAAGGGATCATGCTCTGCTCGGAAAATGGTTCCACCCTTAGAACCGTGGCGAGTGGCAATGGCGAAGGCAAAATCCCGCCGGCTGACAATAAATAGGAGCCCTCGTGGATAAGGCAACCCTGGTCGGTCTGGTTCTGGCTATCGGCGGCATCCTGTTCGGCTTGATGCTGGAGGGTGGAAATCTCGGCCAAGTGCTGCAGCCGACCGCCGCCATGATCGTGTTTGGCGGAACGCTGGGCGCGATCCTGATTCAGTATCCGTTGCCGGTGGTGCTGGGCGCGTTCCGGCGGCTGGCGCAGGTGTTCGTCGAGCCGGAGCAGAGTGCGCAATCCACGATCGAGCTGCTGGTCAAATACGCCAACCAGGCGCGGCGGGAGGGCATTATTTCTCTCGACAAAGAACTCGCTGCCATCCACGAACCCTTTCTGCACCGCGCGCTCATGCTGGCGGTGGATGGAACCGACCCCGAGGAACTCCGCAAGATCATGGAACTTGAACTGGATAATAAAGAAGAGCAGGAAGAGAAAATTCCTCAGCTCTTCGAATCGGCCGGGGGATTTTCTCCGACCATCGGCATTATCGGAGCCGTGCTCGGCTTGATCCAGGTGATGCAGCATCTGGACAAAATCGACGAAGTGGGAAAAGGGATTGCCGTTGCTTTCGTAGCAACCCTTTATGGAGTCGGCGCCGCCAATCTGATTCTGCTTCCGGCAGCGGGAAAACTGAAAATTCGCATCCGCGACGAGCAGATCATCCGTGAAATGACCATCGAGGGCGTGGTTTCCATCCTCGAAGGGATGAACCCGCGCATGCTGCAGGAGAAGCTGCTGGGGTTCCTCACTCATGTCCACAAACCGGCCGCCGCGGCGGAGGAGTCCGAGGCATGAGCCGCCGGAGGCGGAGCGCCAGCCGGGCCAATCATGAACGCTGGCTGGTTTCCTACGCCGATTTCATCACTTTACTGTTCGCATTTTTTGTCGTGCTCTACGCCTCGTCGCAAGTCGACAAGAGAAAAGTAGGGAAGCTGGCGTTGGCAATTCAGGTGGCTTTCCAGGAGATGGGGGTATTTGAGGCATCGACAACACAAGTGCCGGTCGATCATGCGTCGCCCATGCCCTTCAGCACAGTGCAAGCCATCGAAAACGCGGATCGCAGCGCGAGCCTGGGACGGATCGCGTCCCGGCCCGAGGGTACTCTGGGCACGGGCGTGGAGAACGGCGATCTGGCGGACTTGCAGACCGAACTGGAAACCACGCTGGTGGAGGAAATCAAGCGTAAGGAAATTGCCATGCACCGCGAGCCCGATGGTCTGGTCATCAGTTTGCGTGAGGTAGGTTTTTTTGCGAGTGGCTCGGCCCAGATGAAGTCTACCTCGCAGGGCGCCTTTGACCGCATCGCCGCTATGCTTCGCGTGCGCGACTATCGCTTGCGCATCGAGGGCCACACCGACAACGCTCCGATTCACACCGCGCAGTTTCCCTCGAACTGGGAACTCTCGACTGCACGCGCGACCGAAGTGGTGCGGCTCCTCATTGTCCGGGAAGGGTTTGGTCCCGAACGCCTGAGCGCGGCGGGATATGCGGAGTATCATCCAGTGTCGACCAATCTCAGCGCGGAAGGCCGAGGCATGAACCGGCGCGTGGATATCGTTATCCTCGGGCACGCGATGACGGAGGGTCCACTGGTTCCCGTGCCAGTCGCGTCCTCCGGCGCGCCGATTGCCGCGCCACCGCCTACGACGACGACTGCGCCATCCAAGCCAGCGACCGCGATGCCTACAGGCAAACATCTACAGCAATAATTCCATCCAGAGCGCGCTTTCGATGGGTATTGCGGAATAGGGCGCGATTTCCCGGAACCCCATCCGGCGATACAGTGCGATCGCATCCTGCATGGCCGACGCAATCGTATCCAGACGCATGCGCTCATAACCGATGGCGCGTGCTTCGGCGATCAGGCGTTCCACCAGCATACGGCCGAGGCCCAGGCCGCGATCGGCGGGCCGCACGTAAAGCCGCTTCATTTCGCAGATGCCAGGTTGCAGCTTGCGCAACGCGATGCAGCCCGCGGCGTGCCCGGCGCAATGGGCGAGCAGCAACCTTCCGTCGGGCGGACTATATGCGCCGGGTAGATTTTTCAACTCTTCGTCGAAACTCTGGAAGCACAGGCTGAAGCCGAGTGAACTGCCGTACTCGAGGAACAGGCTGCGCGCCTGCTCGATGTGCGCGGGGAGCGTGGCCTGGGTCAATTCGATTTGGCCCCGATCGCCCTGGGTAAGATCGCGTTTGCCTTCAGCACGGTCCGTCACTGGAGCCTTATGGTTGCAGCCGATATATTTGCAGATTTTATCCTTCTTTCGGCCGATTGCGTCCAGCGCACCGGACATTTAAGATTCCTGCACTCCCATGTCTGAAGTAATTTCAACCGAGCCCACGATTTCGCAACCTGTTTCAACCGCAGCGTCCTCACCTTCCGTCGAGGTCTTCGCCGTTTACGGCGTTGAGCCCGAGATTCAGGCCTACGCCATGGCCAAGTATTCCCGCTCAGCGCTCTCGATGAAGGAGTCGCTGAAGGAAATTACGCTGCAAAAGGCGGAGAAGTTTCTCAACACCTTCTATTTCCAGTACGGGCACCGCTCGATTGCCGACCTTGCTCACATCGCGCTCGCTATCGAACGGCTTTCGATTCTCGCCGCCATTGTCGTAGCCGACGAGCAGCGCTGGGATGGCCAGGAGCGCTCTACCCGCTATCAGGATTTTCGTAAGAGCGGTTACTACACTCCCGTTTTCGCGAATGACGAAGCTGGCGCATCCGCCAGGACTCTTTACCGCGAAACCATCGAGTCCCTGTTCGCAACCTACGAAAAAGTTTCGCAGCGGACGTTCGAATACCTTGCCAGCATCACGCCGCGGCCCGCCGAAATGAAACCGGATGCCTACGAGCGCACGCTGCGGGCCCGCGCCTTCGACATCTCGCGCTATCTGCTGCCGCTTTCGACCAACACGTCTCTCGGGGAGATCGTCAACGCCCGCACGCTGGAAACGCAAGTCGCACATCTACTCTCGCAACCGCATAAAGAAGTCCGCGACTTGGGAGCGCGGTTGAAGCAAGCCGCCGTTTCTCCGGCATACAACGCGAACGAGGAGTCACTGCGCGCGCTGGTGGCGGAGATTCGCGCGGTGTCGCCCGAAGTCGCCGAGCGCGCCGAACGTGAACTGCTGCGCGAAGTGCGCGTCGCGCCCACGCTGGTCAAGTACGCCGATCCAAATGCCTATGAAATCGAGACGCGCCGCGAATTGCAGCAGGCCGCCGCCGACTTGATGCGTGGCGTCTCCATCGAACCCGCGCCGCTGGTTGATCTGCTGGATGGCGACCCGTTCGAGATCGAACTCGCCACCACGCTACTCTACGGCCACTGCCATTATTCTTACCGGCAGTTGTGCCGAGTGGTCGAGGCTGCGGGCGAGGCGCGCCGCCGCGAGATCATCGACCTTGGACTGCGCCATCGCGGCAAGCACGACGAACTGCCGCGGGCCTTCTCCGCGGGCCAGCAATTCCGTTTCGACATTCTGATGGATATCGGCGGCTTCCGCGACATGCACCGGCACCGCCGCTGCGTACAGATCATGCAGGATTTTACGACCGTCCACGGCTTCGACACGCCGCCCGAAGTCGAACCGGCTGGAGTCCGCTCCGATTACGAAGCCGCGATGAAGCGCGCTGAAACGGCAGTGCGGAAGCTGTCGTCCTCCGGCGGCGATGAAGCTGCGCAAGACGCGCAATATGCCATCCCGCTCGCGTTCCGCAAGCGCACGCTCTTTAAGATGGATTTCGCCGAGGCTGTTTACATCTCCGAACTGCGCACCACGCCCGCCGGACACGCGTCCTATCGCAACGTGGCCTATGCCATGTATGAAGCCGTGGCCGTGAAATATCCGGCGCTGGCCAAGTATTTCCGGGTACACGATGTGCGCGAGCCGGTGGATTTACTGAAGCGCTGAGTGCGTGTGGCGCGGGCGCCCCCGCCCGCGAAACGTTGCGAGACAAGGGGCCCTCGTCAAGGAAAGTGTGTCCGCAAAATTGACGCCGAGGAATCCCGGCCTCTAGAATCAGCTCACCGATGCCCAACTACGAATACCTGTGCCAGAAGTGCGGACACCGTTTTGAAGAGATCCGTAAGTTTTCCGACAAGCACCCGAAGAAGTGCCCCGAATGCGGAGGTGTTCTCGAACAAGTGATTTCGGCGCCCGCAGTGCAGTTCAAGGGCTCGGGCTGGTACGTGACCGATTACGCGAAGAAGGGCTCCGCTTCCGCGGCGTCCTCGTCCGCTTCTTCCGAAGGCGATAGCGGCAAGAAAGAAACCAAAGATTCCAAGGACGCGAAAGACACCAAAGACGCGAAAGATACCAAGAAGGACGACAAGCCCAAGTCCGACACCTCGTCCAAGAAGCACAAGAAGGACTGAAGATCGGGCCATCCGATCATCGGGCCATCTGGTGATCGAAAGAAGCTTCAAATCACCGGATAACGCCGGTTCGCTCGGGCATGCCTACAACCAGGGTTTTGCGGCGCGGCAGTTCGTCATCGGAGATTTCGGCTAGGAATTGCAGGCCGAGGCCCATGCGCTCGCATTCCTCAGAGGCCGCTTGGTTGAGAAAGTAGACGATGTCTCCCCCAAAACGGTCTTTGAACCGGCGGCGTTCGTCGAGGTCGAAGGGGCTCACCGAATAGACTTTGATTTCGGCGCGCTCGCGCAGGATGGCGCTCAGTTCGCGCTGAAAGCCAAGCGCTCCTTGCCGGACTTGCGTCATGGTGAAGGCGACCACGCGATAGGACATAGGCTGATATTGAGGACGAGCGCGGACGCCCGTCGCTCCACCAAACGAAGCATAGCAGCCTTTGGCAGCCGGTGAGCCGCGAACGACCAACGACAAACGACCGACGACAATGGACTAGCGACGGTTCTCCCCTGAATCCTTCCCGCTCCCCCGGCATCTAAACAGTTGTTACAACGACTAAATGGAGGCAAACACCATGATGACCATCCGGCGCAGTAATGAACGCGGCGGCGGCGATTACGGCTGGCTGAAAACGCGCCATACGTTTAGCTTCAACGACTACCACGATCCCAAGTGGATGGGCTTCCGCGCGTTACGCGTGATTAACGAGGACTGGGTCGCACCGGGCGGCGGTTTCCCGACGCATCCGCATCGCGACATGGAGATCATTACCTACGTCCTCTCCGGCAAGCTTGAGCACAAGGACAGCCTGGGCACCGGCTCGGTGATCCTGCCAGGCGACGGGCAGCGCATGACGGCAGGCCGCGGCATACGGCACAGCGAGGCGAATCCGTCCTCGACCGAGGCCGTGCATCTGCTGCAGATATGGATTCTCCCTGACAAGCAGGGGCACGAACCTGGCTACGAACAGAAAAGCTTCCCCGAAGCCGAGAAGCGCGGCAAGTTGCGTCTGATCGCCTCCAGCGATGGGGCCAACGGCTCGGTGAAGATCAATCAGGACGCAAAGCTGTTTGTCACGTTGCTCGCGCCTGGAGAAGAGGTCAAGCACGCGCTCGACGCCAAACGCCATGCCTGGTTGCAGGTCGCGAAAGGTGAAGTCGAACTGAATGGCGAGAAGTTGCAACAGGGGGATGGCGCGGCCGTGAGCGACGAAAACAAGCTGACGATCAAAGCAACGGAAGAAGCTGAAGTGCTGCTGTTCGATTTGGCGTAAGTCCAATCGCGTAAGGGCGGACGCATTCGTCCGCCCCCGTTGCGCGAAGTGCAATAACTTATCCCAACCTGATTCCTGCCGCCGCCATCATTCTTCCCGTCACGCCCTTCTCCGCCCGGAAACTAAACAGCAGGTCCGGATGGCAGGCCGTGCACGGTCCGACCGAATCGATGTTCTTTGCCGGCACACCCGCGGCCAGCAGTTGCTGCCGGTTTGCCTCCACCAGATCGAGAAAGAGTTTGATCGGCAGCTCGCTGTGTCCCGGCGCGCGCGCGGTCAGGAAGAGCAACGGATATTTTTCCCGCACCGGGTCCGATTCCTTGCCCTCGCGAAACAAACTGCTGGCGTATGCAAATTGGGCCTCGAATTTGGTGCGGACTTCTTCGCCCACTTCGTAGCAGCATCCGTGCACGCCCGGTCCAATCGCTGCCAGCAGATTCCGCGGATCGCTCTTGAAGTGTTTCCGCATCTCGCCGACGCCTTTCTCGGCGATGCGCTTGACGGTGCCGCGCCAGCCCGCGTGAAACACGCCGACTGTCCGTTGTTTCCGATCCACGAGAATGATGGGCAGGCAATCGGCTGCCTGCACCGCCAGCAGCAGATTCGGAACATCCGTGACCAGTCCATCGCCGGCCAGAGGCTGGTCCGGCATTCCGTCGACGTAGGTTTCGTCAATCCGATGGATCAAATCGGAATGAATCTGCCGCAGCGTAACCAGCGGCCAGCTCTTGCGTCCGCTTACGGCGCCGAGTTCCTTGCGGAAAAGCTCGCGGTTACGCTCGACGGAGGTGCGCTTGTCTTGTTGCGTAAACCCCAGATTCAGGGCATTTCCGCCGTAGGCGCGCGAGACTCCGCCCATTCGGGTCGAGAACGCGTGTACCAGCCAGGGCAGTTTGCCCAGCTGCGCGGAATGCAATAGTTGTAGTTTGTTCTTTGCGACGCTCTTGGTCACCACCGTTTGATGATACCTTGAGGATCGCTCGCTTACTTCTTCTTGACCAGTTCCGCGTCAATCTGGATTTTCACGTTATCTCCAACCGCCGCCTCGCCAGTCTTGAGCAGGTTGTTGTAGACCAGGCCAAAATCCTTGCGGTTGATGGTGGTGCTCGCGGAAATTCCACGCCGCGAATTGCCCCACGGATCGGCTATCTCCGGTGTCGGCCCATCCACATCGAGCGTGACGTCGCGCGTGGTTCCATGGATGGTCAGATCGCCGATCAGCTGCAACTTCCCGCCGTTGCTGGCGATCTTCTTCGACTTGAATTCGATGGTTGGGTACTTTGCAACATCGAAGAAATTGGAGCTCTTCAGATCCTTGTCGCGCATTTCCACACGGGTATCGACCGAATTGACGTCGATGCTGGCCGAGACCTGCGACTGGGTGATGTCTTTGTCATTCAGAACGACGCTCCCCGATACCTTTGTGAAATTGCCCGTGACATTCGAAATTCCCATGTGACGCACGGTGAACTGCGCGGTCGAGTGGGCTGGGTCAATGTTCCAGTTGGAGGTTTGCGCTAGAGCCGGCAGGCTTACGAAGAGCGCGATGGTGGCAACTAAACTAATTCGTTGAGCTATTTTCAGCATGTCGTTTCGAAGTCCTTGGATGAGTTTTATTGGCGTTTCGGGATGCAACCCGTGAACGGGTGAATCAGCGTCGCTCCCCTTCAGATGTGGGGCGATTCGCCAAGGATGCAATAAAACATGGGAAGCCGGGCGGAGCGGGGGCTGACCCCGCTTCCCGGCCAGTGAACTTTCGCCAAGCCGGCCGCGAAGTTCGTTTCTAGTGCACGTTTCTAATGCTCGACGTCGAAATAAATTTTGGTGGTGGCGCGGTATTGCACCACTTTTTTCCCGTCCAGTTGCATGTCGAGCGAATCCACGTGCGCCCACTTGATGCCGCGAACGGTTTTCGCCGCTTCCTTCACGGCGTCTTCCGCCGCCTTCGCAAAACTCTCCTTTGAAGTCCCGATTACCTCGATAATTTTTTGAGCCATTCCACTCTCCTGTTACCCGTGGGAATTGTACGCCGATCTTCCCAGCGCGCGGGCCGGGAAGGTTCAGGGTATAACGCAAACGGCAAGGCCACGCAAGCGGTTCGCGTGGCCTTGAACGTTCGTCGCGTGCTTTGAGTTTGTTACTTGCCGCCGGTCATGCTGGTGTCTGCCGGTTCGTTAACGTGCTCTTCGACCGGATTGATCTTCGCCGTGGCCAGAATCTTCTCCAGCTTGGCGAAGACTTCGTCGCGGTTGACGTGCTTGATGCCGCCTTCGGTGGCAAATCCTTCCGTGCCCAGGCCCAGGACGTATTCGTAGCAGGCGCCATTTTCAAAGCGGTGGTAGTACTGCGTCTCGGCCTGCGCGATAGCGCTGGCGGTAAAGCTGGACGTCTTCTCCATGTCGGCCGATCCGATTGTCGCCTTCTCGGCGTCGACGGGTTCGCCGTCGGCATTGCGCGTGTCGACAAAGGCGAAGTGCGAGCATTCCTGTTCGGAGACGCCGCGGTTGACGTTCACGTTGAAGAAGGCGGAGGAGAAATCGGTGCCGGGATACGAAGCAGCGGGCAGCGCGACGGTTGCAACCGTGACTCCACCGGGCTGGACGAAATTCATCGGCACATCCCCAACGCCGACAAGTTGCGGTTGGGCCTTATCGCCAGAAGTCAGCTCGGCTTTTCGCGGATAGACGAACGAAACTCCGGAGTTGGGGTCGCTGTAAGTGACGTTCGCGGGACGCTTTTTGGACGTCTTCTTAGTCGGTGTGGCCGGGACCGCAGCCGTTGGGGTAGCCGGCAGCGTTGCCACGACCGCGGGCATCACCGAACTTGCCGCTGGGCCAGAGACGCCCGTCAGCGCCGGTTTTGCAGACTGCTTCGAGCAGGCGCTGATTACGAGGAGCACGCCGAGGAGCGCGAAGCTCGCGATCATGGCTATTTTCTCCTGGCGCGACCAGGATGGAAGGGTCGTTCCTGAAATTGTGTGGTTGGTTGCATGGTTCACGGACTCTGAGCTACTGGATTTCTTGTCATTGGATTTCCAAGCGGTTGTCATTTTGTCACCTCCTCTGCGGCGGGCGCAGTCGTACTTGGGAGATGCAAGAGGCGTTCCACTTACGACGTGTTGATTCTGCTGGAGTTCACAAGAGCGGAGTCATTGCCGTGCGTGCCGTCCCGACACGGTGTGGAGTAGCAGACACGGTTGCCATATGATCTCTGCATGGACGACGCTACCACCTTGTATCGGCCCGTGGGGACGGCCGAGCTCGATTTGATCCGAGAGAGCCGATACACGAGATTTCCACCTCGCCTGCCACACCAGCCGATTTTCTATCCGGTTCTGAGCGAGGAATATGCCCGGGAGATCGCTCAGAAGTGGAATACGAGAGACGAGCAATCCGGGTACGCAGGATACGTCACAAAATTCCGCCTGAAGACTGACTTCGTTCAACGGTTTATCGCGAGGCAGGTGGGAGATACGCAACATCGCGAACTCTGGATTCCTGCTGATTCCCTCGAAGAAATGAACCGCAACCTGGTCGGCAGGATCGAAGTCATCGCGCAGTTCTTTGGTTCTCCAGCGAATTCCGAATCTACTTCATGACGGAACCTCTTAAACCACCCTATCGCGGGCGCCTGGCTCCCTCGCCCACCGGACTGCTACACATCGGTCATGCGCGGACTTTCTGGGTCGCGGCGCAACGGGCGATCGAGCATCAGGGAACGTTGATCCTGCGGAATGAAGATCTGGATCCGCAACGCTCGCGGGCAGAATTCGCTCGCGCCATGATGGAAGACTTGCGCTGGCTCGGAATTCGCTGGAGCGAGGGGCCGGACTGCGGCGGTCCGTATGGCCCTTACTCGCAGAGTGAGCGCCGGGCGTCTTATCTGGAGGCCTGGCAGCGGTTGCGCGAAGGCGGGTTTCTGTATCCGTGCGTTTGTTCGCGCAAGGATCTGGCGCAGGCAGCGAGCGCTCCGAATGATGTCGACGATGAGCCGGTGTATCCGGGAACCTGTCGTGAGCGTCGGGATGTCGGTGAATCCCATGACCCGGTGGGCGTGAACTGGCGATTCCACGTTCCGGACGGCGAGGCGATTGAGTTCACGGACTTCAATCTCGGCCGGCAGCGCTATGTTGCGGGCAAGAATGGTGATTTCGGTGATTTTCTGGTGTGGCGGCGCGACGATGTTCCAGCCTACCAACTGGCGGTCGTGGTCGATGACGCGGCCATGCGGATCACGGAAGTCGTCCGGGGCGCGGATTTGCTGAAGTCGACAGCGCGGCAACTGCTTTTGATACGGGCGCTAGGTTATGCCACTCCCGATTATTTTCATTGCGAACTGGTGCGCGACGACGCGGGGACGCGCCTGGCGAAACGGCACGATGCGCTCGGCATCCGGCATTTGCGCGAGAACGGGATGACGCCGGAAAAGGTCCTGGAGATGGCCGGTTGGCCATGATGGAACGACACTTTGGTTTCGCCCGTGGGTTACCTGCGTAGCTTAGAGATCGCCGCGAACGAAGCTACTATAAGAACATTCCCCCATAGCGAGCGGGAGAGAGTTATGCAGCGAATGTTCTGGAAGATTCTGGCCATTGGGTTATTGATGAGTTCGGCTGCCTATGGGCAGTCGCTCGGTGATATTGCGCGCGAAAACCGCGAGAAGAAGGCGGAGGATGCGTCAGTCGAGCCGCCCAAGGTGATCACGAACAAGGACCTTCCGCATGATCCGGATGCGATTTCCACGGCAGAGCCAGCGGAAAGCCCGGCGGACCGCGCCAATGCCGCTCAAAATAGCGCAGACGAGCGTCAATTTGCGGCACAACGCCTGGCGGAACAGCGTGCGGCCGACCAGTGGAAGCGGGCGATCTTGGAACAGAAGCGCAGGGTCCAAGTGCTGCAGGCGCGGATCGACCAGATCCATGCGGAGATTCGAAACGTGAGCGGGAGCGTCCAGTACGAGCCGCCTTACGACCGTTATCAGGCACGGCAAATGGAGAGGGTGGCGCGCATCCAGCAGCAGCTCAATGAACAGAGGAGAAGGCTCGAACATATGCAGGATGCCGCGCGTCGCGCCGGCATGCATACCGCCGTATACGATCCGTAGGAACCATCGGCTCTCAAGCCGTCAGTTCTTAGACGCTTGCTATTGGTTTCGGCCAAAGAGCACTGGGCGCGGATTTTCTAAATGAATCGGGCTACCCAGTCCGGCCATCCTAAAGGTGTGGGCGCGGATCGCGTTTTTCTCACCGCCGAGTGGCAGCATCTGGCCATGCTCAATTATGAAGTGGACGCCAGTCTGCTTCGTCCGTTCGTCCCTGCTGGAACCGAACTTGACCGTTGGAACGGGAAAGTTTTTGCCAGTCTCGTCGGCTTTCAATTTCTCAACACAAAATTGTTTGATGTGCTGCCGATTCCGATGCACTCGGACTTCGAGGAAGTAAACCTGCGGTTCTACGTGCGACGGCAGGCCGGTGACGACGTCCGGCGAGGGGTTGTATTTATACGGGAAATTGTTCCGCGCCGGGCGATTGCGTTTGTTGCGCGCACCTTCTACAACGAAAATTACGTGGCTCTGCCCATGGCGCACGAGATTCGCCCGGCGGGCGACAATCGTCTGCGAGTGGCGTACCGATGGCAAAGCGAGAAGCGCTGGTGCGAGATGAACCTTGAAACCGATGGCCAGTCTAAACTCCCCGCCGAGGCGTCGGTTGAACAATTCATCACCGAGCATTACTGGGGATATGCGGCACAGCCCGGCGGCGGTTGCGTGGAGTACCGCGTGACGCATCCGTCGTGGAAGGTGTGGCAGGTTCGGCACGCGGCATTTGATGGCAATGTGGAAGAGCTCTACGGAAAAGAGATGGCGGCGGCGCTTCATGGCAAGCCTGAATCCGCGTTTCTGGCCGAGGGATCCGCGGTAGCCGTGATGCGGGGGCGAAGGTTGTGAGTATGCCGGGGAGTGCTGCGGGTCGTGGTGTCGTTCTCTACGACGGCCAGTGCGGCTTCTGCTCGCGTTGGGTGAAGTTTTGGTCAGCGACGCTCGCGCGGCACGGTTTTGAGATTGCCTCGCTGGATGAACCTTGGGTCACTGAAAAACTGGCGATGCCGCGTGAAGAACTGCTTACCGACATACGGTTGCTGACCGCGGATGGTCAGCTGATTTCCGGAGCCGATGTTTATTTGTATGTGACGCGGCGGATCTGGTGGTCATGGCCGTTCTATGCGATTTTCAGCTTGCCCGGGTTCAATCGGTTGATCCACGTGGGATATCGGTGGTTCGCGCGGAACCGGTACTGCGTTTCGCGTTCGTGCAAGCTGCAGCCGCGTTGACTATAGTGAATCCAGATTTACTGCGACGATCAGCAACTTGGCGGACGGGGCAGAGCCCCGTCCCCACATGAGCACGTTCTAGAACAGCGCGGTTGGTCTTCTCTTCCAACTCTTGCCTTTTTCTTTCGAAACGTTTTCGATGTCGCTCACGTAGGCTCCCGTCTGCGTCAGGATGTGGTGCAGATCGTTGCCCACGCTGATAAAGGTGAACCCCTTCTCCAGAAATTCGCCGACGCGGGATGTTCCGAACAGGAAGATGCCGAGTATGACGTTGTTCTTGCGGGCATGCTCAACCAGTTTCTGCGTGGCGGCGTTCAATTCCGGCGAAGTGTACATGTGCGGAAACTCGTATTTGTTATAGAGGCCCATCGACATGCAGAGATCGTTTTGTCCGAGAAAAAGAATGTCGACACCAGGGACGGCGGCAATCTCCTCAATATTTTCGATGCAGGAAGCGGTCTCGACTTGCAGCGCGACGATGCCTTCGTTGTTCCAGCTCCCGGCGTAGCCAAGCAGGCCAGCCTTGTTCATGCTGCGCTGCGGGAAATAAACGGAGCGCGTGCCGACGGTGGGATACTTGGCACAACTGATGGCCTGGCGCGCTTCCTCGGCAGTGTTGATGTAAGGGACGAGAACGCCGTCGGCGCCGAGATCGAGTGCTTGCTGAATGCCGGGGCGGTCATCGTATCCGCCAACCCGGACCAGCGATTTTGCGCCGCCATTCGAGATGCCGCCGAGCATGGCCGAGAGCTTCTCGAAATTCATGGGGCCGTGCTGGGTATCGACGAGCAGCCAGTCGTATCCGCTGTGCGCGAGTTGTTCCGCGACGGTCGGGCTGTGAGAGTTGAGGAACAGGCCCATCTTGGGAGCGCCTGCGCGTAGCTGTTTCTTGAACTCGGTGCCACTGAGGGCCGCTTCTGCCATGAATGAATTCTCCTTGAGCGAATTGAAAATGGTTTTCAGTGTAACCAACGCACGGCGCGTCAGGCCAGCGCGAACTCCTGTTTTTTCACGGGAGGTGACTGCAGGACAGGACAGTGGTCCTCCGTCAGTTTTCGATTTTTCGTGAAAGCGCTCGTGTTTCGTCTTGTGTCCGGCCAAGGGCTGTTTCGCCCTCGAACTGGGCGATTTGGGCTCTCTTTGGCTCCCCGGGCCACGTTTTATGCCGACTTTCAAGGGGGTACCTTACTGGGAACCGCATAAAATCTGCATAAAATGCTACTTTTCCACAGCGCAGTGCGTTAGTATTCGCTCGATACACGCAAATTTGTAAGTTCCTGAAGGAGGAATTCATGGCTTCTGGTATGACCAAAACGCAACTCACCCGTCACCTGGCCGAGAAGCTCGGCACCAACAACAAGACTGCCGCGACTTTTCTGGAGCACCTGGCGGACACGGCGATTAAAGAGACGAAGAAGAACGGCGTATTCGTAGTGCCCGGCCTCGGCCGCCTGGTGAAGGCGCATCGCAAGGCCCGCATGGGACGCAATCCGCAGACCGGCGAACCGATTCAGATCAAGGCGAAGACGGTTGTAAAATTCCGCGTGGCCAAGGCCGCGAAGGACGCGATCGCCCCGAAGAAAGCGTAGTTGAAAACTTGTGGCGCGGACACTCCTGTCCGCGAAAAGTTAGCGATGAGAAAAGGCCGGCTTACGAGTCGGCCTTTTCATTTGGGATGGGTCAGTTTGATTTCCAGGGAGTCGCTTTTAAGATTTTGTAAGCTGCAAAATCTGACAAAACCATCAGCAGCAGAAGAGCGGCGAAGAACCCATAAGGAATCGGAGCCTGAAGTGGTTCTCGGTGCATCCCTGCAACGCTGCTATATATAGCAAATCCACTAAAGACCAAGCAGCCGAGTATGGTGAGAATTGAACCTGTTCGCGACGAGTGTCTGCGCAGCGACAGTGCCGATCCGGTGATAAGTACCGAGGGACCGATCAACATACCGGTCCAGTAGAGAACGGGCGTCAATAGCGATCTCGGTGCATCGGCGATGCCTGCTATCACCAAAAAGGCCCACACGACAAAGAATGCCCATAAACAGCCAACGAACAATAGAAACACCGCTGCAATCCTCATTCGCCAGCCCCTTCCCATACAACTCATGAGCCTCTTCCTTCGACGACTATATCGTCAACTCGATCAACTCTGCGTGCACTTCTCCATTTTCAATCCTTAGTCGTCCCCCGCTTACCGGCAAGCGAAATCTGCGCGGTCCCGCGCTCCCCGGATTGAAAAAGAGCACGCCGTTTTTCTCTTCGATCTTCGGTTGATGGCTGTGGCCGTAGATCACGACGCGGATTCCGGCCGCTTCGGGCTTCAGGTCGAGCCGCCCGAGGTCATGCAGCATGTAGATCGAAATGCCCGCGACTTCGACAAGCTCGGTTTCAGGCAGAGTGCGCGCCCATGCGCCCGTATCGATGTTGCCGCGGATCGCGGTCACGGGCGCGATTTGCGCCAGTGCCTCGAGGATGGCTGCGTCGCCGACGTCGCCCGCGTGGAGGATGCGGTCGGATCCGCGAAGAGCCTCGACGGCCTCGGGGCGAAGCAGGCCGTGCGTGTCGGAGATTACGCCGATGGTTACGAGTTTCGCAGTCATTAATTCTCGATCATAACTTTGGGCGCTGCCGGGCCCTACGCGATAAATGCCGATTCGTCACAAATTGGATGTCAGGCGCTCACAGACTTCGAAAATACTTCTAACGCTATACTCCGAACAATGCCCAATGTTCCAAATCTTGGGGAAGTCCTGCGGCGGTACTGGGGATATCACGAGTTTCGTCCGAAGCAGGAAAGCGTGATCCGCAGTGTGCTGGCCCATCGCGATACTTGCGTGGTGATGCCGACTGGCGGCGGAAAGTCGCTGTGCTACCAGCTTCCAGCGGTAATCTCGGGCAAGACGGCAGTGGTCGTGTCTCCGCTGATCGCGCTGATGCAGGACCAGGCGGCGCAACTGGCGCAGATGGGGATTCCGGCAGCTGTCATCAACAGTTCGCAGAGTTCGGCTGAACGCCGTGCGGTGATGGAGAAAGCAACTCGCGGAGAATATCGATTGCTTTATCTTTCGCCGGAACGGCTGGCTGCGGAAAATACTTTCGAATGGCTGAGCAAAGTGCCGGTGGGTTTCTTTGCGGTCGATGAGGCGCATTGCATTTCCGAGTGGGGACACGAATTCCGTCCGGACTACCGCCAGTTGAGCCGGTTGCGCACGAGCTTTCCCAAGCTGCCGATTGCAGCGTTCACCGCGAGTGCGACGCGGCAGGTGCGGCACGACATTCTGAAGCAGTTGCAGATGCGCGAGCCTCATCTTTATATTGCCAGCTTCCATCGCCAGAATTTGCGCTACGTGGTGCACGAGTGTGAAGCGCGCACGCAGATGGAATTGCTCGTCCGCGCATTGCAGCATTACGCGGGAGAAAGTGTGATCGTGTATTCGCCGACGATTCGCCGCGTGGAAGAGACGGTCGAATACCTGGAGGAGAACGGGATTGCGGCGGTTCCTTATCACGCCAAGATGGAATCGCCGATGCGGCGGCAGAATCAGGAACGCTGGATGTCGGACGAAGTCCGCGTGCTGGTGGGGACGATCGCATTTGGCTTGGGCATCAACAAGCCCGCCGTGCGGGCGGTGATTCACCTGTCGTTGCCGAAGTCGATCGAGCAGTATTACCAGGAGGCGGGACGCGCCGGGCGCGATGGGCATCCGGCGGATTGCGTGCTGCTGTGGCAGAAGCGCGATCACATTCTGCTGGAATATTTCATCAATCAGATTTCCGATGACGCGGAGCGCGAGCGTTCGGCTGAGCGTAAACGTGTCATTGGCCGGTTTGCCGATTCTCACGGCTGCCGCCAGCGGGCGATCTGCCTGCATTTTGGCGAGACTCCAAAGTGGGAGAAGTGCGGCGGCTGTGACAATTGCGGCGGGAGGCCGGAGTGGCTGAAGGAGACTGTGACCGTTGCCGTGCCCGAGATCCCGGCGCGAAAGACGCTTGTGCTGTCGACGTCTTCTCCGTCGTTGAAATCGAAGGCACGCGATGCGGCGCCGGCGGAAGCCGATCCGGCGCTGGCCGAGTATTTGCGCGAATGGCGCCGCAATATGGCGCGGGAAAACAAGGTGCCCGCCTACATTGTTCTGCACGACAGCACGCTGGAAGAATTGTGCCGGCGGCGTCCGGCGAATTTTGCGGAGTTGAAACAGGTGCCGGGAATCGGCGAAAAGAAAGCCGATGTGTACGGCGCGGAGATTCTTCGGGCTTTGCGCAACTTCGGCGAGGGAGCGCGCGCCGCGCCAGTGGTTGCCAAAGAGCCGGCTCCGGCGGAACAGACGCTGCGGCTTTTGAACGAGGGCCGCAGCTTTGAGGAGATTGCTCGCATTCGCGCGCGGCAGGTTACGACGATCGTGTGCACGGTGGCGAATCTGATTGAGACCGCGCAGGTGAAACTCGATCCGAAATGGATTTCTCCCGATGCGCAGCCGCTGATTGAAGCAGCTTGCCTGAAGCAGGGAGTCGAGCGGCTGAAAGATATCAAAGACGCCGTGCCTCCATACGTCAGCTTCGACGACATACGGTTAGTGGTGGCGCATCTGCGGGCGGAGAACCGGATCGCCGCGAAGACGGCGTAAGGCAATTCCCCCAAACGCACTTATCTTTAGAATTTACTGGTCGTGCGGTTATACGCCCTTGGCGGCGGGATCCCAGATTAGTTTGTGGATTTGGAGGCTGAGCCGCGCGGGGACGTTGTCGACTAGGATCCATTGCGCCAGCTCTTGCGGGTCAACAAGGCAATGCGAAGTGTCGCGCGCACCGGAAGCGGTCTTTTTGAACGCGGGTGAAAATAAAATTGCGTGCACCCGTTCCGCGAGCCCGTGGGTCAGCACGAAGTCGCGAGCGAATTCGTAATCCGTTCGATCGGTCAGTACGAACTTGAGTTCATCGTGCGGCCGGAGCGCCTTCAGATTTTCGATCGCGAAAGTGTCGGCTGCGCCAGAGTGCGGACACTTCACATCGACGATCTTGATGACTTGTTTCGGAACGCGCACCAGGGGCCGCTCGCCGCTGGTTTCGAGCAGCACCTGATAATCGGCGTCCAGCAGTTGCTCCATGAGGGGGATGACTTCGCGCTCCTGCAGCATGGGCTCGCCGCCGGTGATCTCGACCAATCCGCCGGACGGGCTTAGACGCGCGACTTCGCTCAGCACAGATTCGAGCGTCATGGCGCGTCCGCCATGAAAGCTGAACTCGCTGTCGCACCATGAGCAGCGCAGATTGCATCCAGTGAGGCGCACGAAGACGCAGGGCAGACCAGCGTGTGTGGATTCACCTTGCAGCGATTTGTAGATTTCGGATATCTGAAGCATTGAATCATTGACACATTTAGTCATTGAATCATTGAAATTCAAAGGCCCGGACTTTCAATGACTCAATGATTCAATCACTCAATGTCGCAATGATTTCACTCGCTGTAGCGAGCTGTGGTCGTATCCGTCTCGAAAACGGTGACGTCTTTTACTCTTACCCTGCCGTTGGTTACGGTCTTCAGGCGACCGTTGGTTTCGTCGTAGAAATATTTTGCCAGGTTTTCGGCGGATGGATTGAGGACTGTGAAGGGCTCAATGTCATTGATCATCTGGTGGTCGAGACGGTCGATGGCGTGCTTCATGACCTCTTTCAGATCCTTGAAATCGAGCAGCAAGCCGGCCTTGTCGAGCTCGGTGCCGGCGAGGGTCACACGAATCTTATAGTTGTGGCCATGCGGGTTCTCGCACTTGCCCTTGTAGTTGCGCAGGTAGTGCCCTGCGGCGAATGTGTCTTCAACGGTGACTTCGAACATGAAATCCAGTGGCCTCGGCTGAGTTTTATTGTACCTTTTGAGAGCATTGGAGGCACCATACAGTCGGCCTTCGTGGCAATTAGGGCCCGGGGCTGCTTAGGATGACTGTCTATGAACGGGACGCAAGCTGGGATCACGATTCGAGAGGCGCTGCCGAGCGAGTCGGCAATCGTTCTTCATCACCGGCGGTCGATGTTTCGCGATATGGGGCAAGGTACAGTCGAGGAACTGGATCGGATGGTGGAAGTTGCAAGTCCTTGGCTGGCGCGGGCTCTGGCCGATGGGTCGTATCGACACTGGTTGGCGGTGGACGCATCCGGCCGCGTTTGTGGCGGCGGAGGGGTGCTGCTGTGTCCGTGGCCGGCGAATCCCAAGGACCCATGCACCGAGCGGGCGATGATTCTGAATGTGTACACGGAGCCGGAGTTTCGGAAGCGCGGGATTGCGCGGCAAATCATGCTGGCCATCCTGGCGTGGGCTAAGGAGCGGGGCCTACGATCGGTCAATCTGCACGCCAGCGACGAGGGGCGGCCGTTGTATGAAAAGCTTGGGTTCGTGGCTACTAACGAAATGCGGCTGCGGTTTGAACGGACCTGACAGGCGCAGGGATTGGCGCTGTCTTTACCTCTGTTTTCAACTGTCAAGCAAGCCAAGGGCCAACTCCTTATAATCTGCTAACGTTCAGGTTGCTGCCCCGTCTATTTCTGTGCAAGGCAAGAAAAGGGATTGACCACTTGCAGAGGACAGAGACAGACAATGCCGGCCGATTCTTATGCAGTAGCAATTCCGGTTGGCGACCATTACGGTCAGAGACGGGCGGAACAGGGTAGCGGCAACCGGAACCCCACATCGTATTGGAATCAGAGGGGCTCTTTGGCAGCGCAGGGCAACCGCATTGACGACACAAGTCTGATCCGCGAGGCGCAGCAGGGAAACCGCGCGGCCTTCGAGGTACTGGTGCGTCATTACGATCAGTCGGTGCTGCGGCTGGCGCTGCACCTGACCGGATCGGAATCCGACGCCCAGGACGTTTATCAGGAGGCTTTCCTCAAAGCCTACAAGAATCTCGGCAGCTTCCGGTTTGAGTGTTCCTTCTATACCTGGATCTACCGCATCGTTACCAACCTTTGCCTCGATCATCTGCGGAAACGGAATGTGCGCAAGGAAGAGGCGCCAGTTGCGGTCGACTCGTCCGGCGAAGAGTATAGCCGGCTAGAGCAGTTTGCCGACGTGCGCGCGGGAGCCAATCCGGAACGCGATTTGATGCGGCGCGAACTGGGACGGAAGATCGGGACGGCTTTGTCGGGGCTTACGCCGCGCGAGCGGATGGTCTTCGAGTTGAAGCACTATCACGGGCTGAAGTTGCGCACGGTGGGCGAGATGTTGAATACGACGGAAGAGACGGCGAAGAATACTTTGTTTCGCGCGACGCAAAAACTGCGGGCCGCGCTGGCGGAGATGCGATGAGTTGGAACGTTATTCGGAATTTCAGTCCCGTGAAGGGATACGAACATGAAATGTGATTGGGTGCGGCAGAACATTTTGTTCTACGTCTACAACGAGCTCGAAGACGACGCTCGCTATGAAGTGGAGCAGCATCTGGGACGGTGTCCCGAGTGCGCCACCGAGTTGAAAGCGACACGCAAGTTCCACGCGACGCTCTCGGCAACGCCGGTGGCCGAGCCCACTCCGAACCTGCTGGCGGCATCGCGAATGCGGCTGCAGGAAGCGCTCGAAACGACGCGGCCGGGAGGCTTTTGGCAGCGGATGATTCTGGAGCCCGCGACCTGGTTGCGGCAGATTCGCATGTCGCCGGCGCTGGCGGCGATAATTTTCATCGTGGGATTCGGCGGAGGCATTGGCGCGACTTACAACTTTCTTTCCGCCCGCGGCGGCGAAATCGCCGTGCGGAGCCCGTTCGAATCAGGCAGCGGCAATGCATCCCTCAATCAACCCATCGAATCGTCTGCGATTGCGGGTATCCGCTCTGTAACGCAGGAGCCGGGATCGAATCAGGTCAGCATCAAGTACGACACGGTTTCGACGCAGGAAGCGCAAGGCTCGCTGAACGACCAACGCATCCAGCAGTTGTTGCTGTTTGCCGCGCACAACAACTACAACTCGGGAGTCCGGATGGATTCGGTGGACTTGCTCACGCAGGCGCCCGATGACTCTCGCGTGCGGGAAGCCCTGATGTATGCCCTGCAGAACGATTCGAATCCAGGAGTGCGCTTGAAGGCGCTGGATGGGCTGAGCGGCTTCGTGCGGCAGGACAATCAGGTGCGGGATGGAGTCTTGCGAGCTCTGATCAGCGACACGAACTCGGGCGTGCGGATGCAAGCCTTGCGTTTGGTGGAGCCGATGAAAGCGGACAGTAATGTCCGATCGGTGCTGACTAGGCTGGCGCAGACGGATCAGAATGCGTCGATTCGCTCGCAAGCGCGCACCATGCTGGCGCAGATGCCGGAGATGGATTAGGGAATAGTCATTGGTCGTCAGTCGGCAGTCGTTCGGCATTCGTCGTGGGTGACGAGGGTTTGCTAACGACCAGCGACTAGCGACGGTACTAAGTGAGGAGACCTTCATTGAAGCAGGCAATCAAATTCGCCGGCGTTGGAGTACTGGTAACCGCGGCATCGCTGGCGCTTAGCCAGGAAGTTCGGGTGTATCGCGACGGCAGCAATTGGGTCCAGGAAATGACGGGAGACCTGGGTTCGGCGAGGAATCTGCGGGTGAAACTGGCCGCGGGTTCGGTGCGAGTTCAGGGCGGATCGCAGACGGGGATCACCTATGTCATTCATCGTAAGGCTTATACATCCTCGGAAGAGAAGGCGCGCCGCGAATTTGAATCCTACAGGGTCAGCGCGTCGGTCAAGGGAGACACGGCGTGGATCGTGGCCGAGTCGGGCGGGCGGGATCGCAGATGCTCCGATGATTTCGTGATCAGTGTGCCGCGAAACCTGGAGTCCGCCAAGATCGAGACCGGAGGCGGCAACGTCAATGCAACCGGGATCGCCGGTCCGGTGAATATCGGGAGTGGCGGTGGAAACATTCACGTGGATGATATCGGCGGCGATGTAACGGCGGAAACCGGTGGGGGCTTGATTGATGTCGGCAGCGTGGCAGGCGGCGTGAACCTTCAGACGGGCGGAGGAAACATCAAGGTTGCATCTGCCAAAGGCGAGATCAAGGCGGAAAGCGGCGGGGGAAACGTCGTCGTTCTTTCCGGCCTGCAAGGCGCGGTGCTGGAGACGGGCGGAGGCAGCATTCGGGTGGACAAGTGCAACGGGCGGGTGAAGGCCACGACCGGTGGCGGCAGCGTGGACCTGGGCGACATCGGCGGACCGGCGGAAATTGAAACTGGCGCAGGCAGCATCCGGCTGGCTTCGGCGAAGGGGCGTGTGCAGGCGCAGACGGGCGGCGGCAGTATCCAACTGGATGGCGCGACGTCGGTGCAGGCGGAAACTTCGGCCGGCGGAATTATCGTGAAGCTGCTGTCATCGAATGGTGGCCGCAACAATTCCACGCTCGAAACATCAGCGGGCGACATCACCGTTTATCTGGCGAACGATCTGGCGATCTCCATTCGCGCGGAGATCGAAATCGCCAATGGCCATACGATTCGCAGCGACTTCCCCGATATTCGCGTGTCCAGCGAAGGCGGACCGTATGGGCCAAAGACAGTGACAGCGGAAGGGCAACTGAACGGGGGCGGACCCGTGCTGAAGGTGCGGACGAATTCGGGGAGTGTCAGCTTTCGGCGCGTGAGCCGTTAAGAACGGTCGTTCGTCGCCGGTCGTCGGTCGTTCGGGATTCGCTGCCGATGGCGAAAGCGTGCTAACGACAGACGACCAACGACAGTGCTTTACTCGGGAGGGCCTATGATGCGTCGTTTCCTGTTTGGCATTTTTCTCTTTTCGCTGGCTGCTGCGCTGATGGCGGGCGCGCAGCCGGTGGCGTCGAAGTACGACGGCTCGGGCGGAAGCTGGGACTGGAGCAGCGGCTCGGAAGAGGGCGGCGGATCCGCGTATCTCGGCGTGGACATCGCGGATGTCTCTCCGGAGCGGCTCGGACAACTGAAGCTCAAGGAGGAGCACGGAGCGGAGGTCACGATGGTGGACGAGGACGCTCCCGCGGGGAAAGCCGGGCTGCACGAGCATGACGTGATTCTGAGCCTGAACGGTACGGCGGTCGAGAGTGCGGCCCAGTTGCGCCGGATGATTAAGGAAACGCCGGCGGGCCGCGTGGTGAGTCTTGGCATCAGCCGCGATGGTCAGCCAATGACGATTAAGGTGCAGCTGGCCGACCGGCACAAGTCGATGGCATGGGAGCCGAAGCTCCCCGAGCTGCCGAAGATGCCGGAAATGCCCTCGATGCCCGACTTTGACATTCCGGTTTCGGTGGTCGTGGTTCACTCGGGGATGCGCAGCGGGCTGATGGTGGAAAACATCACCGCGCAACTCGGTGAGTTTTTTGGCGTGAAGGATGGTAAAGGAGTGCTCGTCCGCTCGGTGGAAAAAGGCAGTCGCGGAGAGAAAGCCGGATTTCGCGCCGGCGATGTGGTGGTCAAGGTCAACAATCAGCCGGTGCACGATACCTCCGACTTCACGCATGCTCTGCGGTCCTCGTCGGGCAGCACGGCGGCCGTCACGGTGATGCGTGAGAAGAGAGAGCAGAATCTCACGCTGCCGCTCCCCGAGAAGAAGGATTCCGGCAGACTGCTGGAAGAAAGCTTTGACTTTAGCGATTTAACGGCGGAAACAGAGCAGGCGATCAATCGCGCCGGCGATGAGATTGCCCGCCTGGGTCCAGCGATCATGGAGAAAGTGCAGCAGCAGGGGTTGTGCTGGCAAGCTGCGGCGAAGAAGCTGCAAGACGCGCAGCGCGCCTGGCAGGACTCCCAGCGTAAGATGCAGAACCGGCAAAAGGAAATGCAAGAGCGCCAGCATAAGCTCAGCCATGAGCTATCCGGCGCGTGGGCTGAGATCTAGATTGGCCGGTCGGATTGGCCGGTCGAGGCTGGCCGGTTACGAAGGTCACCTGCGCTGAAGCGAGGCGCACGCTGGATTTGTCCGCAAAACTGGCCAGATTCCACGCGTCCACTACACACTCGTTACCTGTCGCGGTGACGAAAATACCGATAAGCTGTTGCCGCGATGGCTTTCCGAGCCCTGTTGTGCTCCAAGAACGCGGAAACGAATACCGCCATGACGGCGGCCTGCCAGAGCGCAGGGATCCGCGGCGAAGTTTGCTCCGACATTTTTACTGCCATCGAAAAAGGGAAGACGCGCGCCTTCTCCTGCGTGATCGCGGACTGGGCCGACCAGCCGGAGGCGAGTTTCTTGTTGCGGCGCGCGCGCGAGTCCGCGCCCAACCGGGGTACGGTGGCCATTGCCATCATCGATCATGACCCCACGCCGGCCGAACTGCGCGAAAACCGGCTCGACTTTCTGATCTATCGTCCGATATCCGTTGCGGAAGCTGAAGCTGTGCTGGCGAAGGCGTGTGAAAAGATGCCGTCGTTGAGCGCTGAGGATGCCGCCGAAGCGTCCGAGAACGATGAAGCTAGCAGCGTCGGCCCGAGCGCAATTTCTGCGGGCGGTGAACCGGAGCACGGGCAGAGCGATCCGCAGGATAGTTCGCCGGAAGAGACTTCAGGGGAGAGCGATGCCGCCGGCGAAATTGCGGCCGCCGAAATCGACGAAGAACCGCGGCCAGGCAGCCGCGCGATCGGGTTCCGCGGCGTTTGCCTGGTGGTGCTCACGCTTGCGGCCGTCTTTTGCCTGTGGCGGTCACGCGGGGTTATTGAGTATCTGGCGCGGACGCCCGAGGGAAAGTTCCATGTCTTGCGAGAATCGGTGCTGGCGCTCTTTCACCTGAATCAAACGGATGGCTTGCCCGCTGGGAGCGATTTGCAACAGGATGCTTATTTCAGCCGCGTCCCCGCTGGTTCCGATGCGCAGACACCGGCGCTGGGAGTGGCGGCCTCGGAATCGAACCTGACGGAAACGCGCATCCCGATGCCAAAGGCGGCGGACTTTCCGCTGCCCGTTCCTGAGTATGAGCGCCAGGAATTGCCGCCCATGCATACGGAACGAGCCGCGATTCCCGAGAGCATGAGAGACTCGCCGCCCATTACGCCGCCAGCGGTGGTGACGGTGAATCCGGCGCAGATGATGCCGGTGTCAGCGCCGCAGCCGCAACCTTTAGTGCAGCAATTCAGCGAACCGGTTGCGGTGAGCGAAGAGGCGGAACGGGCAATGCTGCTGCAGAGCGTGAATCCCGTGTACCCGCCGGAAGCGTTAGCCCAGAAACTCCACGGAGCGGTGGTGCTGCAGGCGGTGATTGGGCGCGACGGCACGGTCGCGGATCTGAAAATCGTGCGCGGATATTTTGTTCTGGGCAAGGCGGCGATTGCCGCGGTCAAGCAGTGGAGGTTCCAACCCTACACTCTCAACGGCCACGCCGCGGCTACGCAAACCACGATCACGGTCAACTTCAGCTATCCGCCAGGATAGTGTGGGGACTGGGCAAAGTCCCGCCACCACACAGCCTTCTACTTGCGTTCTTCCTGCCCGCCGCCGGGAGGGTTCACGCCGCTGGAGTTCTTCCAATACTCCTGTACCGCAGGCGGCAGTTTTTCGATGCGGGTCAGGAATGCCGTCAGCTTCCAGATGTCGGGATCGGAGAGCGTCTTGTCCCAGGCGGGCATTCCGGTGTAGCGGATGCCGTTGCGAATCAGGTAGAAAACGTGCCATTCCGGATCGTCCGGCGGATGAAGAATGAGGTTCGGTGGCGGGGGATAGAGCGATTTTTCCAGGGTCGAAGGCTGGCGGTCGATGCCGCCATGGCAAAGCGCACAATTCATGGTGTAGATCTTCAAGCCCTCGATCAGATTCTCGTCCGTGGGGGGCACGGGATTGTTTGAGTGGAGAGCGTGGCGCTCCACCGAATTATCGAGGGCGCTGTTAGCGAGGTGGCGCTCCAGCTTCGGGGGAACGCTGTTGGCGCGGGTGGGCAAAAAGCCGAGAAGCGCCAGACCAAGGCCGCCAAGCAGCAGCACCAGGATAGCGAAGATCATCCCCAGAATGAAGTTGCGCATGGAGCCTCTGAGATCGGGCGAGCTATGCTCGGTTGGGACGGGGCAGAGCCCCGTCACCACACAATCCGGTCAGGTTCATTCTACCTTTAAGGGCGCGGCAACCGAGCCGACGCGTCCGCTCAGGTCGTCACGCACAACGAAGCGGACGGTGTACTCGCCGGGCGCAAGATCGAGCGCGCCTTTGTAGGAGATGCCGGTCTGGCGAACGTCCGATACGTTTTCCGCGGTCAAATGATTCTCGATTCTCCGGCCCACCGGATGATCGACCGGCTTGCCGTCGGGTGTTTTTGCCTGCGCCAGGAATTCCAGCACCATGTGGTTATTATCGGCGTCGTTGACCAGCGCCGGGTCTGGCGACAGCTGGATTACATAATTTACACGCTTCTTGCCCGGCTCCTTGCCCGGTTCGGTTTTGTCCCAACGCGCTACCATCGCCAGCGACGTGAAATCCAGAGGCGACTGCAAGGCCGACACAATGTCGCTATTGCGGCTGCTTCCGGGATCGACGGTGGCATTGGTCACGAAAAAGCCGCTGCGCGCCCGCACTTCGACGTGCTCACGCTTCACTTTCACCGCCAGCTTACGCCAGCCCGCCTTGGTCTTTGCGCGGTCGAGATAGTAGCCTAGCAGGTAGTATTCGGCGGAGTCGTTCACCGCATCGCGAAAGCCTTTCACCAGATCGTTGGAGTTGTAGTAGGCGCGGCCTCCGGTCATCGCGGCAAAGGTCTGGAACGATGCCTGGGTATCCAACTGCTTCCAGCTCATATTGCGCGCGTAGTTTTTTCCCGGGTTGCTCACAGAGGCGCTGGGCAGAGTCGTCACCTGCAGTCCTTTGACGTCGACGGGATAGAGCGCAATCTGCGCGTCATTCAGCAGTTGCCAAGTATGTTCGTACAGCGGCAGTACGTCGCTGAGGGTATCGCGGCCGGCAGGTGCCAACTGCATGGTGTTGTCGCTGACGTTGAAGGGGAATCCGCCGCTCGCCCAGATCAGAGACTTACGTCCCGGAAACCCGCCTAGCGCCTGCGCTACCTGCTGCATTCCCTCCAACGTATAGGTGATGGCGAGGCGCTGCTCGAACGATTGAAAATTCAGTTCCGAGTCTTCCATCATGGTCTGGATCTTTTGGGCTTCGTTCTGCACCGCGCCGGGATCGACGCCCGCGCTGCCGTCAGGGCTGGCGCTTCCGGTGATGGCTTCCACGTCTTCCGGGCTATCGACCAGCTGGACCGCGTCGCCTTTTACCTTATGGAGTGCGGCGACCAGGACGCGAGGATCGGTGGTGAAGTCGTGGATCACGTGAATGCCACTGCGGGTGAGAGTGTAGAGGGCGGTAGGTTCGCGCTGGTCTACCGATTGCGTCAGATATTTGAGCAGGTCTTGTCGCGCAGAAGCCTGATCCGCAAAGCGAGTGTTGATGAAGTCGAGCACGATCAGCGTGATGCGGCGGTTGGCCGTCTGACCCGCGATGGAATTGCTGAATCCGCCCGGATTCTTGGGACTCGGCCAACGGCGGGCGTCGCTGGTGATCTCCTCGAACGTCGCGACCTTTTGTTCGGCGCCGTTCTCGAGCACGGTGAAGTCTTCTTTCTTGAGTCCGAGGATGTGATTGCCGGACTTGTCGGTCACCAGAGTCGGGACGAGCACCAGTTCGGCCCGTGCGGTGAATTTGACTTCGGAATTCTCTTTGTCTTTGTCTTTGTCCTTGGGTTTTGCGAAGACAAGAATGGAACAAGCAAGAACGGCGACGGTCAAGTAGCAGAAGAGGTTGCGGCCACTGATCATTCCCATACTCCTTCCGACGGAGAGAACAGGATCCCGGGGTAACTTAATAAGCGTGCAGGCGACGAGCCTCGCGCACCAGGTCGGACACTTTCGGCAGAAAAAATTCTTCCTGCGGCGGAGAAAACGGAACCGGGGTGTCGAGCGAGGTCAGGCGGACGATGGGGCCATCGAGATCGTCGAACGCCTCTTCGTTGATGATGGCGGAAATTTCCCCGGCCAATCCGCCGGTGCGCGCATGTTCGTGCAGAATGATAACCTTGTTGGTCTTCTTCACCGTCGCGGCAATCGCCTCGCGATCGAGCGGCGAAACCGTGCGCAGATCGAGAATTTCGATTTCGATTCCTTCTTTGCTCAGTATCTCCGCGGCTTCGAGCGCCGTGTATAACATTGCGGCGTAGGTGATCACGCTGAGGTGACGGCCTTCGCGCGCGACTCGCGCCTTGCCGAGCGGAACAATATAGTCTTCGTCCGGAATTTCTTCTTTGATTCTGCGGTAGAGATACTTGTGCTCGAAAAAGATCACCGGGTTGTGATCGCGGATCGCCGACTTGATCAGTCCCTTGGCATCGTAGGCCGTCGCCGGGCAGATGACTTTCAGGCCGGGCGCGTGGACGAACCACATCTCCGGATTCTGCGAGTGGAACGGACCGCCGTGAACGTTGCCTCCGCTTGGGCCACGCAGCACCAGCGGAGCCGGCGCTCCCCAGCGGTAGTGCGATTTCGCGGCCATGTTGACGATCTGATTGAAGGCGCAGCCGATGAAGTCCATGAACTGGAACTCGGCCACAGGGCGCAATCCGGTGAGCGCGGCTCCGAAGGCCGCGCCGATGATCGCCGATTCGGCAATCGGAGTGTCAATCACGCGCTCCGGGCCGAAGCGGTCGATGAAGCCGTCGGTGACCTTGAAGGCGCCGCCGTAGATGCCGATGTCCTCACCCAGACAGAAGACGGTGGGATCGCGCTCCATCTCTTCCCAGATTCCCTGGCGGATGGCTTCGAGATAGGTGGTGAGGGGCATTGCGAGTTCTCGACGCTCAGTTTATAGGAGCGATGTCACCAGTGGTCGTATTTTCTGTTTGACATTGATGTTACTTAGGGTAACAATCGGGGCGTGTACAAGGTCGTCACGACAAAGTCCTTTGCCAAAGCACTTTCCCGGCTTCCGGTGAACTGGCAGAAGCGGATCGTGGAGAAGATCAAGGAAATTGCCGCGGACCCGTATGTCCAGCACAACAACGTCACCAAGCTTCAGGGACGCGACGGTTACCGGCTGAGAATTGGCGACTGGCGCGTGATTTACGAGTTGCATGACGACCGTCTTGAACTATGGGCCTTGGAAGTGGGGCCGAGAGGAGGAATCTATTGATGCGTGTTGAAACCATTACCCGCAAGGGCAAGGAATTCGCCGTGATCCCAGTGGCGGCTCTGCGAAAGCTGATGGAAGATGCGGAGATGCTCGCCGACGTGAAGGCCTACGATGCCGCCAAGGCGCGTCTCGATGAGGGCGAGGACGAACTGATTCCGCTGGAGATCACTGAGCGCCGACTGGGGGGAGAGCCCGCGCTCCGCATATGGCGCGAGCACCGGAAGCTCACCCAGGAGCGGCTGGCGAAGAAGGCGAAGGTATCGCGTGCGCTGATCGCGGCGATTGAAACCGGGCGCAAGACTGGTTCTGTGAGCACGTGGAAGAAACTGGGGGCGGCGCTTGATGTGGGCTGGGAGCTGCTGGCGTAAAGGATCGGGGTCTGGCAAACCCCAAGAGGGACGCGGCTGTGGAATCCCACCCTAACGTCGAAAAACGCGACGTTAGGATGGGGCACCCGGCATGGGCTTAATCGAGTTTCCCTTCTTGATAAAGCGCCTGCGTTTCATCGAATGACGTTCACTCTAATGACAGGAATATCCAATCGTCGTACTTTCCATGTCACAGATATTGTTTGGAAAGGCGTTGCCGGTTCCGACCCCATCAAAGTAAAGATCCAGGGTGTTGCCGAGCGCCAGGTTGGCCGTGATGGTGTCGCTGTTGCCCGAGGTAAAGCCGAGCAGGCCGCCTAATCCGATGCCGTTAGCGCCATTGCTATTCGCGGTATTGAGGTGTACCAGCGAGCCGCTGGCGTAGGCCAACGTGATTCCATTGCGGCCATTGCCGTTCACCTGATTGCTGGCCATGGTCACCTGGGACATCACGTCGATACCGTCTTGCGTATTCCCGGAAAAGTCATTCCCGGTGAGTGTGAGAAGAGAGGCGCCACTGTCTACCCAGAGTCCGTTGGTGCTGTTGGTGACGGAGTTATCTTTCACGATCGCGCCCGGCGAGGTGGACGCGATCGAAATTCCAACTCCTCCGCCGATACCGGATTCCTGCCACGAGCAGTTGTTTCCGGTGGGGGGCGCGTTCGATCCCGTAATCGCGTTGCCGATAATCTTTCCATTGGCAACGGTGTCGAACTTGATCGCGATGCACGGATTCGCGATGAAGGTGCTGTCTAGGACCTGATTCCCACTTCCCCCGACAAAGGCGACCGCATCCCACGCATTGGCGACGAAGTGGACGTGGCTGACCTTCGTATTGCTGCTCGGCGTACGGTTCCCGTTGGCGTCGAAGACCGAGATTCCGTAGGTGAAGCCGGTGATGGTGCCCGGCCCTTTGATGCTGACGTTGGTGGTGCCGCCAACGTTGACTCCCTCAACGCCAGGATTTGAGGGATCGTTGGAAGCGATGATCGACCATCCATTCATGCGCAGCGTGATGCCGTTCTTCCCAACGGTGAGCGCAACTCCTGAGCACGGGCCCAAGTTAGCTTGCAGCGTTGTGCTCACAGTGATGGTATCCCCACACGACAACGCATAGGCGGTTCCGGGCAGCAGCAAGGAAAGAAAAATCACCGTGGCAAGCGCCACGGAGAATCGAATTCTCCGACTAGAAACACGAGCTTGATACAGCGATCGAGTTTTCATGGTCGTACCTCCTTAGATCAACGGAACGGAAAGCTGGCGAAGCGAACTTCGCCGGACATCCGATTTCAGCTTTATGCGGCAGGTCATGCACGTGCCACGCCGTCGTTTCAAAGCCATTTGCCGTGAGCGTGGGGGTCGCGGCGGATGCGGCGACGGCCCACCTTCACGAGAATTCTGGTTCGATTGTGTAGATAGATACGGGATCTGGCTTCAGGGGGTGCTGCATTTCCGAGCTATAGGAGGTGCTCCTCGGAGAAGCCGATTCTCAGGATACTCGCCCCTCGGGTCAAGATCAAGGCGACCGCGCCCGGCGATGTCTGAATCGTAAAAGCGGAAAATCCATTGCCCCGAGACCCACAAAGAGGCCTGCAAGCGGCATGATCGCTTACAATCTCTCTTCCTGCGATTACTTAGCTATGACCATCGCGGTCCGTTCCTTTGCGAAGATCAATCTCGGGCTCTACATCGGCGCCGCGCGCGCGGACGGATTTCACTCCCTGCGCACGGTGTACCAGACGATTGCGCTGCATGATGTGATTCGGGTGAGCGTTGGGCGTGGCGGCGGGATTGAGATCTTGTGTAAAGATCCTCGGGTTCCGCTGGATTCCTCGAATACCTGCTGGCGCATTGCCGAGCGCGTGATGAAGGAACTGGGCGCGTCGGGCCGGGTCCGCGTTGAAATTGAAAAGCGGCTGCCGGTGCAGGGAGGGTTGGGCGCGGCTTCTTCGAATGCGGTGGCGACCATGGTCGCTTTGGAGCTTGGGCTGAAGAAGAAGTTATCTGGGCCCGCGCGCTTGCGTATTGCGGCTGAAGTCGGCTCCGACTTGCCATTGTTTCTGGTTGGCGGGACGGTGCTGGGAGTGGGACGCGGTGAGGAGGTTTATCCGCTGCCCGATTTGCCTTCCCTGGCCATGGTGGTGGTGACGCCGGAGGTTGGGGTCTCTACGCCTCGGGCGTTTGCGGATTGGGATGCGCTGGCAAGCAGGGAACAATTGACTCCGCCGGGTGCGTCCGATAGACTGTTTGAGGTTGGCTGCGTGCTTTCGGCGTGGCTGAATGGTTACCCCAACACCGGTGCTTTCGCAAAAGGCGGGAGCCGGGCCGGAAACTTGCTTTCCGACCTTGTCCGTACCGGGATTGAAAACGACTTCGAGAGAGTCGTCTTTCCTCAATATCCCGAATTGCGTGACATAAAAGGTGCGCTGGAGCGTGCGGGATCGAAATACGCTTCGCTCTCCGGATCAGGGTCGACCCTGTATGGGCTGTTCCGGTCGCCAGCCGAGGCCACGAAAGCGGCAGGCCGACTGCGGAAGCAGGGGCTGAAGGCTGTGGCGACTCGTACGTTGACGCGAAGACAGGTTGCAAGGTTGCAAGGTTTCAGAGTTTCAATGTAAACGACCTTGAAACCTTGAAACTTTGGCACCTTGAAACCTATGATTGTTTCACTGGGCCGTCGACTAATGGTAGGTCAAGTGCCTTTGGAGCACTTTGTCTAGGTTCGAATCCTAGCGGCCCAGCCAGATAAAAGTTCTCAGTTGCCAGTTCTCAGTTCTCAGTCGAGATCCTGGAGCCCCACAACTGAGGACCGGGAGCTGAGAACTGAGAACTCAAACTATGGCCACCGTTGCGACGACCGCCGAGAAGGCGACTGCCGAAAACACGACTGCCGAAAAGACGCAGGCGGAAAAAAAGCCGACGCCGGACGAGAAGACGGAACGCAAGCCGCAACGCGCCCGGGTCGACGACCGGTTTAAGGTTTTTTGTGGAACTGCCAACGAGCCGCTCTGCGATGAGGTCTGCCAGTTTCTCGGGCTGACGCGCGGGCAGGCTCTGGTCACGCGCTTCAAGGATGGCGAAGCGTACGTGCAGATCCAGGAGAACGTGCGCGGGGCCGATGTGTTCGTGATGCAGCCCACCTGCCAGCCGGTGGATATGCATCTGATGGAACTGCTGTTGATGATGGACGCGCTCAAGCGGGCTTCGGCGCGGCGCATCACGGCGGTGATTCCTTATTACGGTTATGCGCGGCAGGATCGCAAGGATAAGCCGCGGGTTCCGATTTCGTCGAAGCTGGTGGCCGATTTGCTGACCACGGCCGGCGCGGATCGCGCGCTCGTTGTCGATTTGCACGCGCCGCAGTTGCAGGGATTTTTTAATATTCCGGTGGACCACCTGTTCGCTTCGCCGGTGCTGGTGGATTATTTCAGGAAGCTGAATCTGCCGAATCTGACGGTGGTTTCGCCGGACGCGGGTGGCGTGGAACGCGCGCGCTTTTTCGCGAAGAAGGTGGACGCGGCGCTGGCTATCGTCGATAAACGGCGCGTCGAGATGAACGTGGCGGAAGTGATGCATGTGATCGGCGACGTCCGGGGCCGGACTTGTCTGATCATCGATGACTTGATCGACACGGCGGGGACGCTGGTAAAGGTGGCGCAGGCCCTGGTGAACAACGGCGCGAACACCGTGTATGCCTGCTGCTCGCACCCGGTGCTTTCCGGGCCGGCGGTAGAAAATCTTGTGAACTCCCCGATCGCCGAGGTGGTCGTGACCAATACCATTCCGCTGAGCGAAGCGGCCAGGCAGGTTCCGAAGATCAAAGTGCTTTCGATCGCGGGGCTGATTGGACGGGCAATTCAGTCGATTCACGAGGAAACATCGGTCAGCAGATTATTTATTTAGAGCGCCGTTCGCTATTCGCTGTTGGCTGTTCGCCTTGACTAACGGGTTGCTAACGACGAACTGCGAACGACGAGAAGCGGAAAAGGACGGAAACGGAATTATGGCGACAGCAACGGACATCAGCATTCTGGAAGCGCAGAAGCGCGAACCAGGCACCAAGAACGCCGCCCGGCGCGTGCGCGTCGGCGGAAAGATTCCCGCCGTGGTCTACGGAGCGGGCAAGGACGCGGCTGCGGTCGCGGTCGATCCGCGGCAGGTTTTGCGCATCCTGAAGTCGGAGAGCGGGCACAACACGATTTTCGACCTGGCGCTCGACAGCAGCGATCGCGTGAAGGCCATGATCGTGGACTGGCAGTTCGAACCCATCAAGGGAACGCTGCTCCACGTGGACCTGAAGCGCATCGCCATGGATAAGAGGCTCACGGTCACGGTTCCGGTCGTGCTCAAAGGCGAGGCTGCGGGCGTGAAGGCCGAGGGCGGCATTCTCGAGCAGTTGCTGCGTGCGATCGAGATTGAGTGTTTGCCGGCGGATATTCCGAAAAACATCGAAGTGGACATCAGCCACCTGGTATTCGGTATCGAAGTGCGCGTGAAGGACCTGCCGCACAGCGACAAGCTGAAGTTCCTGACCGACGAAGACCAGATGATCGCCCACATCACCACGGTGAAGGAAGAAGTGGTTGCGGCTCCCGAGGCGGTGGCGGATGCGGCGGCAACTCCGGCTGAGCCTGAGGTCATCAAGAAGGGCAAGCAGGAAGTTGAGGGTGAAGGCGAGGCCGAGGGCGATGCCAAGGCTAAGGCCAAGCCCGAAAAGGCTGAGAAGAAAGAGAAGAAGTAGTTTCTGGCTTTTGGCTCTTAGCTTTTCGCTAAGAGCCAACGGCCAAGAGCCAAGAGCGGATACGCGTGAAACTGATTGTCGGTTTGGGCAACCCCGGAATCGAGTACCAGTTCACGCCGCATAATCTCGGGTTCCTGACGATCGATCGGATCGCCAACGGGCTCGGGATCGAAGTCAGAAATCGCCAATGCCGTGCGCTGACGGCTCGGGCAATAATCTCCGGGGAGTCGGTGATCCTGGCCAAGCCGGAAACCTACATGAACCTGAGTGGGCTTTCGGTGCGGGAATTGGTGGTGGAGCATCAGGTCGATGTGAGCCGGGACCTGATCGTGATTTACGACGAACTTGACTTGCCGCTGGGCACGATTCGCATCCGGCAGCGAGGCAGTTCGGCGGGGCACAACGGGATGGAATCCATCCTCGAAGCTCTTGGCACGGACGAGTTTTTGCGGATTCGGCTGGGAATTGCGCCCGACCGCAAAGTAGCGGATGGCGTGAAGTACGTGCTGACACCGTTCCGCAAGGCGCAGGAAAAAGTTGTGGACGAAGTGCTAGACGCGGCCGCGCAGGCGGTCGAGGTGATTTTGAAAGAAGGACCGGCGGCGGCGATGAACCGGTTCAATCGCAAGAACGAAGACAGTGGCCAGTGATCGGTGGTCGGTGGCCAGTAAATTCGTATCGGGTTTGTAAGGGTTTTGGGTAACTGGTCACTGACCACTGGCCACTGCCCACTGATTTTTGGAGATAACGAATGAATCGCAACTATGAATTGATGTTCATCGTCCGGCCCGACATGGTGGACGAAGACTTGAATAAACTGATTTCCACGCTGGAGTCTTCCGTGACCTCGGCCGGTGGAACGGCCAAGAGCGAAGTCTGGGGCAAGCGCCGTCTCGCGTACAAGGTCGGCAAGTTCAACGACGGCATTTTTGTGCTGATGCTGATCGATGCCGTCGGCGCGGTCGTGCATGAAGTGGAACGCCGCCTGCGCGTGACCGAGCCGGTGATCAAGTTCCTCACCGTGCGCACGGACGAAGAATTGAAGCGGCTGGACAAGATCAAGAAGCTCCGCGACGCGAAGAAGAAAGTGAGCGCGCAACCGGCCGCGGCCGCCGTTCCGGCAGCGCCCGTACCAGTACCGCCAGCGCCGGCAACGCCGGAAGTGGCACCGGAAGCCCCGGCTTCGGCGCCGGTATAGTTGGCCGCACAGCGTTGGCCGTGAAACTATTTTGGCCGCGCAACTACTAATGAGTGGAGCGACGGGCGTTTCGCCCGTCCGGGAACGAATTCCTAGAAAGCAGGAGCACTATGGCAGAAGAAACGAAAGCACCATCCGCACATGCGGGGTCGAGCCACGGCGACAGCCGTCCGGAGCGCACTGGCGGCGATCGCGGTGGTCCCCGCGGTCCGCGTCCTGGCGGAGGCCCCGGTGGTCCCCGCGAAGGCGGCCGCAAGTTTTTCCGGCGCAAGAAGGTTTGCAAGTTCTGCGTCGAGAAGATCGAAGCGGTCAATTACAAGGACGTGCGTCTGCTGGCGCAGTTCGTGGCAGAAAGCGGCAAGATTACGCCGCGACGCCTGACCGGCGTGTGCACGCCGCACCAGCGCCGTCTGTCGCGCGCCATCAAGCAGGCGCGCAATATCGCCCTGCTGCCGTTCGCGGGACGCGCGCAGTAAATTCAAGATCGTCGTTGGTCGTCAGTCGCTTAGTCGTTCGCGCTGCATCGCTGGAGCAACGCAGTTTGAGCGACCCAGACTGGCGAACGACTAGCGACTAACGACTAAACGACCAGGGAGTTATTCATGGAAGTCATCCTGAAAGAAGACGTGCCCAAGCTGGGCAACCGCGGCGAAGTGGTGAAAGTCGCCGAGGGATACGGGCGGAATTTTCTGCTGCCCAAGAAGCTGGCGATCGAAGCCACCGTCGCCAACAAGACGGTCATCGAGCAGATGAAGGCTGCCGCGGTGCGCCGCTCCGCCAAGGAAAAGTCGGAAGCCGAGGCGCTGGCCAAGCAGTTTGACGGGCTCGAAGTGAAATTTCTGCGAAAGTCCGGCGAAGGCGATCAGCTGTTCGGATCGGTCACGGCGGGCGACATTGCCGAAGCGCTCGAAAAGAAGAGCTTCCACATCGATCGCCGGAAGATCCAGTTACACGAGCCGCTCAAGACCATCGGCGAGTTCATCGTCCCCATCAAGCTGCACAAGGACGTGACCACGCACTTGAAGGTCGTTGTCGATAAAGAAGCGGTAGCGGCAGAATAGCTTTATCTTTTGATGGAGGGACGGGCGTCTTGCCCGTCCTGCCGGGCGGGGACGCCCGGCTCTCCATCACTCAGCGTCCAACCCGAAGAACTGCTCCACTTTCTTCAAGTCTGTTGTTCTGCTGTAGCTCGGCAAACTCTCGACAAACACGTGGCCATACTGCTTCTTCAAGATCCGGTTGTCGAGCAGCGCCAGCAGTCCGCGATCGTGCAACGATCGAATCAATCTTCCAAATCCCTGCTTCAGAGTGATGACCGCGCTCGGCACCTGATATTCGAAGAAGGCATTGCCGCCGCCGGCGTCGATGGCCTTGACCCGCGCCGCCACCACCGGATCGCTCGGCACGGCAAAGGGCAGGCGGTCGATAATCACGCAACTCAGTTGCTCGCCCTGCACATCCACTCCCTGCCAGAATGAAGATGTGCCGAACAGCACAGCGTTGGGCGTGAGCCGGAACTGCTCCAGCAGCGCCGATTTCGGAGCGTCTCCTTGCTTGAGCATCGGGTAATCCAACAGGCCGAGCAGGCGGTCGTAGATTTCATTCATCTGCGCGTAGCTGGTGAAGAGCACGAAGGCGCGTCCGCGAGTAATCTCCAGCAGCCGTCGGATAACACCGGAAGCCTCGCTGGCAAATTGCGGCGTGCGCGGATCGGGCAGATCGGGCGGAACGTAAAGAATCGCCTGACTCTCATAATCGAAGTGCGAGGCGACGATCAATTCGCGCGCGTGGTCGAGCCCCAGCCGCTGCCGAATATATTCAAACCCGCCGCCGACAGCCAGCGTGGCCGAGGTGAGCACCGACGCTTCCAATTTCGACCACAGGCACTCGCGGAGAATCTGGCCGACTTCGATGGGCGTGGCCTGCAGATAAACGTTGGTTCGCCCGCCGCCCACGTGTCTTTCGTCCGGCGCTTTCCGCCGGGAGGGGGCGCCCGGTGCCCCACGAAAGCCGCGCCGCTCGATCCAGAAGACGGTGTTCGGATCTTCGTTCTCCATGACGAAACGAAGCTGCACCTGTAGTTGCTGCGCCCGGCGCACCAGAGAAAAAACGTCTTCCGGCTTCTGCGGAAGCTGCTCCAGTTCCGCGCCCAGCCGATAAAGCGATTGATTGAGCGCGAGAAACTCCTCCCCGTTTTCCTCCAGAAATTCGCGGCGGGAATCGAAAGCAAATCGTCCTTCGCTCGCGGGTAGGAGTGAGAAAAAAAGCTGCGAGCGTTCGCGCACCGACTGAATCGCTCCCGACATCTGCGGCGTGTAGAGTTTCTCGCGCTGCAAGAGGTGTTCGACGTCGCGCGTCAGTTCGTCCATGCGCAGGTTACTGACCGAAATTCCAAAGTAGTTGCCGGCGATATCTTCGAGTTCGTGCGCTTCGTCGAAAATCACGGCTCCGCATTCTGGGAGCACTCCGGCGTCGGGCGCGCCCTCGGCTTCGAGTTTGATGGAAAGGTCGGCGAAGAACAGATGATGATTGACGATGATAATGTCGCTCTCGGCCGCGCGCCGCCGCATCTCGGTGATGAAGCAACGGTCGTAGTCTTTGCACTTCTGGCCGAGGCAGGTGTCGGCGCGAGCGTCGAGCTTGTGCCAGAGGGCGCTGGTCTCGGGCAGTTCGGCGAGTTCCGCTCGGTCGCCAGTCTGCGTGGTTTTTTCCCACGCGGCGATGGCGCGGTAGTGTTCGATCTCCTCCAGTCCGCTGAGCACGGGCTGGTCGGTAAGATCGATCAGCTTTTTGCGGCACAAATAATTGTTGCGTCCTTTCATGTAGCAGACGCTCAGTTTGCGATCTCCGTCGGGAAAGAGCGCCCGCTCCAGCGCCGGCACGTCTTTGAAGAAAAGCTGCTCCTGCAAATTCTTCGTGCCGGTCGAGATGATGACGCGCTTGCCCGAGCGGATCACCGGCAGCAGATACGCCAGCGTCTTGCCGGTGCCCGTGCCGGCCTCGACGATCAGATGCCGCCGCTCTTCGAGCGCTTCTTCCACCGCCTGCGCCATCTGCAACTGGCCGCGGCGAAACTCATAGGCTGGATGGGTCTTCGAGAGCAAGCCTCCCGGCGCGAAGAACTGGTAGAGCGAGAATCCCGCAGCGGGCGACACGGGATGGGATGAGGAAGGCACGGAGTCTCTATAATAGCTAACCAGTCGCCAGTCGCCAGTTGCCAGTTGCCAGTAGTTAAAGCAAAAGCTGGGACGGGGCAAAGCCCCGTCACCACATGAGCATTCAGCTCTCACAGGCCATCATTAACTTTTACTTTGACTTTGATCGCGAGAAAATCTTTGAGCAAAAAGAAGCCCGCCCCGCTTGTCGCCATCGTCGGACGCCCCAACGTCGGCAAATCGACGCTCTTCAATCATCTGACGGGATCGCGCCGCGCCATCGTCGGCGACGAGCCCGGCATCACGCGCGACCGCCTCTATGGCGAGGTCGAATGGCTCGGGCACGAGTTTCGCGTCGTCGATACGGGCGGCATCATTCCCGACGATAAAGACTTCATTCCGTCGGAAATTTTTCGTCAGGCCAAAGTCGCGCTCG
>CAVZUP010000104.1:0-5642 GCA_963778255.1 uncultured Acidobacteriaceae bacterium
AACCATCTGATCATCGCGACCGATTCAGCGGCGCAGTACGCATCCGGCTATCTTCTCTACCAAATGAACCGGGCGCTCATGGCGCAGCCGTTCGATCCGCAATCGGGCACGCTTTCTGGCACTGCGGTTCCGGTCGTGAACAGCCTTCGCGACGACGTTGGAGTTTGGCGAAGCATTTTCGCCGTCTCCCAGAACGGAATGATGATTTACCAGCTCGGCAGCGCCGACTCGGCAAAAAGCCATTTGGTGATGTTCGACCGCTCCGGCAAGCAACTCGCGGATTATGATCCACAGGAGACTACGGTCACCGATGCACGTGCGCTGCTAGGCGTGAGGGATGTGCGGCTTTCGCCGGACAATAAGCGAGTGGCATACGCCAGCGGCAATGGCATTTGGACGCTGGACCTGGAACGCAAGACGAAGACGCGCATTACCTTCGACCAGCAGGTGGTTCAGGAACCTGCATGGTCAGCGGACGGCAAAACGCTCCTGTTCTCGGCGCAGGTCTCGATCGGCGGCGGCAACATGGAAATTCGCTCCAAAGCCGCGGATGGCAGCGGTACCGAAAAGATTGCCTTTGCCCAGCAGAACAACTACCACTATCCAGCATGGTCGCCCGACGGAAAATATCTAACCTACCTTTGGGGCGATGGCGAAAAAATGGTTTCGCTCTGGATTGTGCCCGTAGCCGGGGAGGCGAAGCCAACGGCGATCGTGCAGCCGCCTTCTCCGCAAACCAACCTCTTTGGTTATCGAATTTCTCCCGACAGCCGTTGGGTGGCCTACCAGTCTGACGAATCCGGGCAACAGGAGATATACATCACGACTTTCCCGGAAGGAAAAGGCAAGTGGAGAGTATCGGCCAACGGCGGAGCTTACCCGGCCTGGACTGGGAATGGCAAAGAAGTGTTCTACAAGAACCTTGTGGATGACATCTTCGTCTGCTCGGTGGTGCCCAAGGGCGATGAAATGGTAGTCGACGCGCCCCAGCGCCTTTTCCACGCGGCTTCGCCCGGAGCGGGCGTATCGTTTGACGTCTCCTCCGATGGAAAGCGTCTGCTGGTGAACCACTCCGAGGAAGAAGTCCAGGCGCCGCTTCAATTGGTGACTAACTGGCGCGCGGAATTGAAAAAATAACACTGCTAGTTGGCTGTTTTCGTCATCTGGTGGGCCCATTCCATGGCCTCGATGTAGGCTCGGTTCACGGATTGTAGCGGGAGGCCCAGGTTTGTCGCGTACCTGGTAACCCGCTCCCAATCCCCCTTTTCCCGGGCCACGATGAGGTCACAAATGGGCGAAAGGCGGGCCCCGCCACCGTTCTTTATCGCCAGCAATGCTGCCTTTGCGCTGGTGTCGAAGGCGAGGCCTTCCATCAGGACTTTTATGGGAGTTTCCATGATGACTTCCATGAGCGAGAACATTCCGAGCAGGAACAGGTCCGCCCCTCCGTGATCCACTTTGGCTGCGATCAGCTCGCAGAAACGTGCCCGAACCAGGGATGCGAGCACCAGGTCCGAGCACTTCGGTTGTCCAATGCTCAGGACCGTGGCCGAGCGAATCCACCGGGTTAGCGCCTGCTCTCCCAACAGATTGATGGCCTGCCGCACCGATTGAACCGGGGCTGTGAGACCCAGCAATGGTGAATTCAAATAGCGCATCAATCGATAGCACAACGATGCGTCATGCCGGATTAATTCCTCAACCAGTGGGAGATCGATTTCAGGCGTGGAAACGGCCTGGAGAAGCCGCAGCCTGGAGGTCTGACCGGCCGGGATTTGCCGAACCCGCATGTTTTCTGGATGATGGAAAAAGTATCCTTGAAACAGCGTAAAACCGGCCTTTTCCGCATTTCTGTATTCCGGCCGGGATTCGACGTTTTGCGCCAGCATCTTATAGGGCTTGCCGGCATGGGCGGAGGCAATCTGCAAGTTAACCATCTGCGAGCTAACGATCTGCGAGGGATTCTGGGCTCCGCGATGGCCCAAATCCACTTTCAAGAAATCGGCAAACGGAACGAGTTGTTCCCGGTCGTCGCATATCCGGAAATTATCGATGGCGATCTTGTACCCTCTTTTTCTAAGCCGCTCGCAAGCTTCAATCACCGGGGCGCTGACCGCGATGCCCGGCTGAATCTCGGCGACGACCTTGTCGGGGGGAAGATCGAATAAAACGTCCTCCAACAACATTTCAGGCGTGCAGTGAATGAATGCGAGGTGACCGTCACACACCACGTCAAGACCCACGTTTTTCACGGCATCCACGATGCTGCCAGGCACCGGGTCCGGATTTGACGTGGATCGAGGGCTGTCAAGGGTCTCGCGAAGGGTCTCGCAAAACAACACCTCATAGCCCATGACCTTCTCATCTTTCGTGAGAATGGGTTGCCGCGCGAGGCACGGAGCAGGTCTTTCGGCGGATACAGCCTGCACAGTAGAGGGCATACAAGGTTTGCCTACCTATCGGCATTTTCAATGACGAACCTTAGCGCCTTCTTGCTCGGCCTGTTGTGAATAGGGCGGTTACCCCCCATTGACCCCTCCCGCCTAGCCCAGCGGACGCGCCCCGGCCTCCCTTGGGTCCAAGTTCTACGTGTTGGGGGGAAGCCGCTTTTCCCGTCGCCACATCGCACCCCGCCATTCGTTGACTCGCGAATGCCACGTGCGTAATATGGAGCGACCCAACGGGCTCGTGTCCCCTAAATGATCGGTCAAACCATCTCTCACTATCGCATCGTCGAGAAACTCGGTGGCGGTGGCATGGGTGTCGTGTACAAAGCCGAGGACACCCGGCTCGATCGTTTTGTAGCGCTGAAGTTCCTGCCGGAAGACGTGGCCCGCGACCATCAGGCCTTGGAGCGTTTCCGGCGTGAGGCGAAAGCTGCTTCCGCTCTCAACCACCCCAACATCTGCACCATCTACGACATTGGCGAGGAAAATGAGCAGGCGTTCATCGCCATGGAGTTTCTCGACGGCCAGACCCTCAAGCACCTGATCGGTAACCGGCCGCTCGATTTGGAGATTCTCTTCTCGCTGGCCATTGAGATTGCCGACGCGCTCGACGCGGCCCACTCCGAAGGCATCGTCCACCGCGACATCAAGCCCGCCAACATCTTCGTCACCAAGCGCGGGCACGCCAAGATTCTGGATTTCGGCCTGGCTAAAGTCATTCCGGTCGGCAGCAAGGGAGCCGACCCAGGGAGCATCTCCGCGCAGGCCACTGCCGCGGTCAATGTCGAGCATCTGACCAGTCCCGGCACGGCGCTGGGGACTGTCTCCTATATGTCGCCCGAGCAGGCGCGCGGCAAAGAACTGGACGCGCGCACCGACTTGTTCTCGTTTGGCGCAGTCCTGTATGAGATGGCGACGGGCACGCTCCCTTTTCGCGGCGATACGTCGGCGGTCATCTTTGAAGGCATCATGAATCGCGCACCGCAGGCTCCGGTGCGCCTGAATCCCGATCTCCCCCTCAAATTGGAAGAGATCATCAACAAGGCGCTGGAGAAAGACCGCAATCTCCGCTATCAACATGCCGGCGACCTGAGGGCAGACCTGCAGCGCCTGAAGCGCGACACCGATTCCGGACGCTCGGCAGTGCAAAGCACGATATCGGACCCGGCCCCGATTTCCAGTTCTGGCGTAGCTCCCGTCTCATCGTCGGGTCGAGTGAGCGCAGTTCGAGAAGCCAGCAGCGCCGTCACGCCGATCGCGGCCCAGCCGAGCGCGCCGTCGATCATGCCGCCGAGCGTACCGACAACCGCCCAAACCTCCCATCCCCGCCCCTGGAAGATGCTCGCGTTGGCAGGACTGGCACTGGCGGCAGTTTTGGCCGGAGGACTCTTCTATCGCTCGCGGAAAGCTCAGGTCATCACCGGGAAAGATTCGCTTCTGATTGCGGACCTCGTGAATACGACCAACGACCCCGTCTTCGACGGCACGCTCAAGAAAGCTATCGCCGTGGACCTGGAGCAGTCGCCTTACCTGAACGTCTTTTCCGACGCCAAGGTGCGACAGACGCTGACGCTGATGGGCAAGCCTCCGGACGAGCGCGTCACGGTCGAAATTGCCCGTGAAATCTGCCAGCGCAACGGAGTGAAAGCGCTGCTGGCAGGCTCCATTGCGAATCTCGGCAGCCAATATGTAGTCACGCTCGACGCCATCAACGCGGCGAGCGGCGACACCCTCGCCGAGGTGCAAGGTCAGGCAGAGAGCAAGGAGCAAGTGCTCAAAACTCTGGACAGCACAACCAGCCAGTTGCGCGCGAAGCTCGGCGAATCGCTCGCTTCCATCCAGAAGTTCGACAAACCGTTGGAAGAAGCCACGACTTCTTCGCTCGAGGCACTGAGGAGTTTCACTCTGGGGGACGTGAAGCACTCTTTGGGCGCCGACATGGCGTCGATCCCCTTCTACAAGCGCGCGATTGAACTCGATCCCAACTTCGCCATGGCCTACGCGCGTCTGGGGACGGTCTATAGCAATTACGGTCAAGTGGATGTTGCCACCGAGTACCGGAAGAAAGCGTTCGAGCTCAAGGACCGAGCCAGCGAGCGGGAACGGCTCTATATCACGGCTCACTATTACGCCGACAACGGACAATTAGAAAAAGGAATTGCCACCTACGAGTTGTATAAGCAGACCTATCCTCGCGAGGTGACCCCAGACGTGAACCTGGCCGTAACCTACGTGCTGTTTCTGGGCGAATTTGAAAAGGGGCTGGCGAACGCCAAAGAGGCGATCAACGTGGAACCCGACGAAGCCCGCGGCTACGATTTTTCCGCCCGAGCTTACGTCGCTCTGAATCGTCTGGATGAGGCCAAGGCCATTCTGAAGGCCGGTCTGCAGCGGAACCCGTCGTTCGTGTATCTTCACGACAATCTCGCTTATATAGCCTTCCTGCAGGGCGACATGGCCACCATGGACAAAGAGGAGAGCTTCCTACACGACCAGCCCGACCAGGAACTTAACGTGGACACGCGGCACGGTGACATTGCCGCCTTGCGAGGCCAACTCCGGCAGGCGCAGGAGTTCTATGACAAGGCGCGGCTGATCACGCAGCGCCTGCAGCTCAAGGACTCGGAAGCTGGCCTGATAACGGGGCAGGGATGGGTTCTGGCGAACTTTGGATATTCCAAACAGGCCACGGAAGCCGCCAACGCCGGTCTAGCCGTTTCGCAGAGCTACCCCACGAAACTGTCGGCGGCCAACGATCTCGTGCTCGCTGGAGAAAACAAGAAGGCGCTGGAGCTCGCGGCTCAGGTTGCAAAAGAACGCCCGGACGACACTTTGGTTCAAGCCGTTTCCGTGCCGTGGGTGCAAGCCGTTGCGGCGCTCAACGGCGGCAACCCGAAAAAGGCCCTCGAGCTCTTGAGCTCAGCTTCCCCCTACGACAAGGCCAATACGTCAGACATGTATGTTCGCGGGCTTGCCTACTTGAAAATGGGACAAGGAAACGAAGCGGCGCAGGAGTTTCAGAAAATCCTATCCCTGCACAATTTCGCCGCCACCGATCTTCTGCTGTCGATGGCGCATCTCGGCGCGGGCCGCGCCTACGCGCTCTCCGGCGACATGGCCAAGAGTCGCTCCGCCTACCAGGACTTCTTCGCTCTCTGGAAAGATGCCGATCCCGACATACCCATCCTGAAAGAA
>CAVZUP010000105.1:0-29702 GCA_963778255.1 uncultured Acidobacteriaceae bacterium
GTTATGTTCCTGCCACCTCGTTTCATTACGTATTGCTGAACTCAATTTCCTCACGAAAAAACGATAGGCACGAGTGGACTCGTGCCGCTAAGTCGTTGAAGTGTGTCCGCGCTTTCACCTGAGCTCTGCCTCTCTTACCCCTACGCAGTCCTCGGGCAGTACCCGGCTACGCCGTGACCCTGCAATCCAGTCGCCTCATCTCTCTCTAACGCGGACAGAGATTCCCCGACGCCGTGGCCGGCATTCGAGCCCAGATTTTCCCCAAGATGTTGAAGATTGCCGTTAAATCGCGATTCCCTTGGCGCCGGCTCTCCGTCCTCGGTTGGTAATGCACATGCATCCAACCCCATCAAAAACATCCAGACCTATGCGATTTTCAAATCAACCACTAATCTTCCCGCGAGGCGCCGCGTGCCAACTCTAGGCCACTCGATCGGCCTTTCGATCGGCCTCTCGATGATCGTCAAGAACGCCGAAGACACGATTCGTCCGTGTCTCGAAAGCGCCGCCCAGATCGTCGACCAGATCGTCATCGCCGATACCGGCTGCACCGATAACACCTGCGCCATCGCCCGCGAGTTTGGCGCAACCATCGTTTCGTTCCCCTGGGTCAGCGACTTCTCCAAGGCCCGCAACGCCGCCCTCGCGCCCATAACCACCGACTGGGTTCTCGTCCTCGATTCCGACGAAGAATTGGATCGCGATGCCGCCCTCCACCTCCCGGCTCTGCTCCGCGCACCCGCCGACGTTGGCGGCTACGCAACTCCCATTCGCAACTACATGTTGACCCGCTTCAATCGTGGATGGGACCGCGTCGGCGTGCCCAACGATTACCGCCATGAACGAGCGAAAAACGCACCGTCCTACGTGGAGCACGAAAACTGCCGCTTGTTCCGCAGACATCCCGAAATCTTCTTCACCGGCCGCATCCACGAGCTCGTCGAGCACCAGCTCAGCGCGCTCGGACTCAAACTGCTTCCGGCCACTTTCTTCATTCATCATTTCGGACAACTCGTCGAGAATGAGGCCCGGGACAAGAAGCGCCTCTTTTACCGCGATCTGCTCCGGGCAACGCTCGAGGAAAATCCCGGCGATGCCGTAGCTTGGACCCAACTGGGCCTGCACGAATTTGAATGCTTCAATGAGCTCGAAGAAGCCTTGCGCTGTTTCGATCGCACCTTGGCCCTGCGTCCCCACGCACCCGAAACCTGGCTCTTCAAGGGCATGGTGTTGCTCAAGCAGGAGCGCTATCAGGAAGCCTTGGACGCCCTGACCCACGATCGGCGTAAAGGCAGCAGCCTGGTCCTGCGCGAGGGCTGCCGTGCCGACGCCTTGTACGGCGTAGGCCGTTACAAGGAAGCCATGGCGGCTTACCGGCGCGCGCTTAAACTCTCCGGTAATAATCCCGAGCTCGAAAGCAAGTTGGGATTCACCGAAGTGAAGTTAGGCCACAGGACCACCGGCCTGGCCCGGCTGCGAAATGCGGCCCAGGCAGTTCCCAATATGCACGCCATGAACGACCGCCTCATGAAAGGCTGCATCATGGCCGGCAGACTCGAAGAAGCCGCGGAAGTTGCCGAAGACTTCACCTTCGTCATGGGCCATCCCAAGCTCTTCCTGCGCGCCGCCAGCATCCGCGCCCAGTTGAACCAATGGGATCGCGCCGAGCAGATTTTGTCGCGCGGCCTCGAGCTTTTTCCCGAATCCACCGAACTGCAAGACGCGCGGGACGAAGCTTCCAGCAAGAAGCCGGAGACCCAAACTGAAATCACGCTTCACTCCGCAGTGCACCTGGAACCTAGTCCTTCGGGAGAGTTCTAACTCTTATGCGCATCGCCTATTTCCATACCGCCACGGTCTTGTCTTCCTGGTCTGTCTTCTCCCTCGCCGACACGCTGCGCTCCCTGGGACACGAAGTGCTGGACGGTGCCATTCCGACCAACGCCAACGGCGCCGTGCTCCACCAGCTCGGACAAGCGGAATATCAACGCTTCCGCGCCGCCATGCCCTCCCTGGAAAACCTCCAGGCCTGCGATCTGATCCTCGTCATGGGGCCGGAATATGTCGCCGTCTGGCTCAACACCCTCTACGGCAAAGAGAATTGGTGCAACCTGAAAGCCCGCCGCGTGGCCTTTTACCTGGAATCCTCGCATCGCGAAGACGTGCAATTCCGCTACGACATCTTCTCCGATTGGTATAACGTCCACTTCTTTCCCGACCGCGCCGACGCCAAACGCTTTGGCGGACACTACATCAAGGCCGCCGTCGATACAACCATGTTCAAACCCTGCGTCCTCGAAGGCCAGCCCAGCCACGTCTGTGATCAGGATTGTTATGCGCGACGCATGACAGAAAAAAAGTATGACGCCGCCTTCGTCGGCTCGCTCTATCCCAAACGGATCGAGTTCCTCACCAGGCTGCTGCCCCTCATCCCGGAAGTCGAATTTCGCGCCAATGGCGTCACCGTCCGTGACCTGGGCGGCGAGTGCCAGCGCGAATGGGCGGAATTATTGTCCAAGAACATGCGGCAAATCAAGGTCCACGTCGCTCTCCCCAGCAACAACATGACCATGATGGTCGCTCGTCCCTTCGAAACCCTGGCCTGCGGAACTTTTCTGCTGACCTACAACACCCCCGACAATCCATTTCGCGACGGCGTCCACTGCCGGATCTATGATCCCGCCAAGCCCCGCGAGCTCGCCGACATGATCCGCTACTACATCGCGCACGAAGATGAGCGCGAGGCCATCGCCAGAACTGGCTATGAGGAGGTACGAAAGAACCACGCTACCCGGCAATACATGATCGAGGTTTTGCAGCTCGCCACCGCCAATAGTGAAAAGACTGCGCCGCCTGCACTCCTCCATCCGCTGCGCCACGCCCTCGAAATCCCCCTTGGCGCAGACGATACTGGGAAACTCGACCCTGGACGCCAGCGCGCCCAAACCGCGCGTACAACGTGATCCACCGGACGATCCTCATGGCAGGCCAGTCGAACATATCGAACTTTTCCCTCATGTTCCAAACTCCGGGCGAGCCCTGCCGGCTCGCTACCTGGAGCTTTTTCCCTTTCAATCTCAAGTCCCTTTTCGAATTCCAGTGTCAAGGTAACTTGATGCTGGTTACTAACGTGATGCTGGCTGGATTGGCCCAAAACATAAATGTGCCGATAGATAGCTCGCAAAACAAAACCTCCTGCTCGAATGGCCGGTTCTCAACCTTCGAGAGTTATGACTGGGCCGGGGCCCTTGATGCAGGCGGAATTCGAACAAGGAGATTTTTTCAATGTTAAGCATCCTGAACAACATTTCGTCCCTGCAAGCTGAGAACTCGCTGAACACTACATCGATGAACCTGAACAGCACCCTGCAGCAATTGTCGACCGGCCAACGCATCAATAAAGGCTCGGACGATCCTGCCGGGTTGGCCATTGCCAACGGCTTGGAAGCCAACGTAACCGCGTTGACCCAGTCCGTACAGAATGCCAGCGATGGCATTGGCGAACTTCAGGTCGCTGACGGCGCTCTGGCGCAGGTCACCACCCTGTTGAACCAGGCCGTTTCCGTGGCTACGGAAGCCGCTACGGGTACGGTAAGCAGTGCGCAGCGCACTTCTCTGAACAACGAGTTCCAGTCGATCACGGCTGAAATCACCTCGATCGGCGCCAGCACCACCTACAATGGCGCGGCCGTCTTCGGGGCCTCCAGCACGCTGACCATTTTCATGAGCGATTCCACCAGCGCTGGCACCACGACGGTAACCGCAAGCATGGGAACTTTGAGCGCGACCAGCTTGACCTTGAATTCCGACACGCTGAGCACCTCTGCCTCCGCGGTCAGCGCGCTGACTGACATCAACAACGCCATCGCAGCCATCGCTTCACAGCGCGGCAATCTTGGCGCCACTTCCATTCAGCTCCAGGCGGCTACCAACGTCATGAACGCACAGATCACCAACGTGCAAAACGCCGAGAGCGGAATCATGGATGCCGACATCGGGACGACGACCTCGAACCTCTCGAAGTACAGCATCCTGCAGCAGACCGGCATCGCCGCCCTGCAGCAGTCGACACAGATGGAGCAGGGTGTATTGAAGCTGCTCCAGTAACCAATCGGGATGGTGGGACCTTAAGTCCCACCATCCTTTATCACTTGAAGGAGCCGTGAAGCAATAAACGGGATACTTTCCAATTATGAGTTCTACTTCCGGCATTAACCTCAGTTCCATCCTCGCTGCGCTAGGTTCATCCTCGTCTGGCATCAACGTCACGGAGGCGGTGGATTCTGCCATCGCCGCTATGTCCGCTCCAATGAACGAGTGGCAATCGGAACAATCGGCCTTGGCCACGAAGACCAGCGATCTTAATCAGATCCAGACGGATGTCAACGCGCTTGAGACCAGTTTGTCCGCTCTGCAAGATTCTTCTGGCGCGCTTGCTTCCCTGACCGCCACCTCTTCCGACAATGCCGTCGTCAATGCCACGGCATCCGCCGGCGCCGCCGTCGGCACTCACGTCGTCGTCGTCAACAATATCGCTACCACCGCTTCTGCCTATTCCAGTTCCGTCGCCACCAGCACCACCGCCTTGGGCGCGGGCAGCTTTACCCTGACCGTGGGCACGGGAACACCCACCACCATCACCATTGGCAGCGGCGTCAACACTCTCGACGACGTCGCTTCCGATATCAACGGACTCAACCTCGGCGTCACCGCCAGCATCGTCACCGATTCCTCCGGAGCGCGCCTCTCCATCACCAGCAACAGTACCGGCAGCGCCGCCGGCTTCACCCTCGGCAATGTCACCGGCGGCCTCACCTTCACTCAACCCTCTACCGGAGAGGACGCCTCCCTCACCGTCGACGGAATTCCCATTGACAGTGCCTCCAACACCGTCGCTGGCGCCGTCAACGGCTTGACTCTGAATCTCACCGGCGCCGACCCCGGAGGCCAGGTCAGCATCACCGTCGCCCCCGATACCACCACGATTTCTGAGGCCATCGCCACCTTTGTCGGCGACTACAACACCGCCATGGCCGACGTGAACACCCAGTACACCGTCGGCGCCACCAACCAGGAAGGCCCCCTCGCCGGTGACCCCACCATCTCCATGCTGCAGGATGCCCTTTTGTCCGTGGCCTCCTATTCCGGTGGCAGCAACGGCGTTTCCACCCTCGCCGACCTCGGTATCACCATGAACAAGGATGGCACTCTAACTCTCGACAGCTCCACCCTCACCAGCGCCATCCAAAACAATTTTTCTGCCGTCCAGACTTTCATGCAGGGCGCCTCGTCCACCGGTTTCGCCGCCAGCCTCAACAACCAGTTGGACACCTTGACCACAGCGGCCAGTGGCGCTTTCACCGTCGACCTGCAAAGCATCAGCTCCGAAAATTCCGATTTGCAGGACCGGATCAACAACTTTCAGGCTTATCTCAATACCCAGCAAACCAGGCTCACGGCCGAATATAGCCAGGCCGACATTGCCTTGCAGGAACTCCCCATGGAACTCAAGCAAATCAGCGCTGAACTCGGCCAGAACACCTCTTCCTCATCCTCATGAAAAAAAGTCAGACAGAACTCACTTATCTTCGGGCCGCCGCGAAAGACGCAACCGCCGTCGGCCTCGTCATCATTCTTTACGACCTTCTCGTCCATGATCTCGAGCAAGCCATCGCCGCGATCGCCACCGGGGACGTCGAAAAGCGCACCGCCGAAATCAAGCACTCCTTCCTCGTCCTCCAGCAGCTCGAAGGTTCGCTCGATCACAAAAACGGCGGCATAGCCGCCAAACATCTAGCCGGCTTTTACTCCGCCCTGCGCTCCAAGATTCTCGAAGCCCACATAAAAGTAAGTCCGGATATCCTGCGCCGCCAGATTGAACTGGTCTTCGACGTTCGCCAGGCCTGGCAACAAGTGGATAAACCAAACTTGGGCCCCGCCGACTCCACCCCCGAACAGGACGCTTCCGACCAACCCACCGGACGCTCCATGGCCGCCGCCGCCGGTGCCGGCGAAGTAACGTCCATGAACTGGACCGCCTAACCCGCGATCTTTATACCAACGCGCTCACACAAATAAGCCTGTCATCCCGACCGGACGAGCGAAGCGGAGTGGATGGACCTTGTGTTTTCAACGGCTTTCACTTTTCGATCAGCACGCTTCAACATGGCGCTGATTTCCGGGACGCCACGCTAGTACCCCCGTGGTGGAAGCTTCTCGTCGGACCCAGGGTTCTCCCCCGAGCCCCACACAACATCATTAATTTATGCAGAACCAATGACACACGCCCCGCCCCACTCCCCTAAAGTCGCCCGCCGATACTGCCGATAGAACTACTTCGTAGGTACGCATGGAAGCTGGTTCTGAAATGACCCCCATCTCCGACACCTCTGTAGCCGCGGCCGAGCTCAAGCTGCACTTCGATCCCGAAAGCATTCCACCTTTTCCCGTAACCGCGCTCAAAGCGCTCAAGGTGGTTTCCGGAACCGATAGCTCCTTGGTGGAACTCTGCGACCTGATCCGCTGCGATCCCGCTTTCTCGACTGCTGTTCTTCGCCTTGCCAACTCGCCCCTGGTCGCCTTTCCCAAGCACGTCACCAGCGTGCTCCAGGCTTCCATGGTCCTCGGCTTCCGCCGTCTGCGGAGAGTTGTCTTCACTCTCGGCCTCAGAAATTATCTCCAGGTCTCATTCACGCCGCTCATGAAACTCTGCTGGCGTCACAGTATCGCCTGCGCCGTCTTAGCCGAACGCGGCGCCAAGTGCAGCCTCCAGGATGCCGATTTCGCCTACGTCGCCGGCATCCTGCATGACATTGGCCGCGTCGCTCTCGCCGCCACCATGCCCGAAGCCTACAACCGCGTCCTCGAGCGCGGAGCCGACGATCCCCAGCAGCTCCTCGAAACCGAGCGTGAGTTCTGCGGCATCGATCACTGCCAGGCCGGACGTTTGCTGATCGCCACCTGGAACCTTCCCGAAGAGTTCGCGGAAATCGCCGTGTCCCATCACATCCCCCACGTTCACCTCCCCGGCACCGCGTCCCTGCTTTCCCCCAGTTGTGCGCTCGCCGATTCCCTCGGATTCACCGTAGTCCCCTACCGCTCCGCGCGCACCTACGAAGAGATTCTCGCCGAGTTTCCGGAGGCCGCAAGAAAAGGCTTTCCCCCCGATGCAAAAGATCTAGCCGCGACCATCGCCACCGAAATTAAGGTAGTGGAATCCGCCTAGGAAACGCTCGTGTGGAATACTGCTCGTGTGGTGACGGGGCTCCGCCCCGTTCTGTAAGCAGCGGACTCTTTGAAGCCGAGCGTAGAGAAGGCCACGCCCCAACGCAAGAAAAGTAGCGCCGCCCTCCCGGCGGCTGTCCGGCGGGCGTCCTCGCCCGCCGCGAATCATCCAAGTCTCAAAAAAATCCCCGTGTACCCTGGTAACTGCCCTTTGCCTCACTGAATCAGAGTTCCCCCGCAACCACTCATCCACCCATCTGCGCCGCCGCGCACTCGACTGCGGGCGCCGCCGCCGCATCTTCGGAGGAAAACCGGCTCTGCTGCACAACCTCCCGCCCATCGTCCCGATGGATCTTCCACACGCCCCGCACTTTCTCCACGATGCTGATCGTCCCCGTGCTCGGCCCGCCTTTCACCGGAACCTTGTTTCGGTCGCCACCCTCGATGATGGTCGTGGCCGCCAGTAGATTCCGTACATGCGTCACCGCCAGCACGCACCCCTCGGTCGCCTCCGCCAGGCGAAGCAACTCATGCAGCCGGTGCGAGTAGCGCCCGTAAAACTGATAGAACGACTCCCCACTCGGCGCCGCCAGATCCGGACGCTGATTCAGCAGATTCAGAAAAGGCAGCAGATCCCGAACCCTCTGTCCCCCAAACGCACCCAGATTCCACGGCCGCAATTCGCTGGTCGCGATCACCGGAGCCTTCACCCGCCGCCGCAGCACTTCCGCCGTCTGCCGCGCCCGTCGCAAGTCCGAGCAATAAATCGCTTCCACCGGATACTTGGTGAGCATCTCCGCCGTTTTCACCGCTTCTTCGATCCCCGTTTCATCCAGCGGGACATCCAGCCACGCCCGCAGCCGCTCATCGTCTCCGGGACGATTCAGCGGCGTATGTCCATGTCTCACCAGGATCAGTCTTCCCATATTCGTTTTCTCCACGGTTGGCGAAAGTAATGTGTATATATGTCTATAAACACACTAGACATAATGGACCACGGAGCAACCCCGGTGCCATTTGGCGCTTTTGTTAAGGAAATGTGAATAAAACAACTTACCCGCATCAGCACCGCCGTCACCCCGCCCCCAGTGCAATCCTTTGCACATTCTCTTCATCCCACGGAATTGTCATCCTGAGCGACCGGGGCCCCCAGCAAGCCGCTTTTGCTTGCTGGGGTGGGGAAGCGAAGGACCTGCTTCTTGTCGGCATCGCTCAGTTTTCAAGAGGCGAAACTGCCGGTTACTTCAGGGCCATTGCAGAAATCTAAGTACGTCTATAGGCTTTCATAAGCACAAACAAGTCGCGCCTTGGCGCCTGGGGTAAGCTGCCCGCCACCGCGCCAGGTTTGTCAGCGCTCGGTTGAGCCGAAGGACCCACCACCCGTGACCGCACGAAAAAATTCGCCCGTGTTCGTAATCGGCTGCCACCGCTCCGGCACCGCCCTGCTCTATGACAGCCTGCTCTCCGCCGGAGGGTTCCCCCTCTATCACGCATCTCCCTTCGTGCACACCGCCCTGCTCCGCATCTGCGGCAACCCTGCCGTGCGCGCGAATCGGGAGAAGATGCTGCAACTCTGGCTGCGCAGCAAGGCCTTCCGCCGCACCGGCCTCGCCCCCGGCGACCTGCGCGACAAAATTCTGGAGGAGTGCAAAACCGGCGGCGACTTCCTGCGCATCAACATGGAGGAACTAGCCCGCCGCGCCGGCGTCCAGCGCTGGTCCGTCTACGATTGCGACAACATCCTGTACATGCCCGCCCTCAAGCGCGAGCTTCCCGACGCCCTGTTCGTCCACGTCATTCGCGATGGCCGCGACGCCGCCGTTTCCATGAACAAGCAGCACGGCGCCCCACCCCGCTTCTGGACGAAAGATCGCGCCCTCTTCACCTGGGCCCTGCTCTGGCAATGGACCGTCCGTAAAGGCCGCCGCGACGGCCAGAAATTTCCCGCTGACTACATCGAAGTCCGCTACGAAGATCTCGTCACCCATCCCGCCGAAACCTTGCGCGCCCTGGGAGAATTTCTCGACCACGACCTCGACTACGCCCGCATTCAAAAAACCGCCATCGGCCGCGTAGCGTCTCCTAACACCATCTGGAAAGAGGAAACCAACCCCGCCGCCTTCAGCCCCGTCGATCGCTGGAAGACCAAACTTTCCCCACAAGAGATTGCCGACCTCGAAACCCTGATCGGAGACGGCCTGGAAGAATTCGGCTATCCCCTGACCACCGCAAGCCGCCGCACGAATCCAGCCCTAAGCCTGATGCGAGCCTTTTACCCGGCGTATTTCGAAACCAAACTCTTCCTCCAGTCCAAAACCCTTCTAGGCCGCCTAGCCAAGGGCACAAGACTCGAACTCTCCGCCCCAGTAAAAGAAAACGCGAATGAGGTCGGACAAGGTTAGAGGTCAGATTGCGAGGTTGGAACCTTAGGGTTTAACCTCTGCAATCTGACCTCTAACCTCTGACCTTCTTAACCTCTCTTGAGACCTGTCGTGGAAAAATTACTTCAATTATTTTACGAAAGTGAACCCTAGCCCCCCACCCGCTCCCACTGCAGCACCTGATCCCGGAGCGTATTCAAGCTGTTCGTCATCCGATCCGTTTCCTCATTTACCAGCGCATACCGGACCATCTCCGACTTCGCCGCCCGTACCAGTCGACGATGATCCTCGCGCAGCTCCGGCAAATCCCGCACCACCAGCTTCTTCCCCCGCAACGCCGCCGCCAGCAGCTCCAGCGTCTTTTCCACGTCCCGAGCAAACTCGCGGAACTCCGCCCGCACCGGCTCCTTCCCCGGCACCGCTTCCAGCGCCATCACCGCCCGCACAAATCGATGCGAGTTCGCCAGCATCGCCGTCAGCAAATCGATCTGCGCCAGACTCGTCCCCGGCTCCGCCCGCATCCGGTCCGCCGACGCCTCCATGTTCGACCGCGCCAGCCGCCCCGCCAGCCGCACCCGATTCAACTCGCCTTCATTCCGCGAACTGCCGAGCCCGTGCGCTTCCACCACCGCATGAAAGTATGCGCGATAAGCCTCCAGCATCTGCGCCAGCACCTGTCCCACGCGCGTCCGTTCCCAGGTCGGCCACGCCAGATACGCCGCCAAAGCAATCACCCCGCCCAGGCCAGTCATTTCCCCGCGTGCCAGAATCGCCGCCTTGGGAGACACTCCCGTGAACGCCACCAGCAGCACGATCAGCGCGCTCACCGCGATCGTGAACACGCCATAATTCGCCGCCCCCGCCCAGCGCAGCAGAAACACGAATACCCCCACCAGCACCACCTTCATGCCCACGCCCGGAGGAAAAAAGTGAAACAGCCCCGTCGCCAGCAGCAGTCCCAGAATCGTGCCCCCAATCCGCAGCAAACCCCGGCTGAAAGTCGCGGCGAACTCCTGCTTCAGCACCAGCACAATCGTCATCGACAGCCAATACGACCGGCTCCCGTGCAGCCGATGCGCCACCACTTCTCCAATCGCCAGACACACCGCCATGCGAACCGCATGACGAAACGCCGAGGACTCCAGCGTAAGATTCGCACGCAATGTCGCCAGACGCCCCGTAATTCTGAGCGGCCATGGCTGCGTCGCATCGCGGCTAGCCAGAGCCTCAAATCCCGCCGGCGAAGTTTCGCTAACGCTGCGAACCGCGCTCCGGAGCTGCCCCAACAGCGCGTCCATCTGATAACGCGCGTCCCGGCTCATGGCCAGAGTCATAGCGGATGGCATTGCCGAAATCAAAGCGCCAACAGCAGCGGATCCCGTCTTCGTCTCCTCGCCGCGAAAACTCTCCGCCAGCGCCTCCATCTCCCGCAACTTCTCGCGGACGACGTCCGCCGAGCCCCGCGCCTCGCCCGACCTTTCCGACGACGAAAGCGCCTGCCCCACCTCAGCCAGCACCTCCGACGCACCCTGCAAAAACCGTTCCACCCCCTCCACTCTGCCCGTGACTGCAGCATCGCGCTCCATCCTCCGCCGCAACCGCCGCAACGTTAAAAGGCTAAGCCGGATTCGTTCCGCCTGATTCAGCAGCGACCAATACCGCCCCGCTTCCAGACTGTTATCGTTTCCCAGCCCCGCCAGCGCCTCCCGAGCCGCCGTGCTCTGCTCGCTAGCCGCAGGACTTCCCTCCGGCCCCGTCGGCACAATCGCCGCGCTCGAAAGCTCGCCATACAATCCCGCCAGCGCCCGCCGTTCCGGCTGATAACGCCGCACCGGCCAAAGCATCAGCGCCAGCGCCATCTGCAACAACCCTCCGCCCAGCGCCAGCACCCCCGAGAGCAGCGCTCTTTGCGGAGTCAAAGGTTGCGCCGCATAAATGATCAAAGTCACCAGGCTGATCGTGCCCAGACTTTCCGCCGTAGCCCCCAGGCACACGCCAAGCCCCGCCACCAAAGCCCACAAGCTGGGAACCAGCACCGCCAGCACCAGCCGTTGTCCCGCCAGCCCGCCCGCCACCACCGCCAGCGCACATAGTAATGTTGCGGTCAGCATCCGCTTGGCGCGCTGCGCATAAGGACCGTGTCCGTCCGAATAGGAAACCTGCAATGCTCCCGTGCTCACCGCCAGTCCCCCCAGCGGCATCCCCAGCCCGACGCCCACCCCCAGCGGAATCGCCACTCCCATCGCATTCCGCAGCGCCACCCACGCGTACATCCGCCCCCGGTCGAAATGCGTGACCTTGCGCCAATACTCCCGCCAGGCATTCCACCGCCCCGCGTCCCGGATCGCCCTGGGCAACTCGCTCAACCGTGACTCCCTCTCGACATTCCGATGCAAAAGGTACCACCAGCCGTGACTGAACACAAAACAAGGCTGGGTGCCACATCCTCGGGTCCTGACTGCGATTCGAGCCCTGCGTATAATCAGCTCATGCGCATCCTCTCTGTCGTGTTGTTCCTGGTAGCGTCGTTATTCGCCGAGTCGGTCGCTGGATTGATGTGGACGAAGCCTGCCGCCTGGAAGACCGAAGCCGAGAGGCCGATGCGAGCCGCCACCTACACCATCGCGCCCGCTCCCGGAGACACCGCCAACGCCGAGTGCGTCGTCTATTTCTTCGGTGCCGGACAAGGCGGCGGCGTACAAGCCAATCTCGACCGCTGGAAAGGACAGCTACTCGGTCCGGGCGGCAAGCCCGCCGAGGCCAAGATCGCAAAACGCACCATTCATGGACTGCCCGTAACCACCATTGACGCGACCGGCGACTACACTGGCATGGGCGGCCCCATGGCGGCGTCGAAATCCGTGCAAAGCAATTACCGTCTATTGGGCGCGATTTTCGAGGGACCCGGAGGCAACGTCTTCGTCAAGTTCACCGGCCCGGCGAAGACCATCGCAGCCAACCAGACAGGTTTCGACCAATTCCTGAACTCGTTCGATAAGGACAATAGCAAGCGTGGCTCCGGAGTCACAGCGCAATCGAATCCGCGTCCCGGATCGCCTCGTCCCCCAACCCGCTCAAAATTTACTCCCTCTCTACTTTCCGATGCGAAGGTAACACCAGCTGTTATTGAATACATAGCAATGTGATTGCCGGACAACTGCCGCGCTGGAGCACACAGCCGGAGTGCACAGCAAAGGGCTGCGAGCCTCTGGCATGTCGTCTTGAACTTCTTAAGAAGAAGTTTGCGCCATCGAGACCAAGCCGGCTTTCCAGGTCATGGCTCGCAGGTGAGCTGGCGAATGGCCAGTAGGGGAATATTTTCTGGTTACCGAGTCGCGCCGCCGCCGACAATCTGTTTGATTGCGTGTCCCTTCGCTCTCGGCATCTTCACTCCCAACAGTGCCGCCACGGTTGGGGCGATGTCCAGATTCGAGATGGCGTCCAGCCGCATACCCCGGGGTATCCCTGCACCCCACGCAATGAAGATGCTCTGCATTTTCGGATCGCTGTTCAGATAGCCGTGCGTGCCGCCGACGGTCACCGACGTCACGTAAGCTCCCTCCGTCCCATCGCTGAACATGTAGTCGGGCGCAGCAGCCAGAACAAGATCGGGCGCTTGGTCGCTCATCGCCGAAGTCGGTATTCCGAGACTTGGAAAATCATCGGGTCCGTATACTCGCTCCACGCCTTCCGCACCTGTGAAAATGGCGCGCAGTTGCGCCGTCACTTCCGGCCTTCGATCGGGATTCGTCACATACACCAACGCCATGCCCCCGTCCGGCATGACCCAGGCCTCGCCCTTTGCCTCTGACTTTGACTTGCCTCCGTTCACCAGGCCCTTCTCGCGCAGAAGCACGTTCGGATAAATCTTGTGCTTGAACGATCGGAAGCCATGATCGGAGACCACCATCACGATTGCATTCCGCCAGAGGCCAGTTTTCTGAAGCGTATCCACGATTCGCTTCACGTTGCTGTCGAGCAGGGCCATCGCCGTATAGCTGGCTTCGCTCATCGGGCCATATTCGTGGTTCGCATTATCGAGCATTAAAAGGTGAAACAGCAGAAGGTTTGGCCGGTGTTTCTCTAGAATCTTGACCGCGGCATCGGTCCAGAGTTCGTCCTGCCAGGCTTCACTTCCGTCCTCGAAGGTTCTCAGTTGCTCTGCCGTTACCGCGCCATCGGCGATCAATTCCCGCTCGATCGCTCCCTCCGGATTCGGCAATTCCGGGAACTGCCAACGGATCGTTTTTGCGCCATAGATTGCGACCCAATCCACCTGCGCCGTAGTGAGTCCAGCTTGGAATGCAGCATCGTAGATGGTTGGGGCGTGAACCATCGCGTCTTTGTCGCGCCAGGGTTCAATCGAGGGCTGCAAACCCTCGGCGGAACGCGTGAGCATACCGTTAAATAAAACGTGGTGCTCCGAGGCGTCGACGCCAGTAACGATTGCCGTGTGGTTGGGCCAAGTCACCGTGGGGTTGATCGGTCGCATGGAAGCGGAAACCCCTTCCCGGGCAAGCATGCGCAAGGTGGGAATTGGAAGTCTGGGATCCTCCAGCGCATACGTCGGAAAACCATCCAGGCTGATCAGGACGACCACGCGGTCTTTGGGTAGTGGAGCCGCTGGGGGTAGCGGAGCCGCTTGCACCGGCAAGAGCGCCAGGCAACCCAGGGCAATTGCACCCGACAGTCGCGAAATTATGGCGAACATGTTTTCCCGATTGCGCAGCGGCTTGGGATTCTGGCCCGAACTCCACGGCAACAGTTTCAATCTCATAAGTTTTGCTGGCCACTCGGATGCCAGGTCTGAAGTGTAAAAGGGGCGTCCGCTTAGCAGACGCCCCTCGTAGCGGCAAACCGCTCCTGCCCGCTAGAACAGCAGCTTGAGCGAAAGTTGCATGATGCGCGCCGGATTGGCCGAGGTCACTTTGCCAAAGGTGCCATCGTCGACATTCCCGTCGGGCAAGTTGAACTGGGCATGGTTGAAGGTGTCAAAGGCTTCTGCACGAAACTCTAGATTCATGCCTTCCTTAATCGGCGTGTCTTTCAGCAGGGCCATGTCCCAGTTATTGATCCCCGGTCCATAGAAGAACCGGCGCCTGGAGTTGCCCAACGTCCCGAGCGTTTCCGGGCTGAACAATGAAGGATTGAAATACGGCCCTGAGCGCGGATTACTGGTATGCACCGAGCCGCCGGCAAAGTTCGGCGTATCGATGGGAAGCGAGATAGCCCCCGCGCTGCCGGTGCCGAGCAGTGAATTGTCGTCGGTCTCGACCATGGTGACGGGAATTCCGCCGGCGAATCTGGTGATGCCGCTCAAGCGCCATCCCTTCACCAAACGGCTGGGACCATTCAAGAGATCAAAGGGCAACCGGTAATCGTAGCTCACCACAAAATCGTGCCGGAGGTCGAAAGAAGAAAGCGACTTCTGCCCCGGATTCAAGAGGTTGATCTGCTCGCCGTATCCGGAACCGTTGTCCAGAGACTTGGAGTAGGTGTAGCCGGCCAGGAATTCCACCCGCGAAATCCGCTGCCGAACGCTCAATTGCAGCGAATTGTAGCCGGAGTTCCCACTGGTGATGAAGTAGCCGTCACTGCTGAACGCAGCGCCATAAGGTCCGCGCGTGCTGTTAATCGTGCCGCCGGAGATGGGATGGTACACTCCGTTTTCGCCTCCCGGCCCGCAGATGTTTCCATCCGTCACTTGACTGAGCTGACTTACACTCAAGCACACCGCTGGGTTGCCGGGATTGGCTTCCAGCGATGACAACAGATGGTGCCCCTGCGTTCCCACATAGCTTGCTTTCAGCAATGTTCCCGTACCCACTTGTCGTTCGATGGAGAGTTGGTACTCCTCCGTGTAGGGCACAACATTTTTGTAGTAGAAAGCGGGAGAGGTGCCAATGGGCAGGAAATTCGCCCAATTAATCGCGGTGTTTGTCGTCGGGAGCGGCACTGGAAAACGTTGTCCTTCGACGAATCCGGTCCTGCGATCCACAAAAGGCGTCACGAATTCTGGCGGGACCGGGCTGCCATAGAACGCGCCAAAGGGAGCGTCTCCGATCTCGTTGAAGTTCGTCGCGCCTTCAAACGTACTGTAGAACTTTCCAAAACCCACCCGGATGCTCGTTTTTCCCGTTCCTCCCGTCAACACCCGCAGTAAACCGCTGTCGATGGATGGCGAGTAGGCCAGTCCGATGCGGGGAGCGAAGTTGTTGTAACGAGTAGGAGCCAGGGTGCTGGGGATTCCGGGGTCTCCGGGGAACACCCATCCCGTGGGCGAACCGGGGAAGCGAGTCGAGTTCAACCCTGGGACCAGGGTCTCGAGCTGACCGTACTTCTCGGACCAGGGACGGCTCACGTCCCAGCGTAGGCCGTAGTTCAGGGTAAGGTTTTGCTTGATGCGCCAACTATCCTGCCCGAACAGACCGATGTAGCGCGACCGGCCATAGGAAGGATAGCCCTGCCCTTGCCAGTACTGCTGGGGCGCGCCGATCAGATAGTCCGCGAATTCCAGGCCGGTTTCTCCGTTGCTCCCGTTCTCGAACTGGAAATCCCCGTTCGATCCGCCGTTGTACTCGGTGAGCTGGTTATAACGGAATTGTCCACCGAAAGTCAGAGCGTGCTTCCCAATGACGCGGCTGAAACTATCCTGAACCTGCGCCGTCGTTTCGGTAACCCCCAGCGGGCCTCCGGACGCGCCAAAAGAAAAGGTACTGAAATGTATGTTGGGAACGTGCGCATACTGCGGCAGGGAGGGAGAAATTCCCAGCGTGTTTGGCCCCTCTTCAAAACCAAGCGACGCCGGACTCACATTGCCGCCGCCGGTCGGCTCGTGCATGAGAAAACGAAGCCGCGTAAGGCCGACCCGAAATTCGTTGAGCGACGTCGCGCTGATCGTCTTCGTGTCGCCGATACTGACCACCTGCGAACGTCCGGTATTGGCCGAGCCAAAGCCGGGAAGGAATGGATTCGGAGTGGTCTGGCTGAATTGATCGAAGAAATAGTAGCCCGTCAGCAGTCCCAGGCGTGAGTTGTAATCCACCCGGCCGCTCGTTTTGTTGTCACCGAGGCGCACCGGAGCCGCCAGATTGGAAAACTCACCGTCGCCGTCGTTCCCTGGGGGAACGTATTGCAGCATATTCTTGGAGGGCGCCGTGAAAGCCACTTGTGGAATCTGCGCACCCGGGAAAACACAAGTCGCCGAGGTGCACCCCGTGAAGAAATACGGTTCTCCTGCGGTCACGGTGTACCCCAGGGTGGTGGAAAGTTGTTGCGCCCAGTCCGGGCCCTGAACCGTCCCCGTCATGGAATCGGCGACTGCTGAGAAATCGCCCGTGCGTTCGGCGTTCGTCGGAACCGCAACCACTCCGGTGTTGCCGGCCTGGCCAATGATGACCCGGTTGCCCTGGTAATCTCCGAAGAAAAACAGCTTATCGCGCACAATCGGGCCACCAATGGTCACGCCAAACTCGTTTTGCTTGTGATCATCCTTTTCGCCAGCGAAGTAGGTCGTGGCATCAAAAGCCCGATTGCGCAGAAACTCGAACGCGCTCCCGTGAAATCTGTTGGTGCCGGATTTCGTGATGACGTTGATCTGGCCGCCGGCATAATTGCCGTACTCCGCATCGAAGTTGTTGGTCACGATGCGGAATTCTGCGATGGAGTCGAGATTGGGAATAATCCCGGCTCCGGAGAAGGCGAACTCCTGCACCGTGTTTCCGTTGAGCAGGAATCCATTCGCCGATTCGCGTTGCCCATTGACCGACAGGTTGCCTGCGTTCAAGTCGCCCGAGACATTATTAAAGGTGAAGCCGGTGGCGCTGAACTGCCCTCCCTGGCCTCCGGCCAAGCCTGAGGAAGTGGGCGTAACCCCGGGCTGCAGCGCCAGCAGGTCGGTGTAGCTGCGCGTCACCAGGGGCACGGCGGTGATCGTACCCTCACGGATCACTTCGCCGTTCTGCGTGCTGGCCGTGTCCAGCTGCACCGCATCGGCCACGACACTCACCGTTTCGCCCACCTGACCAACCTTGAGTTTGCTGTTGATCACCTTGGCCGAATCGACATCCAACAGCACTCCGGCCTGACGGAATGTCCCAAAGCCTGTCTTCTGCACCTCAATGTCGTAGTGCCCCGGCGCAAGATCCACAAAGTCGTAAAAACCTTCGGCGTTGGTCTGGCGCGTGCTGACAATGCCGGTATCGACCGCGGTTGCCGTGACCGTCGCGCCGGCGACGACTGCGCCGCTCGCATCCGTGACAATGCCCGATATGCCCGCCGCCACTTTGGCGAAGACGGCGCTATGCAAGAAGCCGATTGCGATCAACACTGCGATTGCGTAACAGAAATGCCGGGCCAGTCCGCTCGCGGAATGCGATTTTCTTTCGGGGAAGTAGCAGTGGTTCATCTTTCACCTCGTACCAGGGTTTGTACTGTCACGACGGAAACTGCTAAACGCTTATTGGACCGCTTTATACCTGCGATTTGTCGCATGGATGTCGAAGCTTTATCCAATGGGGATAGAGTCTAGCTCATCTAAAACGAAAAAGCGACCCACTCGCGGATAATTCTTCCGATTCCGATCTGTCATAGCGATTAGACCCGCGAAGCTCGACGAAAAGACACGTTTCGCTGCCTCCGGAGTTACTTCCCGATGCAGAACGTGCCGAAAATAAGATTCAGGATGTCGTCCGTAGTGGTGGCCCCGGTGATTTCATCCAGCGGCCGCAGCGCCCCGTAGAGATCAAGCAGCAACATCTCGTGCGGCACCCGTGCGGCGACCGCGTTGGTAGCAGCCGCCAGCGAGCCCAAAGCATCGTTGACCAGTTTCGAATGCCGAACGCTGGTAAGAAACCCGCTCTCCCCCTGTACCGTGGAGTCTCCAGTCACATGCCGGAGAATCGCAGCCCGCAGCCCGGTAATCCCCTCTCCAGTCAAAGCCGAAGTGGCAATGGATTGCAACGTCCCGTTTTGCGCAGGAGCGCCGTCCCCAACCGCGCTCGCCAAATCGCACTTATTCTCCACCACAATCGCCGGACGCCCTTCCACCTGCCGAAGTAACTCGCGATCTTCATCCGAGAAAACCTGCGTCTTGTCGACCACAACCAGCACGAGATCGGCATCGGCCAAAGCTTCCATCGATTTCCGTATGCCGATGCTCTCCGCCTCATCCAGCGCCCGCCGTATCCCGGCCGTGTCCACCAGTTCCACAGGAATTCCACCAATCGCCACCGTCTCGCTCACCAGGTCGCGCGTCGTCCCCGGTTGCGCCGTGACAATCGCCCGCTCCCGCTCCACCAGTCGGTTAAACAGGCTCGACTTCCCCACATTAGGACGCCCCACAATCGCCAGCGTCAGCCCCTCGCGCACAATCTTGCCGTAACTAAAACTCCCCGCCAGTTGCACCAGCGGAGCTCGCACCTGCGCAATGCGCTCAAGAATCACCGCATCCGGAGCCACCGAAACATCGTCCTCGGCAAAATCGATCCCCGCCTCCAGCAAAGCAATCAGCTCCACCAACTCCCGCTTCACCGGCTTAAGCCGGTTCGAGAGCGCTCCCTCCAGTTGCTGCGCCGCCACCTTCGCCTGAAACAAGGTCTGCGCGTCGATCAGGTCCCGCACCGCCTCCGCCTGCGTCAGGTCGATCCGTCCATTCAGAAACGCACGCATGGTGAACTCCCCCGGAGCAGCCAGCCGCGCGCCCCCCGCCAGAGCCAGCTCCACAACGTGCCGCAGCACCACCGGCGACCCATGCGACGAAATCTCGACAATATCGTCGGTAGTATAAGAATGAGGCCGGGCAAAAAAAGTAACCACCACCTCATCAATGCGAGACAGGGAATCCATTCCATCCCGGCCGCGAGGTTCCACCAAATCGCACCGCACCGCCCGTCCCGCCTCCAGCTCCCGCGTCAGCCGCAGCATCGGAGCCGCAATCGCCCGAGCCTCCGCCCCCGCCAGCCGCACCACGCCAATCCCGCCCCGTCCCGGCGGCGTAGCAATAGCGACAATCGTGTCATCCAGGTTCATCCGAGGTTAGCCATTAGAAGTTAGCCATTCGAAGTCAGCCAGCCAAATTTAGTCGACAATAAAAAGCTTGGCTCCCATTTTGGTTGAGGAACGATGCGAAGATTCGCCGTCCGCAACTTGGTAACTCTTGCCCGGAGTCAGCGTGAAGCTCTTGCCGTCCGCGAGCCTGGTTTCCAGTTCGCCTTCCAGGCAGAGAAGCATGTGCCCCTTCGTACACCAATGATCCGCCGAATACCCGCGTGAGTATTCCACCATCCGAACCCGAATGTCCCCGAAAGTTTGTGTCCGCCAGAAGGCTTTGCCCGTTTCTCCGGGATGCTCGGAAGGCTCCACTTGCGCCCAATCCGTGGTGGAAAGAGGAAATCCGCTCATCTTCATGAATCGAGTATAGCCAGCGTTTTCCGGACGGCCAACAACTGGCAAACGATCCGCGTCAGCTCCGTCGGACCAGGCTACCCAGGCCTCCCGGCGCGCTGTTACCGCGGTCACTCCCAGGCGGCGCAATTTGGACTATCATTCTGCTAACCCCACTAGGGCGCACCATATGACGAAGCCGCGAGTCCTGCTCTCGGTAACCAACGACAGCAACGATTTCCAAATCGAACAAGTGAATGGCGCCCGTCAGGCCGCCGCGCGGCTGGGTGTCGATCTCGACATTGTCTACGCGCAGGATGACGGTATCGTCCAGAGTCAGCAACTAATCAAGCGTATCCAGTCCCCGGCAGAAACCCGTCCCGCCGTGATCATGTTTGAGCCGGCTGGATCCACGACTCTCCCTCAGGTGGCGCGCGCCGCAAATGCCGCAGGCATCGCTTGGGTGGTGCTCAGCCGCGATGCCGAGTACATCGCCCAATTGCGCGCGGCTTCTAACACTCCCGCCTTCGTGGTCACTGCCGACCACGAGGAAATCGGACGCATCCAGGGGCGTCAACTCGCCGCCCTGTTGCCCAGCGGAGGAATCGTTCTCGAGATTCAAGGCCCTAGTCAGAGCAGGGCAGCCACCCTCCGCCATGTTGGCTTGTTGGAGACGAAATCCGAAAATATTCAGCTGCGCGCGGTGAAAGCGCACTGGACCGAGGCCAGCGCTCAAAAAGCCGTCTCCTCCTGGCTTACTCTTTCCACCTCGCGCGGAACCGACATCGTGGCCGTTTGCGCTCAGGATGATTCCATGGCGATCGGCGCACGCAAGGCGTTCGAGCAGTCCAGCCACGAACTCCGCCAGTCCTGGTTGCAGATTCCTTTTCTGGGCTGCGACGGCATGCCCAAAACTGGCCAAGAATGGGTTCGCCGCGGTCTGTTGACCGCCACTGTTCTCAGCCCGCCAACCGCACCCGTGGGCCTCGACCTGATCGCAAGTTTTCTGCAGCACGGGACTATGCCCCCGCCACGCACTGTAACCGAATGCAAGTCCATCCCCGATATCGAAACGCTCGGCAAAAACGCGCGGGCCGCGAATGGCATTTCCCAGTAGCGAGTGAACCGGCCGATTTCAGCCGCCATCCATAGTAGGTGCCAGTCCGTAGCGCCGGCGTCTCGCAGGCTGAAGCCTGGGCGTACTCGCCCGCGCCGCGAGGCTGGGGCACCCATGACCGAGTTTTTCAGCAAGCTGTTTGGCCCCCGCGGCTCTTCTTTCAAACTGAGCCACTATCCTCGCCGCCCCCCTCCCGTTTGCCGCCACGCCCACCCTCATTTATACTTACTGTTTGCCTCAAGCCAGCTGATTCAATCAGGAGCAGGGATTTTTCGATGCCGAAACGTACATTTCAACCCAACAAACGCAAGCGCTCAAAAAAGCACGGGTTCCGCACTCGCATGAAAACCAAGAGCGGAGCCGCCGTACTGTCGCGCCGCCGGGCCAAAGGACGCAAGCGCGTTGCCGTAAAGCCAGGTTTCCGCGATTAGTTTCCCCAAAACGGACAACAAAGGCCGTCTTGATTACGATTTCTTGTGCAGGATTGTGAGCTGGTGAGCGCCGACGCTCCCGACCGGAGTGGAAAGCAACCCCAGGCGAAAGCCGGAGCAACCTTCCCGCGCGCCGCGCGGCTGCTGAAGCACTCCGACTTCGATCGCGTTTACAAACAGGGACGCCGCCACTTCTCCTCGCACCTCACCGCGTTCTATCTGCGGCGGGCCGAGGACGCTTTACCGGAAAAGAATTCGTCGCCGCAAGAAAGCGCGCGCGTCGGCTTCACCGTAGGCAAGGTGCTCGGCGGAGCAGTAGTCCGCAACCGCATCAAGCGCCGCCTCCGTGAAGCCGTTCGCCAAAAGCATTCTCTGTTACCGGCTGCCGTGGATGTAGTCATCAATCCAAAGAAGTCGGTGCTGACGCTGGAGTTTTCCGTGGTCCTCGAAGAAATAGCCCGCGCGCTAAGCGCCATCGCGGACAAGCTGACACGGAAAGAAAAAGTGACGCCGGAAAAAGTGGTGCAAGAGAAAAGGGAAATAAAGCAATGAAGTCTCCAGCCTTGAGCCTGCTGCGCCTCTACAAGCGCTGGATTTCTCCGCTCTTCCCACCCTCGTGCCGCTATGTTCCAACCTGCTCCGAATACGCGATGGAAGCGGTCGACCGTTACGGCGCACTTCGCGGAGGCCTGATGGCCGCCGCCCGCGTGTTACGCTGTCATCCCCTGGCAAAAGGCGGCCTGGATCCCGTAGTAAAGGCAGAGACAAATCATGAAATCCCAGGGTGCCCCATCCTAACGTCGCGCCTTTTGCGACGTTAGGGTGGGATTCCCCTGCTGTAAGTTGTGTAGATGAACGTAAGCATGATGAACGTAAGAACGACGAACTCAGAAACGACGAGCGACTGATTTGGCAGAATTTAACAATCCGCAGCAAGAACCCGGCATGGAGCGCAAGCTGCTCTTAGTCTTCGCGCTGACCTTCCTGGTCATCCTTTTATTTCAGCCGCTCCTGAAAAAGTACGGCCCGCAGCCGCCGGCCAAGCCCGAAACCACCCAGGCGCAGCCGAATCCAGCGCCAGCTCCGCAGCAGTTGCAGCCATCTCCTGCGCCACCAGCGTCCGCAACCAGCGCTGCAAGCGATAAGGCCGCTCCAGCCGCGACCCCGCTGCAAGCCACCGCCGAATCTGACACAGTGATCGAAAACGATGTCTACCGCATCGTCTTCACCAACCGCGGCGCCCGCGTCAAGTCCTGGATCCTGAAAAAATACACCGACGACAAAGACGGCCAGCTCGAACTGGTAAACGCCGCCGCCGCCGAAAAATACGGATATCCACTCACCCTCTGGTCCTACGACGAAGCTCTAAGAAACAAGCTGAACTCCGCCCTCTACGTCGCCACCAGCACCGGAGCAACCGCTCCCGCCGAAATCACTTTCAAATACGCCGCCGCCGACGTCATCGTAGAAAAGCATCTCACCTTCGATCCCAGCACCTACGTCGTAGGGGTTCGCGCCGCGGTCTACGTCAAAGGCGCGCAAGTCACCGCCTTCCCCATGTGGCCCGCCGGCTTCGGCGCCGACATGACCGGACCGCAATACGCCTCCGGCCAAATCCTTTATCAGTACGACAGCAAAATCGAGCGCCTAGCCATCAAGAAAATCAGCGGAGGCGGCACCTTGCCCGGCCCCTACCACTGGGCAGGAGTCGCCGACCAATATTTCGCCGCCGTGTTCCTGCCGCAAGATCCGCAAAACGCCGCCCTGGTCACCCTGCGCAACCCGATTGAAATTCCCCACGGCGGCTCCGACTCGAAGCAGATGGATAAGATCGACGTGCTGGGCGCGGCCGTAGGCAGCCTCAAAGGCCCCACCGTCGCCCGCCTCTACGTCGGACCCAAAGCCCTGGCGGACCTCGAAGCCGTCCCCGTCCCCGGCATCACCGGCGCCGACCCCGACCTCCGCGCCGTAGTCGATTTCGGCTGGCTCGGAATCATCGCCCGCCCGCTCTTCCTCTGGCTCAAGTGGATGCACAGCCACATCAGTCCTAACTGGGGCTGGGCCATCCTCCTGCAGACGCTGGTCATCAACCTGGCCCTGCTCCCGCTGCGCCTGACGCAGATGAAGTCGATGCTCAAGATGCAGCGCGTCGCCCCGCAGATCAAGCAGATCCAGGAAAAATATAAGAAGTACAGTCTTCGCGATCCCGAAAAAGCGAAGATGAACGAAGAAATCTCGGTGCTCTATAAGAAGGAAGGCGTGAATCCCGCCGGCGGCTGCCTCCCGCTGATCATTCAGATGCCCTTCCTGTTCGCCTACTACCGCATGTTGAACGTAGCCATGGATCTGCGCCACGCGCCCTGGCTCTGGGTAAAAGATCTGTCCGCGCCCGATCCCTATCACATTCTGCCGATTGCCATCATCGTCACCATGCTGATCATGCAGCGCATGACGCCGCAAGCCGGCATGGACCCGGCCCAGCAGAAAATGATGAACGTCATGATGCCCGGCATGTTAGGCCTGATGAGCTGGAACCTGCCCGCCGGCCTCGGCCTCTACTGGTCCGCCGGCCAGTTGATCGGAATTGTGCAGCAGTCCGTAATGAACCGCACCTCGCTGGGCCGCGAAATGCGAGAGATGATGCAAAAGCGCGCCAGAAAGAAAGAGAAGTAGCGATCAGCTCTCAGCCGTCAGTAAAACCTGACACCTGAGACCTGACACCTGAGACCTTATCTATGCCAATCACCGACAAAGTCGCCTCCGCCAAACAAATCGGAGAATTCCTTCAAACCGTAATCTCGCACGGCGGTTTCAAACTCAAGTACCGCATCACCGTCGACCCGCCCATCGCCGGAAATCGCGAGTGGGAGCATCCCGAAATTCTGGTCGAGTTCGCCGGCCCCGATTCCTCACTCCTGCTCGAACGCGGAGGCGAGTTACTCCGCTCCTTCGAACTGCTAGCCTCCGAGATCCTCCACCTCCAGGGCAACGAGCACGAAAAAATCTGGTTCGACTGCAAGAATTTTCGCGCCCTGCGCATCGAAGAGTTGCAGACCGCCGCGCGCGTGGCCGCCGAGCAGGTCCGCCGCACCAGCGAACCCTACCGCTTCGGACCCATGTCCTCCCGCGAACGCCGCATCGTCCATCTGGCCCTGCGCGAGGAAAAAGATTTGCGCACCGAAAGCGACGGCGAAGGCGGAAGACGCTCCGTAGTCGTCTATCCCGAAAGTTACAAAACCGCCGCGCCAGCAAGGCGCGAACGCCGCCCGATTTCTTAAATCCAACTGTAGCTCGGACCGTGTAGCGCGGACACTCCTGTCCGCGAACCGCGTCGTTCTCAAACTCACTAGTGTTTACCTGAAGACTGACGGCTGAAGGTTGACGGCTGAGCATTGCACACTTTAAGCGACAGTTAGTTTCTCGATACTTGACAGCAAAAAAATTTCTCGATTCAACATTGCAATCGCGCCAGATTTTTTTCTTTCATCTCACCGACGCGCCGTTTTTTTTGTGCTAGTATGCGGTTCGTCTCTTAATAAATTTTTCACCGGCAACCCGTACTGCAAAACAGAAACTGCTCTGCAGCACACTGAAGCAATCATAATTTTAAGATTGGTTTTTCCCGGACGCCTTTGGCTCCGGCGCACTCGATATTTTTGGTAAACAATGTCCCTCTCAAGTTCTGCCATCAGCCCGAATCCTTGGGTGCGCATCCTCGACGCCCTGGAAAAGAAAGTCAACCGGCACTCCTACGACACCTGGTTGAAGCCGACGCGTTACAGCCACGCCAGCAACAAAATTCTGTTCGTGCGCGTCCCCACCGCCGAGTTCCGCCACGTAGGCGACAAATACGCCGACCTGATCCAGGAAGCCCTCGATAATCTGGGCCTCGGCTACGAAGACGTGAAATTCGTCACCGCCGAAGACGATCCTTCGAATACGCCCATCCGCCACGACGGCGGCCTCTCGGCCCACGCCCAGAACTCCGCCAACGGTCCGCAGCCCGTCCAGGGTTCGCAGCCCGCGCAAGCTCGCTTCGATTGGGATAGCGCCGCCCAGCTCAACCCGCGCTACACCTTCGACGCCTTCGTCATCGGCAGCGGCAACCAGTTCGCTCACGCCGCCTGCCAGGCCGTAGCCGAGCGTCCCTCCAAAGCCTACAACCCGCTCTTCCTCTACGGCGGAGTCGGCATGGGCAAGACCCACCTCATGCAGGCCATCGGACACGAGATCAAGCGGCGCACCCCGCAAGCCGCCATCTGCTACGTCTCCAGCGAGAAGTTCACCAACGAAATGATCAACTCGCTGCGCTACGACAAGATGATCAGCTTCCGTGATAAGTTCCGTACCATGGACGTCCTCCTCATCGACGACATCCAGTTCCTCGCGCAAAAAGAACGCACCCAGGAAGAGTTCTTCCACACCTTCAACGCCCTGCACGAGTCCATGAAGCAGATCGTGATCGCCAGCGATCGTCCGCCCAAAGAACTAGCGGAATTCGAAGACCGCCTGCGCAGCCGCTTCGAGTGGGGACTCATCGCCGATATCCAACCACCCGATCTCGAAACTAAAGTAGCCATCCTGCAAAAGAAAGCCGAGCAGGAGCGCGTCACGTTACCCACAGAGGTGGCGTTGTTCATAGCCTCGAACATCCGCTCCAACGTCCGCGAACTGGAAGGCGCGCTGATTCGCCTGGTAGCGCACTCGTCGCTCATCGGAGCCGAAATCACGCTCCCTTACACGCAGCAGGTCCTGAAGAATTTCATCGACTCACAAGCTCGTAAAGTGACCATTGAGTCCATTCAGAAGGCCGTGGCGGAGCAGTTCGGCCTACGCCTGGTTGAGATCAAGGCAAAAAACAATTCGCGCTCTATCGTCTACCCCCGCCAGATTGCGATGTATCTGGCCAAGCACCTGACCGAAGCCTCGCTCCCCGAAATCGGACGTCAGTTCGGTGGCAAGCACCACACCACCGTCCTCCATTCGGTCGATAAGATCGAAACCGTGCGCAAGGACGACAAGGATTTGAACAGGTTGCTCAATAAATTGACCGAGCAATTAGGCGCTTAAAGATCGGTTTCCACCACTTTTTCCACGCTTCAAGCCGTTCTTCCTTCCCCCCGGCTGTGAAGTCTTTGTGGAAACTGTGGGAGACAGGATAGAAACCCGAGAACGGTCCCAGCGATACTCTGGCATCCGCCAAAGAAGCGACCGATTCTCCACACGAGAGGTTCCTATCGAAGCCACTGAACCGCAGGCATCTGGACCAGTTTTCCACTTCTCCGACTCGCCTACGGTTACTACTGGTTTTATTGCATTTGCATTTGATATAAGAAGAGAACAGAAGTAGAGTCGGGAGACCCATATGCCTGTAGATGTCGCCCCCGCCGTCGCCACGACGACCATGGAAATCACAGTCAGCAAATTCGAGCTTCTCCGCGAACTGACCGCCACGCAGGGTGTAGTCGAGCGCAAGACCACCATCCCCATCCTCTCCAATTATCTTTTCGAGGCCTCCGGGGATAAGCTGTCGCTGACCGCCACCGATCTCGACCTGAGCTTGCGCACGTCGTGCAATGCCAAAGTTAAAAAGGAAGGCGCTTGTACCATCCCCGCGCGTAAACTTTATGACTACGTAAAACTCCTGCCCGACGCTGACATCACCATCAAACTTCTGGAAAACCACTGGGTCAGCATCCGCTGCGGACGCTCCAACACAAAAATGGTAGGCATGGCGAAATCAAATTTCCCCGGCCTTCCCGTCTTCCCCGCCGCCGGATCGATAAAGATTTCCGCCCCCGTCCTGCGCTCCATGATCGCCAAGACCGGCTTCGCCATAGCCAGCGAAGAATCCCGCTACACACTGAACGGCGCCTTAATGGTCCTGAAGCCCGAGTCCATCACCATGGTAGCCACCGACGGACACCGCTTAGCCCACATAGAGCGCCAAGGAGAAAAGTTCGAAGGTGTCTCCGGCGAAATGAAAACCCTAGTCCCCAAAAAAGCGATGGATGAACTCAAGTCGCTCCTCGATTCCGATGTAGAGACCATCGACTTCGCCAAAGACGATTCCACGCTCTTCTTCCGAGTAGGCCCGCGTCTCCTGACCTCGCGCCAGCTCACCGGCCAGTTCCCCAACTACGAAGCCGTGCTCCCCAAAGACATCACCAAATCCATCGCCCTGCACGGCGACGAACTAGGAGCCGCCATAGCCCGCGTAGCCCAATTCGCCGATGAGCGTTCCCGAGCCGTCCGCCTGCGCCTGGAAAAAGGCGAGCTGAAAATCTCCGCCTCCTCCACCGAAACCGGCGAGTCCGAAGATTCCATCGAAGTGGCCTACGACGGCGATCCCATGGCCATCGGCTTCAACGCCCAATACCTGATGGATTTCATCAAAGCCACCGGCTCCTGCGAAGTAAAACTGGAACTGAAAGACGCCCAGTCCGCCGGCCAACTCCGCCCCGCCGAATCCGAGGATTACAAGTACCGCTACATAGTGATGCCCATGCGCATCTGAGCCGATGGCCTCGTCACCGCTCTGTCATCCCGAGCGAAGCGAAAGGACCTGCTATTAGCCCGCAGCATCGCGCGCCGGGTGGGATTCCCCAGACGCCAGTCACTTGGGCATTTCGGCGCCCCGGCCCCTTGACCAAACCCCACCAACCATTTACATTTCCACCACTTTACTAACGGAGGGAATCCTATGCTATCCGGCTTCAAGCAATTCATCCTGCGCGGCAACGTCGTTGATATGGCGGTAGGTGTCGTAATCGGCGCGGCTTTTGGCGGAGTCGTCAAGGCCCTCACCGACGACCTCCTGATGCCTTTCATCGCCGCCATCGTCGGCAAGCCCGACTTTTCCGCGATTCATTTCACCGTCAACGGAACCCTGTTTCCGATCGGCCTTTTCATCAACGCCGTCGTGGCGTTTCTTTTGGTCGCCGCCGCCATCTATTTCTTTGTCGTCACCCCGGTGAACGCCCTGGTAGCCCGCATGCGCAAAGACCCCGCTCCCGCCGACCCCACCACGAAAAAGTGTCCCGAATGCCTGAGCGAGATCCCCATAGACGCCCGCCGCTGCATGCACTGCGCCCAGCCCGTAATCGGCAAAGCCGCCTAGGGAGACCATCAACCGTAGCGCCGGCGTCCCGCCGGCAATCGGGGACGGGCAGGGGAGGTTTTGCAAAGTAGTTGGTTTTCTCCGTGTCTCCGTGACTCCGTGGTGGAAAAACTGAACCAGGACAACACGCCCTCCGCCGCCCCCTTGGCGAAACGCCCCACCTTCCTGTAAAATCATAGTTTCGGCAAGAGCATCGGCAACACGCCTGGAAGGATTCAAAGAGTTATGGCACGAGTATGTGATATCTGCGGCAAGGGGCCGCAGTTCGGAAACACCATCAGTCACGCCCACAACGTCAGCAAACGCCGCTGGAACGTCAACCTGCGCCCGGTTCACGCCAAAGTAGGAGCCGCGACCAAGCACATCCGCGTCTGCACCTCCTGCCTCCGCAGTGGCAAAGTAGTGAAGGCGTAAAAAATCAAAGCCCGCAGAGCTGTGGAAACTCTGCGGGCTCTCTTGTGTCCAAAGCGCTAGCTACTTCACATCCACCAGCTGCACATCAAAAATTAGCGTAGCGCTAGGTGGAATCGCTCCCGGATACCCCTTCGCCCCATAAGCCAGATCCGGAGGAATCCGCAGCTGCCGCTTTCCCCCCACCTTCATCCCCGCAACGCCCTCGTCCCATCCCTTGATCACCTGTCCCCCGCCCAGCAGAAAGTCAAACGGATGCCCCGTCCCCACCGAGCTGTCAAACTTCTTCCCAGTGGTGAGCCAGCCCGTGTAATCGACCTTGACGTGCTGTCCCGCCGTCGCCACCGCGCCCGTCCCCACCTTGATATCCCAATATTCCAGCCCGCTAGCCGTCTTGACCGGATCGCCCGTAACCTTGGTAGGCCCGCCCGTCCCCGCCTTAGCCGCCTGAGCAAACGCCAGCCCCGCGGCCAGCACTGTAATAGCAAAAATAACAACCAGACTCTTCATAATTTCCCCTTTCCAACATTTTGCAAAAAATTCGGCATCACCCCAAAGCAATCACATCAATCTCCACCAGCACATCCTTAGGCAGCCGCGCCACCTCCACCGTAGACCGAGCCGGAGGCGCCGCC
>CAVZUP010000106.1:0-17750 GCA_963778255.1 uncultured Acidobacteriaceae bacterium
TTGCCCGATGCGATCGAAATCCGATTCGGAAACGCTGTTGAATCGCACGCCGGTTCCGAGCCCCGCCGTGCTGTAGGCGACCTCGCCATCGGCCCAACACTTGGTTTCTCCGATCCAGATCCCCATTTTCAGCTTCGTTCCCGGAGGCAGTGGGATCGCCATTTCCACGTAACATCCTCCCAGGCTGAGATCTGAAATCGTGGCCCAAAAAGAGGCTCCACCATCCATATGAAGCTCCACCGAATTATGACACTTGTATCGGGGGTACTTCCGATGCTCCGTCGATCGAGGTACGTGATTGTCGAGGGCGGGAGGGGGCAGGGGAAAATCCCAGAGAGGCTTTTCCGGAGTAAGGTTGAGCAATCCAACGTGGCCCGCTTGTGGTGTGCCGGGTTTGCCTACCCACTTGACGCGAAAGTGCACCCGGTTCTTGCCATAGGTCAGACCGATGATCTCATCGAGATTGACTTCGGCCTGGATGCCACTTACTTCGGCGCCGTTATGGCTGACGTTGACCGTGACCCCTTTCTCGGAGAAGATCTGGCCACTGCTGTCGGTGCCAAAGATGCGCACTTGCACCTGGATCTCTTTGCGAAGCTCGCGGCGCTTCCCCATCCTCTGGAAACCTCGGCCCTCCTGCAACATTAGCTCTTGCCGGCATTGTCCTTCTTCCCGCTGGCATCCGCCCGCCAATCGCCATTCACCAGTATGTGAACACACGACGACTCAATTCGGCTGCAGGTCCGACGCGATGAAGGCTACCACGTACAGTACCAAAAGGCGAAGACCAAGGGCTATGGGACTCGTCCAAAATCGGCGGGGTTCAGGACGCAGCAGTCCGATGCATTTGGCCAGAAAAACTCGATGCCCTTGCCCGTGAAAAACGAACCTGTCGTCGTCGCGGACGACTCTTTGCGGCAATGGTTCACCCAGAAGTCATCTTACCAAACACGCCGTTCGCCGAGAGACGGAGCGGGTATACAATGATCCGTTCGAAGCCCTAGATAGTTCCCACCTCTGTGACCTCGAGGCTTCGTCTGCGATTGGCAGAATCGCTGGTTCCATCGAGGCTACCGGGCCGGAGGCATTGGAACGCAGCAACAGCACTCCTCGAACGAAGAACGCAATGATCCATGCAGGTGGAAATGGAGGCGGAAAATGTCAGTCAGCGCTGAGATCCAGGAACCCACGATGGTGACGTTCGATCAACAGGTAGCGGCCGCGAAGAAGTGGTTCGCGAGCCCCCGATTTGAAGGCATCGTACGGCTCTACTCCCCACGCCAGGTAGCCGAACAGCAGGGCACACTTTCCGGAGACTATACCGTAGCGCGGCGGGCAGCCGAGGAATTCTACGCGCGGTTGCGCGAGCTCTTCAAACAGCGCAAGCAGATCACCACCTTCGGCCCTTATTCGCCAGGCCAGGCGGTGATGATGAAACGGATTGGAATGGAAGGCATTTACCTCGGTGGCTGGGCCACATCCGCCAAGGGATCGCTGGCCGAAGACCCCGGGCCAGATTTGGCCAGCTATCCGCTCGGCCAGGTGCCCGATGAAGCTGCTGGCTTGGTGCGCGCGCTTCTCACCGCCGACAAGAATCAGCACTTCACGCGCACGCGAATGACCGAAGAACAACGTCAGGCGACACCGGTCGTCGACTTTCGGCCTTTCATCATCGCTGACGCTGATACCGGTCACGGAGGAGACGCGCATGTGCGCAATCTGATCCGCCGCTTTGTCGAGGTCGGCGTGCCGGGCTACCACATCGAAGACCAAAAGCCAGGAGCGAAGAAGTGCGGCCACCAGGGCGGCAAGGTTCTTGTATCCGTGGACGAGCAGATCAAACGCCTCAACGCTGCCCGCCTGCAGCTCGACATCATGCGGGTTCCGGGCATCATCGTGGCTCGCACCGACGCCGAGGCCGCCACGTTCATCGAGAATAGCAGCGACGAGCGCGACCAGCCTTTCATCCTCGGCGCCACCAACACCGGCCTGCCCAGCTATAAGGTCGGCTATCTCGCCATCTTGCGGAAGCTCTACGAACTGGGCGTCGAAGAGATTCGCGGACACCTGCTTTTTGCCGTGTCTGAATCCGAGTACCAGGCGGCCTTCGATTGGCTGGAACGCTTTGGAGTCATGTCGACGATCGCGGAGCGCGCCAGGTCGCTCAAGAATATGTCGGCAACCGATCTCGACTCGGCACTGGATAAGATCGACACGCGCTACGTGGAAATCTGGCAGAAGGAGGCCGGACTGAGAACCTATGGCGGGGCAGTCGCCGACGTGATCGAATCCCGCATGGCCGACGGCGAGCGCTTCGACATGACCGTCGAGCAATGGAACGAATTCTCGAAACAGGCCTCTTTCTACGAGGTACGCGAGCGTGCGAAGTCGTTGGGCGTTCAGGTGACCTGGGATTGCGAGCTGCCCAAGACTCCCGAGGGCTTCTATCCCATTCAAGCCGGAATCGATTGCGCCATCGCTAAATCGCTGGCCGTAGCGCCTTTCGCCGACATATTGTGGATGGAAACCAAGACGGCCGATCTCCACGACGCGGCGAAGTTCGCAAAGGCCATCCACGCACAATATCCCGACAAGATGATGGCCTACAACCTCTCGCCATCGTTCAGCTGGGATACCACCGGCATGAACGACGAGCAGATGAAGCACTTCCCCGAGGAGCTCGGGAAACTTGGCTTTGTCTTCAACTTCATCACCTACGGTGGACACCAGATCGACGGCCTGGCTGCCGAGGAGTTCGCAACCGCCTTGAAGCAGGACGGGATGCTGGCGCTGGCCCGTTTGCAGCGCAAGTTCCGGCTGCTGGAGTCCCCGTATCGCACGCCGCAGACGCTGGTCGGAGGGCCACGGCTCGACGCCGCATTAATGGCCTCGTCCGGACGTACCGCCGCAACGAAGGCAATGGGCAAGGGTTCGACGCAATTCCAGCATCTGGTGCAGACCGAGGTTCCCACCAAGCTGCTCGAAGACTGGCTCGCGGAATGGAGCAAGCAGAACGACTATAAGGAGAAAATTCGCGTGCGGCTCCGCCCCCACACCGCCGGTTCGGAATTGTTGGAGCTGAGCGTGCTGAACGAGCCCAGCGGCGAGAAGCTCGCCAACGTGGTCTTCGCCTACATCCTGGATCGTCGCGGGCGCAGCATCCTCTCGGTTCGCGACCAGAACACGCTGACCCCGGTCCGCAAGAAGCGGTTGATGACGGTGGCCCAACTTTTCCTGATCCACCGCTACAATGCCAGCTCGGTACACTACGTTACACCCACCGAGGACAACGAATTTCAGACCCAAAGAATGAAGAGCGTTGGTATCTTCTCGGATGTGCACACCGAGATTGGCCAGATCATCGTCGCGCAGGTGAATAAGGAGCGCGTCGCCGAACTGGTCAAACCTGACCGGGCCAGTCTTTTGGAGATGATCCGCAAGACGTCGCCGTCGCAGGGTTAGCGCGCAACTTATAGCGTTTTCGGGAAGGACTTCTTCAAGGACACGCCCTTGAAGTTGCTGTTACACGTTGGATCCTGGTAGCACTTGCGGAACGCCGGCACCACCAGCGCCTGTTCCACCGTGGGATCGTTGAAGTTCGCCAGCGTCTCGGTCGTGCGCTGCGCCGCCGAGCTGTCCCCGGTCTTCTGGTAAGCTTCGGCCAACAGTTGCAACGACAAAGGATTGTTGATGTCTTCTTCCAGGTGCGCGACGGCATCCTCGTACTTGTGGGCGGAAAATGCCACGGCGCCCGCGGCTCCGTGGTAAGCAGATTCGACAATCTTGTCGTTGGAATTTTCCGACATCCGCGCCAGCTGGGCCAGAGTGGAAGCGGTCAATTCCTTGTTCCCCATCTCCACCGCGGCTTCGACCCGGGCGCGCAGAATCTGCGCCCATTCCTGTTGCAGCGCTGCTACCATCGCGTTCTTGCCTTGTTGCACGGCCGCCTCGGCCTTGGCCAGAATCGCAATCGCACGCTTGGGATTCTGCTGGTATAGCGCCATTTGACGCCAGGCTTCGGCCTCCGGCTGGCTCATGTGCTTGCTATGGGCACGTTCAGCGATGTCGTGGAAGGCACGGTCGGCAGCAACGTAGTCGCCCTCGCGCACATAGGTGATGGCCTCTCGCGTCCGCCATTGAATGCGATGCAGTTCCAGCAAAGAGAATTTTTGGAAGCCAGCTTCGTACTCCTGTCGCGCCCGCGCCTGGTCTCCCATCAGCGAGTAGGTATCCGCGATTCCGAATTGTGACGAATAGAAGTTAGGGTCAAGGACCAGCGCGGCGCGGTAGTGTGCGATCGCCTGATCGAAGTGTCCCGCCATGCGCAGAATCTCCGCGTACGAATCCTGCGGGTTTGGATCCTTGGGCAGCGCAGCCACGTACTTATCCATCAGCGCAAACGCTTTGTCGAACTGCCGTGAGTAGGCATAGGTATAAGCAACGTTGTTCATCAGCCCCGGGGAGTCGATTCCCGAATTCTCAAAGACGGCAATCGCCCGCTCGTACTGCGTTTGCTGCGTCAGCCAGAAGTTAGCCAGATAGACTACCCATTTGTCATGGGGATAGCGGCTGAGTACATCGTTCATTTTGGTGATGGCCGAAATCAGCTTGTGATCGTTCGCGTCCTGCAGCCATTCGATGATCAGTCGTTCCGCGCCACTGGCGTAATGGCGCGTAGCAAACGCCTCCTGCTGCTCGTGCACCTGCTCCGCGGGATCCAGGCTAGTCTGCGACAACAGTTCGTGCCCAAAAGCAAAATTGGGGTCAATCTTCAGCGCTTGTCGCAAAACGTCGATCGCCTGCGCCTGCTCGACCTGGTCCAGGTTAAGGTCCCAAGCCTTCTCGACCAGGCGACGGACTTCTTCGGACTTGGTCGTCAGGGGCATTACGTCCTCTGGACGACTGGTCTGAGCAAACAGGGTTACGGCAGAGAACAAAAGACTGCCTGCGAGTAGCATGTGGACCGTTCTCGAAATTGCCGTTCCCTGAATCATGCCTGGTATCCCAACGCGCAGACTTGCATTTGGCCGGACCGGAAGCCTATTGCCCCAGAGTTTCATTTGGGTCCATTCTCGGCCGCTTGGGGTCACTCCAGTAGATAACCGAAGTAACGAAGGTACCCAAGCGATCCGCCGTTCCTTTGCGGCATAGCCGATTCCTGCCTCTTCATTATTTATTGGATCGAAGGCCGCCTTTCCCTTGCGGCTTGGATCCAGGGTTTGTGTATAGTTGTTTACCAGTCGTTTGAATCTCGTGTAATGAAACTTGGCAAAGGGTGATTCAGTGAGACATTTCGCGCGGCATTCTTTCGTGGTTCTGATCCTTGCATCCTTCTTTTTCCTAACGTCTTCCGCGGTTTGGGCTCAAGCGCCTTCGGCGGAACGGATTTTATTCAACGCGAAGGTTTTTACCGCCAATGAGCAAAGTCCCTATGCCGAGGCAGTTGCGGTTCGCGGCGACAAGATCGTCGCCGTGGGCAACCTGACCGAGGTAATGAAGTCTGTCTCCTCGAACGCCGAGCGTGTTGACCTGGAAGGCAAAAGCCTTTTCCCCGGATTCATCGACTCGCACAGCCATTCCATCGACGGTGGACTCAATCTGATTTCGGCCGACGCGAGCGAAAAGGTACATTCGCTGGATGAGCTTCCGGCCTTTGCCGAGGACGCGAAAAAGACCGGCAAGGGCATGCGCGGTGACGTTCTCGAAATCATGGGCCTACCGCTCGAGTTCTGGTCGCATTGCGACATTCTCAACGCCCAATTCAGCACCGGAGTTTACGAGAAGCAGAGCGTCCTTCTGCGCGGCATGGATGGGCACACGGCTTGGGCAAATCGCGCGCTGTTGCAGCGGGCCGGCATCACCGCGGATTTCCTGAAGAAACTGTCCGCCGGAGAGCGCAGTTACTACGGCATCGATATTAATAAAGATAAAGATGATAAAGACATGCAGCCGAACGGCTTCCTGGTCGACGCCGGCACGGAGAAAATCGAACCGCTGCTGCCTCGTCCGACCCCCGATAGGTTGCTGGCCGCGGCGCGCGCCGCGCTGCAATATAACTACAGCCTCGGCATCACCGCCTGGCTTGATCCGCTCGCCGAAGACGATGTCTTGCGGGCCTATAAGCTGCTCGCGGACCGGGGAGAGCTAACTTCGCAGGTAGTGGCCTTTCCGCAGGTGTTTGCGAAAGATCCCGTGGCCGAACTTGCCGCGGTACAGAGGACCCGCGAGGCCTATAAGAATGTGCCCAATCTCCACGTCACCGGAATCAAGATCTTCGCTGACGGCGTGGTCGAGTATCCCTCGCAAACGGCGCATCTCAGTAAGCCGTACAAGAATACGGGGCGCAACGGCGATCTGCTGTTCGATCCGAAGAAATTTGCCGAACTATGTGTAGCGGCGGACAAGCAGGGATTAATCATTCACGTGCACGCCATTGGCGACGGCGCCGTGACCGCTGCGCTGGACGGGATTGCGGCGGCGCGCCGGGCCAATGGCAATTCCGGGTTGCCGCATACGCTTACGCATGAACAGTTCGTGCAGCCAAGTGATTTTCCCCGGTTCAAGGAGCTGGGCGTGGTGAGCGCGTTGCAGCTTTTCTGGGCCGAGGCGAGCCCGGATACGATCGAGATCATAAAGCCCTATCTCGATGCCGATATCTATAAATGGCAATATCCGGCGCGGTCGATCCTCGACAATGGCGGCATCATTTCCGGCGCGAGTGATTGGCCGGTTTCGACCGCAAACGTATTCTGGGCGATCTATCAAGCGGAAACACGCAAGGGATCGGAAGGGGTCCTGGATCCGTCGCAATTGATGCCACGGGAAGCGATGTTCTATGCCTACACCCGCAATTCGGCGCGGGCCATGAATCTCGATTCCATAGGAACTATCGCCGCCGGCAAGCGCGCGGACTTGATTTTGCTGGATCGCGACGTTTTAACCGTTTCTCCCGAGGAGATGCGGGATACAAAAGTACTTTGGACAATGGTAGCGGGGAAAACCGTGTATCGGGCAAAGTAACCCTTGGCTTCCCTGACATGGAGATTATGGAGGTCACCTCCAACCGCGTTACTTTCGGAACTTCCGTCTCGCAGGGACTACGGATAATCTATCCGGGAAAGAGTCCTTCCCCATGCGTCGAGCCGGAATCCTGATCGTTGCAGCTGCACTGCTTGCCGCGCTGTCCGTACAAGCCAGCACGGCGGAGTCGCAGGGCCGCGCCGCACGCAAGATCGTCGCCAGAATCGCTCCCTTTTATCCGGACGTTGCCAAGCACATGCGCCTTGCCGGTGTGGTCAAGCTGGAAGTTGTCGTCAAGCCGAATGGGACGGTTAAGTCTGCGAAGCCGCTGGGCGGAAGCCCGCTGCTGATTCAATCCGCCAGCGATGCGGTCCTCAAGTGGAAGTTTGAAGCCGCGCCCGACGAAACCACCGAAGTCGTTCAAGTTGCATTCCAGTTGCAGTAATCGACACGGCAATCATCCCCAGCCATCCTCTTAATTTAATCAGTTAATTTAATCAAGCCACAGCACCGTGTGACCTCCGCCCTTGCTGTCCTCCCCACCCTGTGTTTGACTGCTAATGGACAAAACCGGCGGACTCTTTCTTTGACAAGTCCGCGACGGGACGACGATTACGGCCGCGTTCAAGGTCAAAGTGCTCGCCCCGTCAGGAGGCTCATTCACGCATGGCGGAAGTCGAAACCAAGTCCCTTCCCGCGAACGCCTACCAGCCGTTGAAGGACGGCGAACTCTACATGCCGCTGGTGCCCACCAGCATGGCCCCGCCGGAAGTGACCTGGCGCGCCGTGTTGTGGGGCTCTCTACTGTGTATCGTCTTCAGCGTCGCATCGGCCTATTCCGCCCTCAAGGTCGGCCAGGGAATGGAGGCGGCGATTCCCATCTCCATCCTCGCCATCGGCCTGGCGCGCGTCTACAAGCGGCGCTCCACCGTGCTCGAGAACATGATCATCACCGGCATGGGCGGCGCCTCCGGCAGCGTGGTAGCTGGCGCTGTCTTCACCGTGCCGGCGCTCTACATTCTCCACCTCGACCCGCATCCGGTGCAGACCATTTTCATCTGCCTCGCCGGAGGCTGCCTTGGCATCCTCTTCCTCATTCCGCTGCGGCGCTACTTTGTGCGCGAAATGCATGGCAAGCTGCCCTTTCCGGAGGCCACGGCCATCACCGAGGTTCTCGTCACCGGCGAAAAAGGCGGATCCCAGGCCAGGCTGCTGATTCAAGCCACCATCATCGCCGCGATTTACGATTTCTTTGTCACCACCTTCCACGTCTGGAAGGAGTACTTGAACTTCCAGTTCGTGCCCGCAGTGCGGACACTGGCCGACCGCGGACGCATGGTCTTTAACTTCGACGCGATCAGCTTCGTCCTCGGCCTCGGCTACGTGATGGGCATGCGGATTTCCATGATCTTCTGCGCCGGCGGCATTCTGGTCAACTTCGTGCTCATCCCGACGATCTGGTTTATCGGCAGCCACATGGGCGAAGTCGTGGTGTATCCCGCTACCATCCCCATTTCGCACATGGCGGCCTCGGATATCTACCGCTATTACGTGCGCTTTATCGGCGTGGGCGCGATCGCAACCGCCGGTCTGGTCGGCATCCTCAAATCATTGCGCGTGGTGGCCGGATCGTTCGGCATCGCGCTGCACGCCTTCCGCCACGGCGAGGCGCCGCACATGGAACGCACCGACCGTGACATTCCCATCCTCACCATCCTGCTCGGCGTGGTGCTGGGGGCCATCGGAGTCGCTGTCTTCTTTGGATACCTCCACGTTTCGTGGACGGTGGTCGGCGTGGGCCTGGTGCTGACGCTGCTCTTCTCGTTCTTCTTCACCACCGTGGCCGCCAACGCCATCGCCACCACGGCAAACAACCCGGCGAGCGGCATGACGCTGCTGACCGTCATCGTTTCGGCGGTGGTGTTGCTGAAGTTCGGACTCTCCGGAACCACAGGCATGTTCTTCGTGATGGCCCTGGCTGGAATGGTCTGCACCGCCCTGTGCGCCTCGGGACAATTCATTACCGACCTGAAAGCTGGCTACTGGCTCGGTTCCACGCCTTCGGCGCAGGAGAAGGTAAAGTTTATCGGCATCGTCGTGTCGGCAATCACCGCAGGCTTGACCATCATCCTGCTGGCCAAGGCCTTCCAGTTCGGAGAAGCAGCGGTCGGTGACACACGTCAAGTCCTGGTGGCGCCGCAGGCATCCGCACTGAAAGCCGTGGTCGAAGGATTCATGAGCGGCCAGCCCGTCGCTTATATGTTGTTCGGCATTGGCGCCATGGTCACCGTGGTGCTCGAGATGCTCGGCCTTTCTTCCATGGTCTTCGCGCTGGGAATCTATCTACCGTTGCAACTGACCACGCCGATCCTGGCGGGAGGATTTCTCTCGCACCTGGTGAACAAGCGCGGAGAGAAGATCGGCGGCCAGCACGGCAATGCCATCCGCGAGCGTGGCATCATCATTGCCGGCGGATTGATGGCGGGTGGCGCACTCGGCGGCGTGATTGGGGCGGCGTTGCGCGTGTTGCCGCACTTCACCGAAGAATGGATTCAGACGCCTTTCTACGCCAACAACGGGGTGTCGCAAAGCGTTTCCGCGTTGATGTTTGTCGCCCTGTGTCTGTATGTTTGGTTTGGCTCATTAAAGAAAGTTTCCGCGGAAGAAAAATAGGGAAAGAGAAATAGAGGAGAGAAGATGGACGCGCTAGGACGATTTATCGCAGATGCAGTTCTCGGTATCGATACGCTTTGGGGCGGCGATGTCATGTGCGCCTCGGGCACGGGACGATTCATCGCCGACTCGTGGTTCTCGGATGAGCCATTACCAGCCGCTTACACGGTGCCAGCCGCGGCGCGGGTACGCGAGACTGGCGGCGTTTCCGGCAAGAAAGTCGATCGGCCGGCGGTGGAGGCGTACTTGAGCAAGGTCGATTTGCCCGACGCCATCGCGGCCATTCACGACGAGGCGCGAAAGATCGGCGGCATCCGCGGTGACTATCTGCAAGGCCTGTCGGCTTCCCTGGAGACGATGTGGGACCTGGCGATGGAAGTACTGGGAAAAGGTGAGCCAGTTCCCTACTCGCGGTGCGTTGAGTCCTCGACCGGTCGTCCACCCGAACCCTCGAACCCGCAAGCCAAGCGGGAGCGCGTAGGCGAACTGTTGGGCCGAGCAGGTTACTCGACCTCGAGTTCCGGCGGTCTTCTCGGAGCGGTCGATGCCTGGCGGCGCGATCGCGTGATTCCGATGGCTTCGGTTCGTGCCCTGGGAGCCGCGGTGATCGCCCATTTCGACCGCCTCAGCGCGGCCAACCTCGTGCCATATCTTCCCAAGGAACTCGCGCCCGTGCCTCGCGCCAACATTGAATTCCTGCCGATCAAAGACGCGTGGTTTTCGGGCTCGATGAACTACCTGGGACGCGCGCGGAATGCCGATGGCAGCCCGAAGTACGAAGCCAGTTACGAGATCAACGCTTCATTGCAAATCTCCGTGCCGGAGTTCGAGCAACTCGTGAGCCACGAAGTCGTCCCCGGACACGTCACCACATTTGCCTATTTGCAGGATCTCTATGTCCGCGGAAAAGCCGGCTTCGAAACCACTGTCCTGACCATGAACACGCGCGCCGCCACGCTGTTCGAGGGCATCGCAAACAATGCCATTCTCATCGCCCATGGCGTCACCGAAATCGAGCAACTCCCCGACGAAGATTTGCAGATCGGCGTGCTGCTGGCGTTGCTCCAGGATGACGCCAAGAATCAGTCGTCATACTTGACCTGGGGAGAAAAAGAGCAGCAGGAGAAAGTGGCAGCTACTCTGCGCCGCGATTTCCTGGTCACCGAAGAACGCGCGGACAAGCTATCCGGCGCCTGGGGCCGACATCCCTTGCTCGGACGCATGTATCTTCCGGCATATCGCGCAGGCACGGAGCGAGTCGCGCAATTGCGCCGCACTCATCCGGCGGAGCGCATTCTGCCGGTACTCTACGGCTGTTCCGGGCTGGTTGACATCGTCACCATCGAAGTGCTGCTGCAGTAGGAGCAGCTCGGGTCAGTTTCGCGAGGTTGACAAACGTCCACGTGTCAGCTCCATCAAAATGAGCGACCGATGACCAGTCAGCCCTTCGCCACCTCTTTGTGACAAAGGTCACATAAATGTGTGACCTCTTTACAACCAGCAGGTCCAGGCATAGATTTAAAGCCGGTAGAACTGAAGAACTGACTTTTAATGTCGCAAGCTTCCCCTGATCACGACCAGCCCGTGCCCTCCGATACGGCCAATATCATGGCTGAGGTCCTGTTTTCCAGCGACCTCCTAGAGACTCTGCCCGATGCCGTCCTTGCCGTGGATCGTGAGGGGACCATCGTCCAGCTCAATTCCCAGGCACAAGAGCTATTTGGCTATGAACGCGACGAATTGATCGGGCAAAAAGTCGAAGTGCTTGTCCCGGAGAGCTATCGCTCTCATCACGACCAGCATCGCACCAACTTCGCGGAAAAGCCGAAGACGCGGCGGATGGGAGCCGATCTGGACCTCTACGGAAGACGGCGCAATGGCTCGCAGTTTCCGGTGGAGATCAGTCTCAGCCCCGTCTCCACCGACAAGGGACTCTTCGTTCTGAGCGCGATCCGTGACATCAGTGATCGCAAGCGCATCGCCGAAGAACTGCGCCGGGCCAATGAGGCATTGCATCGCAGAACGATCGAGCAACTGGGAGAATACCGGTCGCAGCTGGCCTTGATTATCGACTCCTCCGACGATGCCATCATTGGCAAGACCCTCGACGGCACCATCACCAGTTGGAATAAGGGAGCCGAGCGCATTTATGGTTACACGCCCGAAGAGGCGATCGGCAAGAACATCTCCATGCTGGCGCCGAGCGACCGGCCCGACGAAATTCCCGAGATTCTGCGGAAAATTGCCCGCGGCGAAAGCACCGAGCATTATGAATCGGTTAGGGTGACCAAGGACGGACATCACCTGAACGTGTCCATTTCCGTGTCTCCCTTGCGGAATGCCCAAGGCGACATCATCGGAGCGTCAGCCATCGCCCGCGACGTCACCGCCCAGAAGAAAGCCGAGAGCCATCTCCATCAATCGCAAAAAATGGAAGCCATCGGCCGGCTGGCGGGTGGGGTCGCGCACGATTTCAATAACATCCTCGGGATTATCCACGCCTGCGCCGAGTTCCTCCGCGACCGCATCGAGCCTACCGCCGAACCTTCGCATTACCTCGAGAACATCAAGAAGGCCGTCGAACGCGGCTCCTCATTGACTCGCCAGCTCCTGACTTTCAGCCGCTCTTCCTCCGTCCAACCGCGCGTCCTCGATTTGAACGAGCGCTTGCGGGACGTCAGCAAGCTTCTGCGTCCCCTCATGGGAGATGACGTGGAAATCGTCATCGTCTCCAAGTCGCCCGCGGCCGTGGTCGAGGCCGATCCCGGACAGCTTGACCAGATCGTCGTGAACCTGGCCGTCAACGCGCGCGACGCCATGCCGCGAGGCGGCAAGTTTATCCTCGAGACTCGCTCGGAAAAACTCGACGAAGCTTTTGCCGAACAGCATCAAACCATGCCTCCGGGAAAGTACGTCCTGCTCGCGGTCAGCGATACCGGCAGCGGCATGGATGAAGCAACCGTATCGCGCATCTTCGAACCCTTCTTCACCACCAAAGAGGTGGGCAAAGGCACCGGTCTGGGCTTGGCCACGGTCTACGGCATCGTCAAGCAGAGCGCCGGACACATCATGGTCTACAGCGAGCCGGGCCATGGCACGACGTTCAAGATCTATCTTCCGAGCGCGGATCACCGCATCGGACCAGAACCCGAGTCGCAGGCGGAACCGGTCGCTCCCAAGCGCCAAGGGACGACGATCCTGCTGGTCGAGGATGACGAAATCATGCGCGGCCTGACCCGGCAGCTCCTCCATGAACACGGCTATGCCGTCGTCGAAGCGGATGACGGCAAGTCCGCTCTCGACTGGGTCAAGGCGAATCCCGGTCCCATCGATATATTGTTGACCGACGTCGTCATGCGCCGCATGAGCGGTCCGGAACTGGTGAACCACCTCAGTGCCTTGCAGCCGAATCTCAAAGTCGTCTACATGTCGGGATACACCGGCGAACTGATCGCCGAACGCGAGGTGTTGGAGCGCGGCATCACGCTCCTCGAAAAACCTTTTACCCGAACCGCTCTTTTGAACACGATCCATAAAGCCTTGGAGTGACCCCATGTGGTCCGAACCCAGCAATGACGCGCCGATGACCATCGACTTTGGTCATATGACCAACCGGTCGGTGATGGGGATCACACATCGCTGTGGGAAAGCACGCAGTTTGGCCAGAAAACCGGGTCGAATCGGGAAATTCCGTATTCCATAATATTCAAGCAACACTTTTAGTTTGTTCAACTTAGGCCATCATCTCGAAAATCGCACAACGCTTGTACAGAGTGGCGATGGAGTTGCCAAAGTAGATTTGACCGGAGATAATCACTATGGCCACACTAGTCGTGAACAACGCGGTGAAAGTAACGCCAACGGACAAGACGTTTTGCGATCTTCCCCCAGCCGTGGCCGAAGCCATCGAGCAAGAAGCCCTTACCACCACCTACCCGACCGGCGCGGTTCTTTTCGCCGAAGGCCAGGCACCACGTGGAGTCTTCATCGTACGTCGTGGACGGGTTAAGCTCTCGGTCTGCGGCAGTGACGGCCGCACCCTCATTCTTCGCATTGCCGACGTTGGCTCTCCATTAGGAGTCGCCGCGGTTGTCTCCAGCCTCAAGTATGAAGCCACCGCCGAAACCCAGGAGCCTTGCGAGATCACCTTCCTGCGCCAGGCCGATCTGCTCCGCCTGATGCGCGTTCACGGCGAGCTGGCCCTGTGGGTGACCCAGCACATCAGCAACGATTACGCTTCCACCTGCCGCGAAATCCGCGACCTGATTCTTTCCGATTCCGCCAGCGAAAAACTAGCCCGCCTGCTCATGGGATGGCTCGATCAGAACACCAAATCCAGAAACCCCAGCCAGGTGAAGATGGCGCTGACGCACGAAGAGATCGGACAGATGATCGGCTCCTCGCGCGAGACCGTCAGCCGTCTGCTGGCCGGCTTCAAGAAGCAACACATTATCCAGCAGACCGGATCGACGCTGGTGATTCCGAACCGAGTCGCCCTGGAATCGCTGATTACCGCCTAAGACTTTTTTGTCGCGAACCACTCATCGGGGCCGGATACCCTCCCACCGGCCCCGCTTCTTTTTGGAGCTTGCCTTAGCCCCCATAAGAAATGTCATGAAGAAACGTCATTAAGAAGTGTCATCCTGAGCGGAGTAGCCGCTTCGCGAAGCGAAGCAGCTGCGCAGTCGAAGGACCCCTACCCGTCCGAGACACTCCCAGCCGGGTGCCCCATCCTAACGTCGCGTCTTCTTGCGACGTTAGGGCGGGAACCACCGCCGCCCGCAGTTCCACGCCCCGAGGACACCCCTCAAAACCGCTGCCATCGAATTCGATTGACTTAAGCTCCTTCGCGCGCAACGATGAACAGAGCACAAATAAACCATTGGGGTAGTTTCGAGGTGCGTCCGTCCACCAAGACGGACCTCGAAGCTGCCCCAAATCCATTTTCAGTGCTCTTTGACAACCTAAGTCCTTATTCCGGAATACTTTGCGGATAAGCTCTTTAAACTCAAAGACCTAGCAGGAAATTCCCGCTAAGTCGATGATTCTTAAATACCGAGGGGGGGAGGGGGGAGGGGGGGGAGGGGGGTCAAAGGCCCCGCCCTTCGCTTCGCGAAAGGGCGGGGCACCCGCGCAATGCGCTACTTCTTCCCGTGCGGATCGTCTGCTGGTCGGTCGCCCGGATTGTCGCCGGCTCCGTGGTCGTCGCGGTAGCCGGAGGGTTCGCTGGGCAACTCGATCAGGTGCGCGCGTTCCAGGGCTCGGTAATATTCCGGACGCGCATGGCGGTAATGGTCGGCGGGAACTTTGCCGTCGACCCAGGCGGTATCCATGGGATAGACGAGCGGGTCGAAGACCACCATGTAGGAGTGCCAGATCAAAATGGCAAACGTCGCCAGGATGGCCTCGTAATAGTGGACGGCGGTGGCCGCGTCCGAAACCCACTTGGGGAAATAGCGGAGCGCCAGATCGTTGAACCAGAGGATGAAGCCGGAGACGGCCATGACTAGCGTTCCCCACATGAAGGCGAGGTATTCCAGCTTCTCGGCGTAGTTGAACTTTGCGAACTTCGGTTCAACTTTTGTCAGTCCCAGATTGTAGGTAAAGACCTGCACGATATCGGTCGCGTCTTTGACGGTCGGGATCATGGCCCAGACGAAGACGCGGTCGCGCTTGTTCACGATCAGGTGGAAGATGTGGTAGAGCGTGGCAACGACCAAGAGTACGGCCGCGCTGCGATGCACACCGCCGCGGATTCCGGCATGTCCCTCCCAGAGCACTAGCGGTTTTGCCCACCAGGCATCGGGATACTTCAGGGCAAATCCACTGACCACCAGCGTCGGGAAGCTGAGGATGACTCCCCAGTGCGCGATGCGGAAGTTGAGATTCATGCGTGTGACTTTGGCTCCGCTGACCTGATGCGGACGCTTGCGAATCAGCTTCGAGAGAAAGTCAATCAGGTTGTGCAGGATCATGAAGCCCAGGGTCATGGGGATCAATGACCAGTAGGTCCAGCGGATCCACTTGACGATCGGACTGGCAGCGCCGGTCGAAGTCTGCACGTGCACGGGTCCGATGGCGAACTTGCCTTCGTCCACGCCTTTGTGACACTGGCCGCAGGTCTTGCGAAGATTGGCGGCATTCACGGTCGAGCGCGGATCGCTCGAAGGCAGAATCGAGTGCACGCCGTGGCACGAAGCGCAATTCGCCGCCGTTACCTTGCCTTCCTTGAGGGCGAGGCCGTGATAGCTGTCGGCGTAGGATGTCAGGCGATCAACGGGCAAGTCATAGCGCAGCGCGAGGCGGGAATCGCCATGGCAGCGTCCGCAGGTCTGCTCGGAAACGTTCATGGCGTTCACGGGCGACGCGGGATTCTTGGGATCCATGATCAGGTGCTCACCGTGGCAGTCGACGCAGACGGGAGCGTCGCGCACGCCGTTCTTGACCGCTTCGCCGTGGACGCTCTCACCGAACTCGCGGGCGATTTCCTTGTGACATTGCGCGCAGGTGCCCGGCACTTTCCAGTGATTGACGCGGGAGCGCGCATCGGTGGCGGGATAAATATCATGGCTGCCATGGCAACTGGAGCAGGTTGCGGCGTCCTTGCCGACGGCGACGGCGCGCGCGTGCACGCTCTGCCGGTAGGAATCGACGGGATGCGCGACCGGAATTTTGTGGCGGGATAAAAAGCCGGCATCGCTGTGACACTTGGCGCAGGTATCCGCCATGTTCTTGCGGGCGATGGTCGAGTCCGCTTGGTCGGAACCTTTCACGGCGTGGACGGCACCGTGACAGGAGACGCACTTGGGCGCGTCGGGATCGCCGTTTTTCGCGGCCTGGCCGTGGATGCTGGAGTCGAGCGCCTTGGCTTCATCGGCGTGGCACTCCACGCATTTGCCGGGCATCAGCTTTTCCGCGGTGGTGAGTTCGTGCACGCTGCCGTGACACGAAGCACAGGCGGAGTCGCCGAGGATGGAATGGGCGCTGGTCGGGAAGGCCTTGGCTTCATCCGCGTGGCAAGTGGCGCACTGGACTTTTAGAACCTTGGAGGGATGCGGGAAATCCTTGATGTCGGTGTGACAGTCTTTGCAGCCGAGAACCGCGTGCGCGCTGGCGGAATGCTTGGCCGGATCGATGGAGATGCTTTTGCCAGCGTTGGACTTCATTCCCGCCTGGCCGTGGCAGGCGAGACAATCCTGGTCTTTATTGGCGGCTGCAGCGGGCGCAGCCAAAGCTATGGTCGCAGCCAGAATTAAAGCGAGATAAAAAAAGAAAAATCTAGTCCGAAACATTTCTACGTCCTTCTCAATAATTGAATGTTAAAAGTTCGATACGCAAAAATTCGATCGCAAAGCGGCCGATCGCAGACCGGATCTACCGGTAGGCGAATAACACGGCATAGATAATCCACAGCACAATGCTGAATCCGAGGGCCAGCGCTACCCAGGCAAAGGCGCGAATCGTGCGGGTGACGATCGGCGGATAGGCCTCCTCGAGGTGCTCTTCTAATTTTCCGCTGGCGACCAGCGCGTCATATTCTCTGGGCTTATCTCTTTTCAGTTCTTCCAGCGGCATGCGCCCGGTGAACACTGTGATGTCCATGGGGAATTTTTCGGGGCGCAGGTGAGTATTGAAAAAATGCACGGTAAAGATGAAGCCGGTGGCGAGCAAGGCCTCGTCGCTGTGCACGATGGTGGCGACGTTGAGGAACGATCCCGGTATAAAGCGCGTAAAGAAAACGGGAAACCACAGCGTGAGGCCGGTGGATCCGATGACCGCGATTCCCCAGAACACCGCGAAATAGTCGAACTTTTCCCAGTACGTCCAGCGGCCGTAGGCAGGCCGCGGACCCAGGCCGACAAACCACTTCAGCGTGCCGATGAGCTCAATTCAGGTCCCTCTTGTTGGGCACCAGGCTGCCCGGTCCGAGGATGAGCGCGTACCACGTCCCATACTCTTTTTCTTGAGCCGGTAGAGGTCCGACAGGTGGGTGATGAAAACGGAGAACATTATCGACGGCAGCGCTGCAATGAATGTAGCCCGCGGTTTCGAATCCG
>CAVZUP010000107.1:0-5205 GCA_963778255.1 uncultured Acidobacteriaceae bacterium
TCGCTGGAAGAAGTCGAATGCATAGGCGCGTGCAGCTGGGCTCCGGCGGCGCAGGTAAATTACGATTTTCATGAGAACCTGACGACCGCGAAAATGGACGAGGTTCTGGACGAGTACAAGAAGAAGGGAACGCAGTAGGAAATTGAATCATTGATTCATTGAGGCATTGAATGATTAATGACTCAATGCCTCAATGAGTAAATGAACAAATGGCGTCACTAGTTTCCCATCCCGACGAGGTACGCGTAATCTCAAAGCGCTTTGGTCAAGGCGCTGCAGATATCGATCGCTATCTCCAACTGGACGGCTACAAGGCCGTGCAGAAGGCGCTTGCCATGCAACCCGACGACCTGATCAACGAGGTCAAGAACTCGGGCTTGCGTGGGCGCGGCGGCGCTGGATTCAGCACGGGCATGAAGTGGTCGTTTGTTCCGAAACAGTCGGCCAAGCCGAAATACGTGCTCTGTAATGGTGACGAGAGCGAGCCTGGCACCTGCAAGGATCGCCTGATTTTCGAGCATGATCCGCACTCGGTGATCGAGGGCGTGATGATTGCCTCGCTGGCCGTCGGTTCTCATACCGGATATATCTACATCCGCGGCGAGTATCGGTATCTGTCGGTGATCATGCAGAAGGCGATCAAGGACGCGTACGCGAAAGGCTTTCTCGGCAAGAATATTTTCGGCAGCGGGCGCGATCTTGATATTCATTGGCACGGCGGAGCGGGCGCTTACGAAGTTGGCGAAGAGTCGGCGCTGATGGAATCGCTCGAAGGCAAGCGTGGAGTCCCGCGCATCCGGCCGCCCTTCCCTGCCGTGGTTGGCCTGTGGGGCGGTCCGACGGTCATTAATAATGCCGAGACGCTGGCCAGTGTGCCGCACATTCTTTTGGGCGGTGCAGATTGGTACGCGAAACTGGGTTCGCCGAAGAATGGCGGCACGCGGCTGTTTTGCCTCTCCGGACACCTGAACAAGCCGGGCGTATACGAACTTCCCATGGGTTACAACCTCAAGAAGATCATTTATGAGGTTGGCGGCGGAATTCCGAACGGGCGCAGTTTGAAAGCCGTGGTTCCGGGCGGATCGTCCACGCCAGTACTGCTGCCGGAAGAAATCGACATTGCCATGGACTTCGATTCGGTGGCCAAAGCGGGATCGATGCTGGGTTCCGGTGGCGTGGTGGTGCTCGACGATACAACCTGCATCGTGAAGTTTGCGCTACGCACCATCAAGTTCTATCAGCATGAAAGCTGCGGATGGTGCATTCCGTGCCGCGAGGGCACTGACTGGCTGAAGAAGACGCTGACGCGCTTCCATGCCGGCGCGGGGCTAAAGAAGGATATCGACAACATTTACTACCTTGCGGAGAACATGCTGGGAAAAACATTCTGTCCGCTGGGAGACGCGGCGGCGATGCCGACCATGGCGTTCGTGAAAAAGTTCAGACAAGAGTTTGAAGATCACCTGGATGGAAAACCGTGTCCGTACGAAAACGCGGGGACGGCGGAACCTGTGCTCGCGTAGGATCATTTTGTAATTTGGTAATCGGGTAATTTTGTAATTTGTGAACCTGATGCCTTCGCTACAAGAAGAACTCCGAGATCGCACAAAGAAGTTTGCGGTTCGGATTGTGCGCGTGTATCGAGCGCTTCCGTTTAAGACCGATGCTCAGGTTTTGGGCAAGCAACTCATCCGGTCCGGGACGGGATCGCAGCGAATTATCGGGCGGCTTGCCGGTCCCGGACGAAGGCCGAATGGATTGCGAAGATTGGCATTGTTGTAGAGGAAGCGGACGAAACGTAGTTTGGCAGAAATGCTGACTGACTGTGACATCGTTCCTTCAAAGAAGTTAGTATCGCTGTTGGCAGAAGCCCATGAATTGAGTGCAATTTTCACGGCGTCGCAGTTTACCGCGCGCAGGAATCGATAGAAGTTAAATTACAAAATTACCCGATTACAGAATTACAAAATCCTGATGCCTGACGTAACGCTCACAGTCGACGGAAAGAAGATCACGGCCCCCGCGGGGTCGCTGCTGATCGAGGCCTGCAAGAGCGCGGGGATTGAAATCCCCTCTTTTTGCTACTACCCCGGGCTTTCATTGCAGGGCGTTGCGTATGTGCGAAGTGAAGATCGAGAAGATGCCCAAGCTGCAAACCGCCTGCACGACGGGCGTGAGCCAGGGCATGATCGTCTCGACCGACAGCGATGAGGTGCGCCAGGCGCGCAAGGCGACGGTCGAATGCTGCTCGGCAACCATCCGCTGGATTGCCCGGTATGCGATGCGGTGGCGAGTGCGAACTGCAGGACATGACGTTCTCCTACGGCGCCCGGAATCGAAGTTCATCGAGGCCAAAGTCGTCGGAAGAGAAGCAATGGTCTCCGGTGGTGTATTTCGATCGTCCGCGCTGTATTCTGTGCTATCGCTGCGTGCGCGTATGCGGCGAAGGCATGGACGTTTGGCGCTCGGCGCGCAGAACCGCGGCGTCAGTTCGATCATCTCGCCAAATTATAACGACCATCTCGACTGCGAAGAATGCGCATGTGCATCGACCGTCCGGTCGGCGCGCTTATTCCGGTGCCTATCGTTATAAGACTCGCCCGTGGGAAATGAACCACGTGGGCACGATCTGCACGCACTGTGGTGACGGCTCAAGACCACGCCGGGCGTGCGCCGCTGCGACACGGGGATGGAGATTGTCCGCGGCGACAACCGCGACAAGAGCGGGATTAACGGCTATTTCCTTTGCGTTTCAGAAAACGCAAAGGAAATCACCGTTAATCCCGCTCTTGTCGCGGTTGTCGCCGCGGACAATCTCCATCCCCGTGTCGCAGCGGCGCACGCCCAGCGTGGTCTTGCAGCCGTCGCCACAGTGCGTGCAGATCGTGCCCACGTGGTTCATTTCCCACGGGCGAGTCTTATAACGATAGGCACCGGAGGTAAGCGCGCCGACCGGACAGATGTCGATGCACATGCCGCATTCTTCGCAGTCGAGATGGTCGTTCTGATTTGGCGAGATGATCGAACTGACGCCGCGGTTCTGCACGCCGAGCGCCCAAACGTCCATGCCTTCGCCGCATACGCGCACGCAGCGATAGCACAAGATACAGCGCGGACGATCGAAATACACCACCGGAGACCACTGCTGCTCTTCCCGATGATTCTTGGCCTCGATGAACTTCGATTCCGAGGCGCCGTAGGAGAACGTCATGTCCTGCAGTTCGCACTCGCCACCGGCATCGCATACCGGGCAATCCAGCGGATGGTTGCCGAGCAGCAATTCGACCATCGCCTTGCGCGCCTGGCGCACCTCATCGCTGTCGGTCGAGACGATCATGCCCTCGCTCACGCCCGTCGTGCAGGCGGTTTGCAGCTTGGGCATCTTCTCGATCTTCACTACGCACATACGGCAAGCGCCCTGCAATGAAAGCCCGGGGTAGTAGCAAAAAGAGGGGACTTCAATCCCCGCGCTCTTGCAGGCCTCGATCAGCAGCGACCCCGCGGGGGCCGTGATCTTCTTTCCGTCGACTGTGAGCGTTACGTCAGGCATCAGGATTTTGTAATTCTGTAATCGGGTAATTTTGTAATTTAACTTCTATCGATTCCTGCGCGCGGTAAACTGCGACGCCGTGAAAATTGCACTCAATTCATGGGCTTCTGCCAACAGCGATACTAACTTCTTTGAAGGAACGATGTCACAGTCAGTCAGCATTTCCAGCCAAAATACCGTTTCGTCCGCTTCCTCTACAACAATGCCAATCTTCGCAATCCATTCGGCCTTCGTCCGGGACCGGCAAGCCGCCCGATAATTCGCTGCGACTCCCGTCCCGGACCGGATGAGTTGCTTGCCCAAAACCTGAGCATCGGTCTTAAACGGAAGCGCTCGATACACGCGCACAATCCGAACCGCAAACTTCTTTGTGCGATCTCGGAGTTCTTCTTGTAGCGAAGGCATCAGGTTCACAAATTACAAAATTACCCGATTACCAAATTACAAAATGATCCTACGCGAGCACAGGTTCCGCCGTCCCCGCGTTTTCGTACGGACACGGTTTTCCATCCAGGTGATCTTCAAACTCTTGTCTGAACTTTTTCACGAACGCCATGGTCGGCATCGCCGCCGCGTCTCCCAGCGGACAGAATGTTTTTCCCAGCATGTTCTCCGCAAGGTAGTAAATGTTGTCGATATCCTTCTTTAGCCCCGCGCCGGCATGGAAGCGCGTCAGCGTCTTCTTCAGCCAGTCAGTGCCCTCGCGGCACGGAATGCACCATCCGCAGCTTTCATGCTGATAGAACTTGATGGTGCGTAGCGCAAACTTCACGATGCAGGTTGTATCGTCGAGCACCACCACGCCACCGGAACCCAGCATCGATCCCGCTTTGGCCACCGAATCGAAGTCCATGGCAATGTCGATTTCTTCCGGCAGCAGTACTGGCGTGGACGATCCGCCCGGAACCACGGCTTTCAAACTGCGCCCGTTCGGAATTCCGCCGCCAACCTCATAAATGATCTTCTTGAGGTTGTAACCCATGGGAAGTTCGTATACGCCCGGCTTGTTCAGGTGTCCGGAGAGGCAAAACAGCCGCGTGCCGCCATTCTTCGGCGAACCCAGTTTCGCGTACCAATCTGCACCGCCCAAAAGAATGTGCGGCACACTGGCCAGCGTCTCGGCATTATTAATGACCGTCGGACCGCCCCACAGGCCAACCACGGCAGGGAAGGGCGGCCGGATGCGCGGGACTCCACGCTTGCCTTCGAGCGATTCCATCAGCGCCGACTCTTCGCCAACTTCGTAAGCGCCCGCTCCGCCGTGCCAATGAATATCAAGATCGCGCCCGCTGCCGAAAATATTCTTGCCGAGAAAGCCTTTCGCGTACGCGTCCTTGATCGCCTTCTGCATGATCACCGACAGATACCGATACTCGCCGCGGATGTAGATATATCCGGTATGAGAACCGACGGCCAGCGAGGCAATCATCACGCCCTCGATCACCGAGTGCGGATCATGCTCGAAAATCAGGCGATCCTTGCAGGTGCCAGGCTCGCTCTCGTCACCATTACAGAGCACGTATTTCGGCTTGGCCGACTGTTTCGGAACAAACGACCACTTCATGCCCGTGCTGAATCCAGCGCCGCCGCGCCCACGCAAGCCCGAGTTCTTGACCTCGTTGATCAGGTCGTCGGGTTGCATGGCAAGCGCCTTC
>CAVZUP010000108.1:0-8133 GCA_963778255.1 uncultured Acidobacteriaceae bacterium
AGTAGGCTTCGGCAGAAGTTGGCAGTACGACCATCCCCACACCCATTGATAGGATCGCTCCGAACCGCCATGACTAATTTCAAGTTCGTCCTTGTCTGTTTCGCCCTTGCGTTCGGCGTTGCTGCGGCTCAGGAACATGCAAAACGTGAGCCTCTGACTTTTGCCCTGGACTGTGCCGGGGGCGACTGCCCGCTACTCAAAGGACAGCCGCAGACGAGCGGGATGAGGAGTGGTTCGGTGAGGCTCAAGCCAGGTGCTAGCGTCGGCTGGCACTCGACTTCGGGGAATGAAGAAGCTTTGGTGATATTGCATGGGAGTGGCGTTGTGAATATCGAGGGACATCCCGATGTGCCGCTCCGGGAGAAGATGCTGGCGTATATTCCTCCGGCGACGAGGCACAACGTCACGAACACGGGGTCGCAAGTTCTCGAATACGTCTGGGTCGTCGCGGCCGCTCCGCCGCATCAGTGAGGAGATCGACGCTGGCAATTCCTTGACCCGTCTTCCTTGGCCCGTCTTCCTTGGCCCATCTTGCTGGGCACATCGTGCGCCGTGAAGAAACGCAGGGGTCCCTCGACTCCGCGGAGCCTTCACTTCGTGAAGTCTCTGCTGCGCTCGGGATGACAGGTTGGTTGGGGTGACTGAGAAGTCAATCTTTGAACAGATTATCGAAGGCGGCTCTGGCGTCGTTGGGGCGCTGGGCGGGCTTGCTCGAGGTTTCTTTTTCTACCATCACTCTTATGGAATAGAGGGCGCAGTCGTTGCGTTTGTCCTTGGGAGAGATTCTGGCGGAAATCGGCTGATTGCATTCGAAGCGGCTGGAGGGGTCGAAGTGTTCGCATTGTTTGCAGGCGTGGAGATCGAATCCGCATTTGGGGCATTGTCCGACTGAGGACGCGAGGTTTTGCAGCAGGGCTCCGCATTCGGCGCAGCGGGAGACGGTACGGGTTCCGGGCATGTTGAGGGGGCGCGGTCCGAAGGTGTTTTCTTTCTTGACGGGCGCGGACTTTTCGAATTCTTTCTTGGCTCCGCCACCGGAATCCTGGTAGCCGTGCTGACGATACTTGCGGTCGGACAAAAAGCGCCTCCTGAAAAACGCCCCATTCTCCGCTATTGGCGGCCCGGACACAAGGGCTTGTTTGGTGCAGACGTGCGTTTTCACCACGGAGTCACGGAGACACGGAGAAAGGCAACTGCCTGGAAAAATCTCGGCTTCCTTGGCTCCGTGTGAAGCGGGGCTGAATTGTCTTTCACAAATTGCGGTGCTAGCATCTGATACATAGAGACATCTTGAGGAGGCAGTTATGGCGGATCGTGACGGCAACGGGTTTTTGTGGTTCCTGGCGGGTCTTGGGGTTGGAGCGGTGGTGGGCGTGCTGTATGCTCCGCGATCTGGGGATGAGATGCGCGACGTGATTCGCTCGAAGGCGCAGGAAGGCAGCGAGCGGGCACGGCAGCAGGCTCGGCGGGCACGCGAACAGGCCAGCGAGTGGGTGGATCGCGGCAGCGATGTGCTGAATCAGCAGAAAGAACGGTTCCGCTCGGCGTACGAGGCGGGACGGCAGGCCTACAACGAAACCACCGCGGCAACGACCGAGCCGCCCAAGAATCTCTAGCGCAGACGACAAGATGGTGACGATCCCAGCCCGCAAGTACTTAAGATGGAGCAGCCATGGATGACAATCTGCTGAGAATTTTTATCGCCGCTACTACTTTCGCGGTCGTGGTGCAGGCGGGAATTCTGATTGGTCTTTACCTGGCGGTGCGCAAGAGCACGGCTAAGATGGAGGCCCTGGCGGAGCAGGTGACCAGCAAGACTTTGCCTACGCTGGAAACGGTGCAGAGTCTGCTGGTGGAGCTGCGTCCTCGGATCGAGGTCATCAGCGTCAACCTTACGGAGTCGAGCAACCTGGTGCGCAATCAACTGGGACGGATTGATGCCACGATCACCGATGCGCTCGACCGGACGCGGCTGCAGGTGATCCGCGCGGATGAACTGCTGAATCGCACCATGGATAAGGTCGAGGAGACCAGTGACGCGGTGCACAAGACGGTGATTTCTCCGCTGCGGCAGGTCAATGGGCTGATGGCCGCGATCAGCACGGGCGTCGATGTGTTTCTGGGGCAGAAGAGACGGCATCCGAAGAACGGCGCGGGCGTGCCGCAGGACGAGATGTTTATCTAGTGATTTCTTGTATGGGGACGGGGCTTCACCCCGTCCAAGCGGGGCATAGCCCCGCTTCCACACACTTCCTCTATTCTTCGCCTCCGCCCTGGGCTTTTTCACTTCTTGCGTCGGGCACGTAGATGGAGTGGATGTTCTGCTCGGCGGCTAGCTTTTGAAAGCTGGCTATGTCGGTGTTGCGCACTTGATCCCAGCGCGCCAGCAATTCATCGGTCTGTTTTTTCAGCTTGTCGAATTCCTGATACTGGGCTTCGGTGGGAGCGGAGTCGGCGAAACCGGCTACGGCCATGGATAGGAATGCGAGCTTGGCGTCGATTCCGGGGGCGTAGGACAGGGAGTCTTCGCTGGCGCTGATTTTGAAATTGATCAGCGGATCGCGCACGGCAAGCAGCTTGGCATCGAGCGCGGTCGCTCCATCGAACAGAGACTTGGTGGAATCGGCTGGGACTAGGCGCTTCTTGAGGCCTTCCAGCTGTTCGCGGACGTCCTGGATCTGGTTGACGGCCTGGTAGACGCGATTTAATTGCTCGCGCACTTCCATCTGCAACTTGAACTGCTTCTCCAAGTCGCTTTGCGGCGTGGTGACTCTGGGATCCAGCTTCACTTCCAACGGTACGATTGCGCTTTTGCCATTTGCGGTCAGGCGCACTTGATAGTTGCTGGGGACGGCTAGCGAGCCTTTCGCGCCTTCTCCGTACTCCCACAGGTAGTATCCGGGGACTCGGTTGGCTTCGTCGTAATGGAGATCCCATACGAAGCGGTTCAGGCCCTCTTCGGGCTTGATTTGTTTTTCTGGTTTCTTGTCGTCGGGATCCAGCGGTTCGTCCAGCGGCTCGCTTTTATTGCTGGAGTAACTACGGATTACGCTGCCGGCTGCGTCGAGGATTTCAATTTTCACTTCTTTTTTGTCTTCTTTATCCGCTTTATCCGCTGGCTTTGGGGCTTGCTTCAGATAGTAGTAAATGACCGCGCCGTTGGGCGGATTCTTTCCGGCGAAGGACAAATGCGCGGGGGACTCTCCGCTGTGAATGCGATAAGCGGTTGCGGGCTGGTAGAGGTGCATGTCTTCGGCAGCGACGGAGTCGGCGAACTGGCGCAAGGGAGTGACGTCGTCGAGGATCCAGAAGGAGCGGCCGTGGGTGGCGACTACGAGATCGTCATTTTTAACGACTAAGTCGTGGACCGGCGTGATGGGCAGGTTTAGTTGCAGCGAGCGCCAGTGGGCTCCGTTGTCGAAGGAGACGTAGATGCCGCGCTCGGTACCGGCATAGAGCAGACCTTTTCTCTTGGGATCTTCTCTTACGGCGCGGACAAAAGAACCATCGGGGATTCCGGTGGTGATTTGGGTCCAGGTGGCTCCGTAGTCGGCGGTCTTGTAGATGTGGGGCGCGAGGTCGTCATTCTGATGGCGATCTGCGGCTACGTAGGCTGTGCCGGGTTCGTGGGGAGAGGCTTCGATGAGGCTGATGCGGCTCCATTCGGGGAGGTCTTTGGGGGTTACGTTGGTCCAAGTTTTGCCTTCATCGCGGGTGAGTTGGACTAGGCCGTCGTCGGTGCCTGCCCAGATCAGGCCTTTCGACAGGGGCGAGGGAGCGATGGAAAAAACGGTGTCGTAATATTCGGTGCCGGTGTCGTCTACCGTGACTGGTCCGCCGGAAGGTTGCTGCTTGGATTTGTCGTTGCGGGTCAGGTCGCCGCTGATGGCTTCCCAGTGCATGCCTCCGTCGGAGGTTTTGAAGATACGCTCGCCTCCGTAGTAGATGGTGTTGGGATCGTGGGGCGAGGTGACGATGGGAGCGGTCCACTGAAAGCGGTGCTCGAGTGGGGCTGCGCCGCGTCCGTCGGAGAGTTCGGGCCAGACGGCGATGCTCTTGACCTGGTTGGTGCGGCGGTCGAAGCGCGTGATGTTTCCTTGATAGTCGCCGGCATAGACGATGTTTGGGTCAACGGGATTGGGCGCGATGTAGCCCGCTTCGCCACCTCCGACCTCGTACCAATTGTCGCGGCCAATGGCGCCGTCGTCGCTGCGGCTGGCGATGGCCACGGTGGAGTTATCCTGCTGCGAGCCGTAGACGTAGTAGGGCGTTCGGTTGTCGGTAATGACGTGGTAGAACTGCGCGGTAGGCTGATTGTCTTCGCGGGTCCAGGAGTTACCGCCATCGAGGCTGACGGTTACTCCGCCGTCGTTCGAAGCGATCATGCGCCTGGTATTTTTGGGATCGATCCAGAGGCCGTGATTGTCGCCGTGCGGAACTTTGACTTTGTTGAAGTTGCGTCCGCCGTCGGTGGACTTGAAGAACTCCACGTCAGCTACGTAGACGGTGTTCGCGTCCTGCGGGTCGGCGATGATGTGCATGTAGTACCAAGCGCGCTGGACGAGGGAGTGGCTGGCGTTGACTTGATCCCAGGTGTCGCCGCCGTCGTCGGAGCGGTAGAGTCCGCCATTTTCTTTGGCCTCGATGATGGCGTAGACGCGTTCGGAGTTTGCCGCCACGGCGATTCCTATGCGACCGTAGGGGCCTTTGGGAAGGCCGTGCTCTTCTAATTTTTTCCAGGTAGCGCCGGCGTCGGTGGAGCGATAGATGCCACTGCCAGGGCCGCCGCTGGAGAGCGACCAGGGCGTGCGTCTGGCTTCCCAGAGGGAGGCGAACAGGATGTTGGGATTTTGTGGGTCGAAGGCTACGTCGATGGCTCCGGTGTTTTCGTCTTTGTAGAGAACTTTCTCCCAGGTCTTGCCGCCGTCGATGGTACGGAAAACGCCTCGCTCGGCGTTGGGACCGAAGGGATGGCCTAGCGCGGCTACGAAAACGATGTCGGGATTGCGCGGGTTCACAATTACTCTGCCGATGGCGCGCGTGTCTTTCAGGCCTACGTTCTTCCAGGATTTTCCGGCATCGAGCGACTTCCAGACGCCGTCGCCTTGCGAGGCGTTGCCGCGAATGCAGGCTTCTCCTGTTCCTACATAGACTACGTTGGGATCGGACTGGGCAACGGCGATGCTGCCGATGGCGGGGGCTCCGTCTTTGTCGAAGATGGGAGACCAGGTGTTGGCGCCGTCGGTGGATTTCCAGACGCCGCCGCCGGTGGCTCCGAAGTAGTAGGTAGTGGGGTCGCCGGGGATTCCGGCTGCGGTCAGGGAACGACCGCCACGAAAGGGACCAATGGAACGGTATTTCATGCCCTTGAAGAGCGGATCGCCTTCGTTCTTCTCGTCTTTGTCTTTATCTGTATTGTCCTTGTCGTCTTTTAGTGGCCCCAGGGGACAGGAATTTGGTTTCGGTCATGGTAATGCCTTAGGCATGAAACTTACAAACGGACTTGCGTTCGGTAGTGGGATATGTCCACTTCTCCAGGGGCGTGGGCGAGACGCCCACGCGACAGCCGGCGAGACGCCAGCGCTACGGCCGATGATGCGGCCTGGGCGTCTCCGGTGACATTCCTGCAACGTACCTGTTTAGTCAACACGACAACGAGGAAACGTTACTTTATTTTCATGTTCGCCGCCTAGAATGTTCGAAACATTTGTTCGTTTGAATGTTTGAAACAGAATGCATTTGCGATGCAACGAGAATTCACATCCAACGACGTAATGTCGCTGACGGGAATCACGGCACGACAGCTGCAGTGGTGGGATGAGCGGGGCATAGTTGCGCCCGTCCGGCAAGGACACCGGCGCATTTACAGCTGGGATGAACTGGTCACGGTGGCGGTGATATGCCAGTTGCGGCGGCGGGGGTTCTCGCTGCAACGGATGCGCAAGGTGATCCGGTTTCTGCAACAGGAGTTTGGCACCAGTTTGGCGGCCACGGTGAAGGCATCCTCGGAATACCACTTGCTCACGGACGGCACTCATCTTTATTTGCGCACTTCGGCGCGGCAGGTGGTGGACCTGCTGAAGAACGCGCGGCAGCCGATGTTCGATATCTGCCTGAGCGATGAAGTGCGGCGGGTGCGGGCAGAGATTGAATCGCGAAAGAAGACAGCGGCTTCGGAACGGGTCCGGCCGTTGCGCCGGAATCGTAGCGCGTAAATAGGGCTTAAACGGAAGGCGGGGAGGCATGATGATCGCTGAATTGAGCATTATCAACGAGTGGATTCCCGAGCAGATGGAGCCCGGCACCGTGTTCGTGCTGGAGAACGCGGGCGAAGTGGGAGAGCGCGAAGATCCTTATTGGGCGGTGCTTTCTTGTCCTTCCTGCGGTACGTTGGGGTTGATAACGCGCAAGCAGATGGCGGGGCTGTTGCCTACGATCTGCGGGTCGGCGTATTGTTCGGCGCAGTTTTTTATTAAGGATGAAGAGATTACGGTAAGGAAGCCGTTTTAGGACTGCAGAAAAACTTTCATTCGATCCAACTCAGCGTCTCGCTCACTGCGGAAGCTTGGATCCGTTGGTTGCGCTCCCACGTAGCCTAGATCAGATTCAAACTTTCCATTCTTCAGCGAGACGTTTGCCCAGCCGATCACCTGGTCACGCCACAGCAGCGGCAGTGCGTAGTATCCGAGCTTGCGCTTGGGCGCGGGCGTGTAGGCCTCGAAGCGGTATACCCATCCGCATAGAAGTTCGAAGCGGTTGCGATCCCAGACTATGGGGTCGAAGGGCGCGAGCAGGCGGACCGAGTGCTGCGGGGCGGAGTGCGCCGGATCTTCTTCGGGGGGCCAGAACCAATCGACGCCAGCGAGATGAACGTGCGCGAGGCGTTGTTTCGCCCGCTGCAAGGCGCTCTTCAACTCGCCGCGCCATTGCGGCACGGCATAGCGAAGACGGCGGACAAGAAGAGTCAGACACGCGCCGGGAAGCGGCGCGTAGATGCGTGCGGCGACATCGACTAGCGCATCGATCCGGGCCTGGCGCTCGGCGGAAGTGGCGGGTTCCGTGGCGTGCTGGTGCTCGGCATAGATGCGGATGCCGTGGTCGCGGCGGGCCACGCGCAGCATTCCGCGGTAATGCATGGCGGCGAGCAGATGGGTCGTGGCGTTCGAAGACCCGCCGAAGTAGTTCTTCACCGTGCCGTGCCCGAAATGCTTATCTACCTCGCTGGGGTGCACGGGGCCACGGTCGCGAATGAACTGGAGCAGGAGCTGCGCCCGTTTCTTGTGGGTGGCGGTCCAGGGCTTGCGGGTTTCGGCGTGGAACTCGGTGTCGGCACGCGGATGCATGAGGGCATGGATCGGCGCGGTGACGAAGCCGTAGGTCACGAAGAAATCTTCCTCGATGCCCAGCTTGTGGTAGCAGCGTTCCAGGTCGCCGGCGCGGTAGTTCTGGACGCGATGACGCAGGATCAGGTCTTGCGCTCGGGCAGGAGCCCGGATGGGATCGGCTTGCACGAAGCCGAACTTCTGGAGGGCGCGCTTTAGCGTGGTGGGCGGGAAGAGGCTGCGGGCGACGGCAAAGGTCCGCAGGTTGTCGAGGGTGATCGGCATGACTCGGTACTTTACCCGGGATACTGTGATTCAGTGTCGGCAGAAAGCATAAACCACAGAGTACACGGAGGAGCCCAGGGCGACCTTTGGGAAGCATGACGTCCTTTGCTTCCCTTCCCCGGCTTGGGTAGTGGCTCAGCTTGAAAAGACGCGCCCCCAGCGCTAAACAGTTTGAAAAACTCGGTTGTTTCAATCCCTCAGCGGCTAAAGCCGGCACCGAAAAATAAGGCCTTTATCGCAGCGGTAAACCGCTGCGCCACCCAAAGGCAAGACCAAAAGCAAGTTTTTCAGATTACGGCGCAGCTAAAGCTGCGCCCTTTCAAAACAATTCAAACTGAGCCACTACCCCGGCTGCTGTCAGGATGACAGTTTAATTCTGGGAGAGGCTAACTTCACGGGGACCTGCTCGACTATCTCGATGTCGAAACCTTCGAGCGCGGCTACTCTTCTGGGGTGATTGGTCAGGAGGCGGATGCGCTTCAGGTTGAGGTCGGAGAGGATTTGGGCTCCGAGGCCGATTTCGCGA
>CAVZUP010000109.1:0-8812 GCA_963778255.1 uncultured Acidobacteriaceae bacterium
GACGATGGTCACGCGATAATCCCAGCGCCCGTCTTCGGTGGTGTGGTAGCGGGGCTGGTCCATCCAGACCTTGATCATGCGGCCCATCTCCACCTGCTTCTTGAGCAGCGGATAGTGGTTTTTCTTGAAGAGCTGTAGAAATTCGTCGGCATGTCCCCACTTGGTCTTGTAGTAGTACTCGATGACAAAGGGCTTGCCTGTTTCCGCGGCGGGTTGAGCTGGAGAAGATACGGGCAGCAAAGTCAAGAACAACAGCAGAAATCTCAATTTCATTGTGTCTCCATCTTTGGCGATGATTTCTCAGGCGAAGATTGTCGCACAAGTCAGCAAAGGTAGACGAATAACGCCAAGAACCGCGATTCATCCTTGTCCAACAATAACTTACGGAGAGCTTCCTTCCCCAGGCGCTCAGCGCCAAGGCCGTCGCTGGCGCCCGAATCACGCGCCGGTCCAGCTAATGCCCGCTAATGCCCGTTCTTGTCCGTTGACGGTGAGGGAGGTTTTACGCAAGATGCGCAGAGCGTGGGACATCTGGCTCAGGTGGAACCAAGTCAGCCGACCACTTTCCAGGGGGATTCATGACTTCCATCGACCGAAGAACAGGCAAGAAAACCGGCATGGCCGCGTTTGCGCTTACCATACTCACCCTTTTCACCCTCACTGCCGGAGCAGTCCTTCCGCTTCAAGCCCAGAACAACCTGGACAGAACCCAAGCGCCAGCCGTCACTCACAACACGTGGGCGAGCGGCGCGCCGCTACCCGTGGCCCTCAACTGGCCGATGGTAGGCGTCATCAAGAATCTGATCTATGTCGTGGGAGGATACACCGGTGGTCCCGCCACCGCCGACAATCAAGTCTATAACCCGGTCACGAACACTTGGAGCAGCGCCGCTCCGATTCCGGAGGCAACCGCCCAGGGAGCAGCCGCAGTGGTAAATAACATTTTGTATGTTTTCGGCGGCAGCAACAACGGCGGAGGAACGGTGTCCAATGCCGTTTGGGCCTACAGCCCAAAGACGAATGAGTGGTCTGCAAAATTGGCCATGCCGACGGCGAGGTGCAGCGCCACGGCGGTGGAGTACAAGAACATCATCTACGTCATCGGCGGCTACAACGGCAGCCGGCTCTCGACCGTCGAAGCCTACAATCCCGCCACCAATACCTGGACGGGAGAAGCTGGGCTGCTGCGGGGCAAGTCGGAGATTTCCGCGGGATTGATTGGGACCACGTTCGTGGCTGCCGACGGATTCAGCGGCAGCGACACCGGCGACAACGAAGCTTACGACATCGCCACCAATACCTGGACAGATCTCACGTATGACCCCAACCCAAGGAACGGCTCATGCTTTGGCGTCATCGGCAGCAAGCTTTATGCCTCTGACGGGAACGCTTCAGGCAATAACCCGATCGCCGTGATGGAGGCGTTCAATCTAAAGAAGAACGCGTGGACTTCGCTCGCTGCCATGCCGCAAACCCTCACCGATGCGGGCTCCGCCGTTTACAAAAGCCGGTTGTACTGTATCGGTGGTGGAAACTCGGCTGTCCCACCCAACAACACGGTCTACAACTACGTACAGATTTATCAGCCATAGAGTGAGCGGGGGAAACGACTCGCTCAGGTCCATCAGGATTTTCGCAAAGGAGAAATACTTTGAAGATTGCATTTCGATTCATGTTGGTATCGCTGTTGTTCCTCGCTTCGGCGTCGCTCGTCAACGCCCAGAGCCCCGACGTCACCCACAACACCTGGACCAGCGGCACGGCTATGCCGACGCCCGTGTGGCTTCCGGCGGCTGTGGGGGTTCTCAGCGGCGAAATCTATGTCGTTGGTGGAGAAAACAGCAGTAACGCCCTCGTCGCCAACACCCAAATCTACAACCCAATCACCAATACCTGGAGCCCCGGCGTGCCCCTGCCAAATCCGCTTTTCGACGCCGCCGGCGCCGTGGTCAAGAACGTACTGTATGTGATCAGCGGCAGTTCGGACGGAACAACTTGCACCAACGCGGTGTGGGCCTACAGCCTGAAAACCAAGACCTGGTCGTCGAAAGCGCCGATTCCGACCCCGAGATGCAGCCTCGGGGCGGTGGTCGAGAAGAACATCATCTACGTCATTGGCGGCAATGGAAACGATGGTGATTCGAGGCTCAACACGGTCGAAAGCTACAATCCCGCGACCAATACCTGGACCGAAGAATCGCCTCTGCTGGTGGGGAAGTCCGAGCCTTCGGTCAGTCTCGTCGGCACCACGATTGTTGCCACCGACGGATATACGTCCAGCGGAGACACCGGCGACAACGAAGGCTACGACGCAACCACGAATTCCTGGACATCATTGAAAGGCGATCCCACGGCGCGAAATGCGGCCTGCGGCGCTGGCATCGGGGGATATATGTACGTCGCCGGCGGCTACGACGGCGGCGGCCCGGGGACGCCTGCCTATAGCTTGACGGAATCGTTCAAAGTATCCAAGAACACGTGGAAGACGCTGGCTCCCATGCCTCAAGCCGCCATGTTCGCTGGTTCGGCAGTCTATAAGGGACAGTTGTACTGCATCGGCGGTACATCTAGCTTCTATGGCGCCGTTCTCGGCAACGTGCAGATTTATCAGCCGTAGCCTCCGGAAAAGATCGTCAATTCTCGCATGGGCTCGTGTCCCAGACTCGGGCCCATGCAGCCCAATGCTAAAATTGACTGTGCCCGCCGATTCCCTTCGCCTCATCGCCATCGATATTGACGGCACCCTGCTTAACCCCGAATTCCGTATTTCGGCAACCGATCTAGCAACCCTCCGGAGCGCCCACGCCCAGGGCGTCGAGGTCATCCTGGTCACCGGACGCCGCCACACTTTTGCCCTGCCGATCGCGCAGCAACTCGGGTTCGACCTCTGGCTGATCAGCTCCAATGGCGCCATTACCCGGTCGCTTGCTGGAGAAACCTTCCACCGCGACCTGCTCCCCGAGCCGACTTGCCGGGCGCTGGTCGGCGCGATGCAAGAATTTCGCGGCCAGACCGTTCTTACCTTCGACAGCAATGGCCCGGGCACGATCGTGATCGAGCGTCTGGATGAGCTCGAAGGCAGCATCCAGCGCTGGCTCGAAAAGAACATGCAGTACATCGAATTTGTGGTGCCGATCGAGAACGCGCTCACCACCGATCCCGTGCAGGCCATGTTCTGCGGACCGGTCGCGCACATGCAGCGGGCCTTGCAACTGCTAGGCAGCTGCGGACTGCCCATCACGGTTCTGCGCACCGAGTATCCGGGCCGCGATCTTTCCATTGTCGATGTGCTCAACGCCGGCTGTTCCAAGGGACACGCGCTCGAGCGCTGGGCCAATTACCGGCAGATTACCCGCGAGCAGGTCATGGCCATTGGTGATAACTACAACGACATTGAGATGCTGGTTTTCGCCGGCCACCCGTTTATCATGGGAAATGCGTCGGAAGAGTTGCGCCACCGGGGCTGGAAGCTGACCCGCTCCAACGCCGATAGCGGCGTGTCGGCGGCCATCGAGCATGTGCTGTATGGAAAGGCACTCGACCCGTCGGTCAGCCAAATTGAGGGACCGGAGATTGTCGGATCACCGATTTTGAGCAGCTTGTGATGAGTTCAACAAAGCCATCCGCGAAGAGGCGAAGCGCAAGGATTGCGAAAACGGTAGCCGCGCTTTTCTGCGCTGGAACCCTCGCCCTGCTCGCGAGTCCCGCAACGGCCGCCGAACTGGCCATCCTGCGCAACGGATTCAGCATTCGCCACGAGCATCACCTGGTGATGGGAACGACCACCCGCCTCTATTTCGGAGCCGACGACTCCAATTTCACCGACCTGCCCACCGAAGAAATCACTGGCTTTGAAAAAGATCTGCTGCTACCGGCGTCCGACGCCATTCCCGCCGCGTCGGCAAAATCCGCGGCCCAGCTGAATGAAGTTGTCAACACCGCCAGCGCCGCCTATCATCTCGATCCCGACCTGGTAAACAGCGTCATCCACGCCGAAAGCGGATTCAACTCCCGCGCCGTCTCTCCCAAAGGCGCCCGTGGACTGATGCAACTGATGCCCTCGACCGCCAGCCAACTGGGCGTAAACGATGCCTTCGATCCCGAAGCCAACGTCACGGGCGGAAGCCGCTACCTGCGCGAACTTCTGGAGCGCTACAATTTCGATCTAGTCAAGGCGCTGGCCGCTTACAACTCCGGCCCCGAACGCGTCGAGCAGTACCAGGGAGTGCCTCCCTTTCGCGAAACCCGCGCCTACGTAGCCCGCATCGTCCACGAATACAACAAAAAGAAAACCGCCCAGGAAAAAGAAGCAAAACACAAAAGCATTGAGTCATTGAATCATTGAGCGATTGAATCATTGAGTCATTACATGATTGCGTGATTGAACTCAATGACTCAATACTTCAATGATTAAATGATTAAATGATTAAATGATTCAATAATTTCACCCGCGTTGACCCTGCCCCGGCTCTCATTTACCTTCATCTAGGGGGCTTGCTCGCCACAAGTGCGCCGCGCCTCCGCTCCACCCAACGATCGTTACCCGCACGATACGAAATCAGCAGAACGGGATGAATCGAATTGAATGAATAAAAAACGATACGCAGCCTATGCCATCGTATTTCTCGTTCTGGCCGCGTTGATTTACCTTCAGTTCCGTACCTGGCGGAACTTCGACTGGGCCCGACTGTTCCAATACGGACTGAATTGGCGCCACATCGTACATGGCGTGCTGCTCATCTACTTTGCCTATTTCCTGCGCGCGGTGCGCTGGAAGATCTTTCTCCGCCCGGTGCGCAAAGAGGCATCCATCCTGCGCCTGGTCTCACCGACCGTAATCGGATTCACCGGACTAGCCCTGCTCGGCCGACCCGGGGAGTTGATTCGTCCTTATCTGATCGCACGCCGTGAGAACCTGCCCTTCGCCTCGCAGGTTGCGGTCTGGGCAGTGGAGCGAATTTTTGATATCGGTGGTTTCACCGTGCTGCTGGTAGGGGCCATTTTCCTGCCCTCGAAGCTGCGCGCGTTTACCGAGGCCGCTCCGCCCGATGTTCGGCAATGGATTCATCTCACCGGATACGCCCTGATCACACTCGTGCTCGGCCTGCTCACCGGAGCCGTGTTGATCGCCTACCGCGGTACGCGAATCGCGCAGTGGGTCGAGGACCGCTTCGCCCATCTAGCCGAGAACCTGGGCCATCGCATCGCGCAAAAGATTCGCGAGTTCACCGTCGGACTCAATACCATTCACGGTCCCTGGGCATTTCTCCAACTGGCAGCCGTGTCGGTGGCGATGTGGTGGGTCATTGCCTTGGCTTACAAGGAAGTGACCCACGCCTACGGCGCCCCCATGGCGGTTTTGAGCACGACCAAGGTTCTCCTGCTGATGGGCTCCAGCATGATCGGCTCCATGGTGCAGTTGCCCGGTGTCGGCGGCGGCTCGCAACTGGCCACCATCAGCGCGCTCGATCACGTCTTTCACATTGTCCCCAAGGAACTCACCGTCAGTTGCGGCATCATGCTGTGGCTGGTGACGTTCGTCGCCGTCGTGCCCGTCGGACTACTGCTCGCCCACCAGGAGCGCCTGTCGCTGCGCAAGCTCTCCAAAGAGACGGAGAAGGCCGAGGAAGGCGCGGCAGTGGAAGAGGCAACGTGAGGTAGGTCTCAGGTGTCAGGTGTCAGTCTTCAGGAAAACCAAAGCGAGAGCGAGAGATTTGGTAGTGGTTCGTATCTTTTCTACAGGCGATACACTGCTAGTGAATCGGTGGCATCCTGAAGGCACTGCACAATGAGCAAAGGCCACAAACCCGGTCTAAAGATTACGCACCGCAGCCGCAAAATACTGCCTGCCATCCACTGCGAAATACGCGAGAAACTTATACAACAGTGCAACCAAACAGAGGCCGGTCCGAAGCAGACTCGCCTTTTCAGCGATTTGTTTGCCCATGAGAAAAAGCACGGCTGTGGGAAGAAACTCCTGTGGAAAACATAAAGACACACCACCAGAGATTTTCCTGACACCTGAGACCTGACACCTAACTGCTACAATCTGCTGTTGCCCTTGAGCCGGACGATTCGCCCATGAAATGCCCCTTCTGCGGGTTTGAAAACGACAAAGTTGTGGATTCGCGCGAGAGCAAGGAAGCGGATTCCATCCGCCGCCGCCGCGAATGCCTGAAGTGCGAGAAGCGCTTTACCACCTACGAGCGCATCGACGAAATCCCATACATGGTGGTGAAAAAAGACGGACGCCGCGAGCGTTTTGATCGCCAGAAGGTGCTCAACGGCCTGATGCGCGCCTGCGAAAAGCGGCCCGTGCCCATCAGTAAGCTGGAGCAGATTGTGAATGAGGCCGAAAGCTTCGTGATCGAGTCGGCCGAGCGCGAGCGCAAGACCAGCGAAATCGGCGAGTTAATCATGAACCGCCTGCGCCGCCACGACAAAGTCGCGTACGTAAGATTCGCCTCTGTCTATCTCGATTTCAAAGACGTGCACGAATTCATGACGGAGTTGAAAGACCTGCTCAAGACCAAGGACGCGCCCGAACCGAAGGGCAAAGGACATTGAGCCATTTAGTCATTGAATCATTGAGTGATTGAACCCGATGTCTTAATGACCGACTGATTCAATGATTGAATGGCCCCATGAACTCCCTGGACAAAGCGGCGGAGTTGAAGCAGCGGACGAAGAGTTTTGCCATCCGCATTGTGAATCTCTTTCGTTCCCTGCCCCACTCTCCTGACGCGCAAACACTGGGCAAGCAGCTCTTGCGCTCCGGCACCTCGGTGGGCGCGAACTATCGTGCGGTCTGCCGGGCGCGGTCCCAAGCCGAATTCATCGCCCGATTGGGTATAGTGGTCGAAGAGGCAGACGAAACCGTCTTCTGGCTCGAACTGCTGGGTGAAACAGGAGTTGTTCGACTGGAGAGAACACAAGATCTGCTGAAAGAAGCCAACGAACTAGTCAAGATATTCGGAGCATCCTTGCGAACCTCGAAGCAAGCTGTTAAATGATTCAATGGCTCAATGATTCAATGGCTCAATTGGTTGGACTCAATGATCTCTCATAGAGTGACGTTAATTCCCGGCGACGGCATCGGCCCTGAGGTTATCCAGGCCACCGTTCGTATGCTCGAAGCCACCGGCGTCAAGTTTGAATGGGAGAGTTTCGCGGCCGGCGCCGAAGCCTTCGAGAAGTACCACGAATACATTCCCAAGGAACTCAGCGAATCCATCGAGCGCACACGCGTCGGCCTGAAGGGCCCCGTGACCACGCCCATCGGAGGCGGCTTCGCGAGCATCAACGTGGAACTGCGCAAGCGCTTCGAACTCTTCGCCAATTTCCGGCCCATCCGCAATCTACCGCACATTCCCACCCGCTACCCTGGCGTGGATTTGATCGTGGTCCGCGAAAACACGGAAGGCCTGTACTCCGGCATCGAGCACGAAGTCATCCCCGGAGTCGTCGAAAGCCTGAAGATCATCACCGAGAAGGCCTCGACCCGCATCTCGCGCTTCGCCTTCGAATACGCCCGCAAGAATAAGCGCAAGAAGATTCACAGCATCCACAAAGCCAACATCATGAAGTTGTCGGATGGATTATTTCTGCGCTGCTCCCGCAACGTCTCGAAAGAGTATCCCGAGATCACCTACGGAGAGCACATCGTTGACAACACGTGCATGCAGCTGGTGATGAATCCCTACCAGTACGACATGCTGCTCTTGGAGAACCTCTACGGCGACATTATTTCCGACCTGTGCGCGGGACTGGTCGGCGGACTCGGCCTCGTGCCCGGCGCGAATTTTGGCCACGAGTGCGCCATCTTCGAAGCCGTGCACGGCTCCGCCCCCGACATTGCCGGAAAAAATATCGCCAATCCCACAGCCGTGCTGCGGTCCGCGCTGCTCATGTTGCGCCATCTCGGCGAGCACGATGCCGCCTTGAAAATCCGCAACGCCATCGACGAGGTCTACCGCGACCGCAGCAAACTGACTCGCGACGTGGGAGGCAGCGCCGGCACCTCGGAATTCGCCGACGCGATTATTCAGGCCATGGAAGCGCAGAGCGCAGCGGTCGGATAGGCCTGAGATTGCATTGGCAATGGTTGACACAGTATATGTGCGCACATATACTGTGTTCATGAACATAACTCTTTCCGTGGACGAAAAAACGGTTACCCGGGCCAGAGAACGGGCCGATGCCATGGGCAGGAGTCTCAACCAGGTGATCCGCGAATACCTTCAGAAGTTGGCTGGGGCCGACGACCTCAAGGAGTAGCAGACCGTACCCTGAAGTCGAGCCGGCAGCAGGGCGCCGTGAAATCCGCCGACGTGGGCGAAGTGCTGGCCGCCGGCGCCACCGTGGTCACGGTGGGCGACATCGATCATCCCTGGCTGCGGGCTTACATCAACGAAACCGACCTGGCAAGGTGAAGCTGGGGTCGAAGGCGCGCATCACCACCGATTCCTACCCGGGCAAGGTCTACGAGGGGCGGGTGAGCTTCATCTCCTCCGAGGCCGAGTTTACGCCCAAGCAGATTCAAACCCAGGAAGAGCGGGTGAAGCTGGTTTACCGCATCAAGATCGAAGTGGACAATCCAAAGCACGAGCTGAAATCGAACATGCCGGCCGACGCCGAGATCGTGCTCGAGTAGGGCAGCTCGGTTGAGAATCACGCCGAGCGGCGGGAAGAAAAGCCGAGACTACTTTGGCTCAGCCGGCTTGACAGCCGGCGCCACGGTGCGGTTGGTACGGCTGGTATGTAACGAGTTCTAAGCGAGACGTTCGAGAAAGAAAGCCATGCAGCCCATCAT
>CAVZUP010000110.1:0-35690 GCA_963778255.1 uncultured Acidobacteriaceae bacterium
CTCTCTCTCTCTCTCTCTCTCTCTCTCTCTCTCTCTCTCTCTCTCTCTCTCTCTCTCTCTCTCTCTCTCCTCTCTCTCTCTCTCTCTCTCTCTCTCTCTCTCTCCTCTCTCCTCTCCTCTCTCTCTCTCTCCTCTCTCTCTCTCTCTCTCCTCTCTCTCCTCCTCTCTCTCTCCTCTCTCTCTCCCTCTCTCTCTCTCTCTCTCTCTCTCCTCTCTCTCTCTCTCTCTCCTCTCTCTCTCTCCCTCCTCTCTCTCTCCTCTCTCTCTCTCTCTCTCTCTCTCTCTCTCTCTCTCTCTCTCCTCTCTCCTCTCTCTCTCTCTCCTCTCCTCCTCTCTCCTCTCTCTCTCCTCTCCCTCCTCTCTCTCTCTCCCTCCTCTCCCTCCTCTCCTCTCTCCCTCCCTCCTCTCTCTCTCTCTCTCTCCTCTCTCTCTCCTCTCTCTCTCTCTCTCTCTCCTCTCTCTCTCTCTCCTCCCTCCCTCCTCTCTCTCTCTCTCCCTCCCTCTCTCTCCCTCTCTCCCTCCTCCTCTCCTCCCTCCCTCTCTCTCTCTCTCTCCTCTCTCCCTCCCTCTCTCTCCCCCCCCCCCCCCCTCCCTCCCTCCCTCCCCCCCCCCCTCCCTCCCTCCCTCCCTCCCCCCCCCCCCTCTCCTCCCCCCCCCCCCCCCCCCCCCCCCCCCCCCCCCCCCCCCCCCCCCTCCTCTCCCTCCCTCCCTCTCTCCCTCCCTCCCTCCCTCCCCCCCCCCCCCCCCCCCCCCCCCCCCCCCCCTGTGTGTGTGTGCGCGGCCGGGCGGGCCGGGCGGCGGGGCGGGGGGCGTGAGCGCCATGCTGGAGATGAAGAAAAACGGCGGAGAATTCCGGCATCCGATGAGCGGGCCAGTCACGCTGAAGTGGAGAAGCTGAAAGAAAAACCGCAGAAAGGAGTACTGGTTACTGGGTACTGGTTCCCACCAGCCAGTCCATCGCCTCTTCCCGCGTCTTGAAGGTTGTAATCTCGCGTTGGGAAAAATTCTGGAAGTTCTCCATGAAGGCGTGCGGAATACTTTCCGCCCCGACCCATGCCGTCTTCTTCACAAAGGGCCGGTCGAGCGTCAGCACTTCTTTAATCCTGGTAGCCACCGCATGATCCACCTCGGAACCGGTGAAGTCGCCAAGCGTCACCAGCGACTCATGCGGATGCTTCGCCACCACCACTCGCACATACTCCAGCAGAAGCTGCATCTCGTGCGCATTGGCTTGCGAAAAATCCAGCAGCAGAATTTGCTGGCCGCGGTGCTCGATAAACCGTATACGATCGTCCATGGCGGGCTCCGAATGTGGAACTCTGTGTCTGGTGCGATTCAGATTTTTGGGCACCCCAGAGGAACTCTACCCCAACAGCGACTCCACGACACTGTATGCCTCACTCAGCGCCGAGTCCAGCGCCGCCGCATCTTTCCCACCCGCCTCTGCCAGATCTGGACGTCCGCCGCCTTTGCCGCCGACTTTCTGCGCGACGGGTCCGATGACTTTCCCCGCCGAAATGCGGCTGGTAAGGTCTTTGGTGACGCCGACAATCAACGAAACGTTGCCATCGGAAGCCGATCCCAGCACGACCACGGCGGAACCCAGCTTGTCGCGCAACTGATCGACCAACGTGCGCATCTGCGCGCGCTCCAGGTTATCGACGCGATGGGACAACACTTTGACGCCCTTGACCTCTTTAACTTTTTCACCAATGTTGGCCGTACTCGACGACGCCGACTTCATCCGCGCCTGATCGAGTTCCTTCGTCAGGCGTTTGATTTCTTCGTCCTTAATTTGAAACAAGATTTCCAACGTTTTGCGGGGAGACACCTGAGTCTTTGGGCTGGCAAAACTTGATACAAAGCTCTCCACTTCGTGGTCCTCGCGGAAATGACGCAGTGAGCCTTCGCCGGTCACGGCCTCGATGCGCCGCACGCCCGACGACACGCTTCCCTCTTTCAGAATCTTGATCAGCCCAATCTCGCCCGTGGCGCCCGTGTGCGTGCCGCCACAAAGTTCGGTGGAGAAATCTCCGATCTTGATCACGCGCACCTTGTCGCCATATTTCTCGCCAAACAGCGCCATCGCGTGATACTCGTTGACGGCCACGTCAATCGGGACATTTTCGACAATCTCTAGCTTTTCATTGCGCAGAACTTCCTTGTTGATGATGTCTTCGATATCCTGCAACTCTTCGTCGGCGACGCTGGTGAAGTGCGAAAAATCAAAGCGCAGATGATTGGGAGCTACCAGCGACCCCGCCTGCTTCACATGCTTGCCCAAAACTTCGCGCAGTCCGGCCTGAAGCAGATGCGTAGCCGTGTGATTGCGCATGGTAGCTTCGCGAAGAGCCGTATCAACCACGGCATCGACTTTATCGCCGACGCGGAGCGGTCGTTTGGCAACAACCTGGTGCGCGCGCACGCCCTGCACCGGGTAATAGCATCCAGTTACTTCGGCGACGACCGTGTTGTGATCGTCGGAGTAAAGCCATCCGCGATCGCCAACCTGTCCGCCAGATTCGGCGTAGAAGGGAGTGTGATCGAGGATGACCTCGCCGGATTCGCCAGACTTGAGTTCCTGCGCGCCTTGACCGCCTTTGATAATGGCGAGCACTTCACAATTGTCAGAGCGCCTCTGCCGATAGCCTTCGAAATCTGATTTCGGAAGTTGCTGGTAGGCAGGGTTGGCCGTCTGCTTGGCCGCGCCTTTCCATGAAGCCCGAGCGCGGTCGCGCTGCTCCTCCATGGCCCGATCAAATCCCGCCTGGTCGAAGCCGAGGCCCTGATCCCTGGCTGCGTCCTGCATGAAGTCAAGTGGCATGCCGAACGTGTCATACAACTTGAATGCATCGTCGCCCGCGAGCGCGCCGCCGGATCCTTTCAAAATCTCTTCAAGCTTTTCGAGGCCCACATTCAGCGTGTTGGCGAACCGCGTCTCTTCCGCCAGCACCGCTTTCGACACTCGATCGGCCGTCTCCTTCAACTCTGGATACGCATCCTGCATCAGGTCGCGCACCGCGAAGACCATCTCGTGCAGAAATGGCTTCGTCTGTCCCAACAATCGTCCATGCGTAATCGCGCGGCGAATAATTTTGCGCAGCACGTAGCCGCGGCCTTCGTTCAATGGAATCACTCCATCAGAGATAAGAAACGTCGCCGCCCGTGCGTGATCCGCAATCACTCGCAGCGACGCAGCCGACTTTGTATGAGCTTCCTTGTCGAGTTCCTTCTTAAATGAGGTTCCCGTCAATTCGGCGGCCCGTTTCGTCAGCGGCGTGAACAAATCCGTCTCGTAATTCGAAATCACGCCTTGCAGCACCGACGCCAGCCGTTCCAGCCCCGCGCCCGTGTCAATCGATGGCTTCGGCAGCGGCGTCAGTTTGCCCGACGAATCGCGGTCGAACTGCATGAACACCAGATTCCACAGCTCGACGTAGCGTCCGCAATCGCAGCCAAAGGTGCAATCGGTGTGACCCTGGTCCGAAGCGACCACGCCCATGTCGTAATGAATCTCGCTGCACGGGCCGCAGGGACCGGTGTCTCCCATCTGCCAGAAATTGTCTTTCGATCCAAACTCATAGATGCGTTCCTTCGGAACGCCTTGCCCCAGCCACAGGTCGTAGGCTTCGGCATCGCGCTGGACTCCGTTTTCGCCTTTGAAGATGGTTACGTACAACTTCCCTTTATCGATCCCGAACCACTCCGACGAAGTGATCAGTTCCCACGCGTACGCGATGGCATCTTTCTTGAAGTAATCCCCAAAAGAAAAATTCCCCAGCATCTCGAAAAACGTGTGGTGGCGATTGGTAAAGCCGACGTTCTCAAGATCGTTGTGCTTGCCTCCGGCGCGGACGCATTTCTGCGAAGTCGCGGCCCGGTTGTAGTCGCGCTTTTCCAGGCCGAGGAAGACGTCCTTGAACTGGTTCATGCCGGCGTTGGTAAAGAGTAGCGTCGGATCGTTGGCCGGGACGAGCGACGAGGAGTGCACCTCGCGGTGTCCCTTCTGAATGAAGAAGTCGAGGAATTTGCGGCGAATTTCGGAGCCTGTGAGCATCGCAGCTTAAATTCTAAACGATAACCACAGGGGACACAGCGGAACGCGAGGGAAAGGAAAACTCAATCTCTGGTAAGACCAGGGCACGCAGACACAAACTCCCGCTGGAAAACATACCAGCAAAACAAAAGGACGGGCGAACACACCCGTCCTTCCACTAGCACAGCGGATCTACTTCTTCATTTCGTCGTCAGTCTTCTCGGCGCCCTTCTTCACTCCGTGGCCCACCGCTTTGGTGCCTTTTGCCACACCCTTGCCAGTATCCTTAGCGGCGGTTTTAGTGGCATGTCCCGTTTTGTCGGCGGCTTTTTCAGTGGCTTTGCCCGTGTCCTTGGCGGCAGTTTTCGTGGCTTTGCCCGTGTCCTTGGCGGCGGTTTCGGTCGCGTCGCCGGTCTTCACCGCGGCTTTCTTGGTGGCATGTCCCGTCGCCACGGCGGCTTTCTTCGTTCCCTTGCCCGTGTCGTCGGCAGCTTTCTTCATTTCGTCCTGACCATACGAGAACGCGGTCAGCGCCAGCAGCGCCGCTGCGATCATCAAACAGGACTTCAAACAGAACTTTGTCTTCATGGTTCCTCCAAAAGGAATTGCAGAGATTTCGTCAGGCAAAGTTCTAACAGAGTCGGCCGGATGGGCGCAACCGGATGGGACAGGTTTCAAAGGGCCAGGTTTCAAGGGTTCAGAGTTTCAAAGACGTCAAGAGTCAAGTCGGACCCGGCCTGTGCGGGTTCTTTGAAATCTTGAAACTTTGAAACCTTGAAACCTCAGGCCTCTGGAGTCTCGTTTTCGAGTTCCGTCAAGGTCTCTTCGTCCACGTCCCATTTCTTCAGGATGGTGAAGATGGTCTTCGATCCGAATCCGGCGCGCATCAGGTTGCGGAAGATGCGGGCGGCCTGCTTTTGATCCCTGTCCTTGGGCTTCTGGAGGCGTTTGCGGCGAAGGTATTCCCGTGCCAGCGTCTCTTCCTTCACTTCGTCATAGACAGAGGCAACCGCCTTTTCGATGACGTCGCCGTGCACTCCCTTGGCCTTCAGGTCGTTGACCACGCGCATGCGGCCGAACTTCTCGTTGTCGCGGCGATAGGAGGAGAACGCCGCCGCGTATTTGGCGTCGTTGAGATAGCCCTGATCTTTGAGGCGGACGACGATCAATTCCACCAGCGTTTTGCCGATCTCCGTATCGGCTTCGACCCGGTTGCGCAGCAGGCGCTTCAGTTCGGCCACCGACCTCATACGGCGCGCCAGCGCGCCTACGGCATACTCGTAGAGCTCCGCTTCGGTAAAGAGTTTTCTGGGACGCGCAAACGCCATGCCTACACGATAACGCGAGACTAAGATTGGGCGTTAGCGCTCCCACCCCGCCCAACCAACCACCGATTCTTCAAACTGCTATTTTGGCGTGGAACCGGAAAACGCCGGCGCGGGCGATACCGGCGACACCAGCGGCATGGTTGCCGCTGGCGCGCTCGCGGCAATCGGTGCCACCAGGGACTCTTTGGCCGAGGCTGGCAGCTTGTCGGCGTTTGCGACCAGCAGCGCGACTTGCCACATCTGCGTTTCCGAAAGCGATTTGCTGAACCCGGGCATGCCCGTCAGTCGAATGCCGTTGAAGATCTTCCAGTAGCTCTCGCCCGGCTCATCGTCGGTAACGCCCTTCCCTTCGAACAGCAGCGGCGGATGCGGATACATCCCCTTCGCAATCGCCGTCTTCGGCGACAACGGCACGCCGTGGCAAACCGCGCAGTGCTGCTTATAGAGATCGGCGCCGGCCAGGTAGTTGGCTTCGCTCGGCTGGATCGGAACATTCTTCGGCATGTCTTTGGCGATGCGCGCATTCAGAGCCTTGTGCGCAAAAAAAGTCTCGAAGGGCATGTCCGAATCCGTGGTAGCCACGGGAGCGCTGCCACCCGTCAAATAGAGATAGAGGCCGAAGGGCACAACGAGAAGTCCGAGGATCATGCCGGCAATGAATTTCACGAGTTGGTCCCGCCTTTCTGAATTTTCATACTTTAACACTGCGCATCGACGTCCGGGCTAGTTTAATCGGAGTACGTCTCCGTTACTTCCTATCGGTGACCCACATAGATGACCGATACGAGCGCCACTTTGTCCCGACTGCGAGGATACATCTCGCAAGTGTTTTCACTTTCCCATTTCCGCAATCGGCAAGTGATTGCAACAGTGAGAATAAATTCGCTCACTCATCTGGCTTATCAATTGCTCTTTAATTTGCGTCCTCCCCTAGGCAAAGTCCGCAGAAAACAGAATGTTCGAATTTGTTCTTGGAGGATTCATGGTGTCGCGCAGTTGCTTTCCCTTGTCGCTTGCTGTAGTCCTTCTGCTCTCTTCCCTGGCCTCAGCCGATTCCGTCCCTGTCAATGCAACGTTCGTTCACTCCAGCGCCAGCGCTGGGGTCCGCATGAATCCCGGCATCTTTGCGGTCAACGACTCCCTCACCACCAAAGGGCAAACCACGCCCACGAGTCTGGCTGCGTTCAATACCCCTGCACCGCTTGAGAACCGGAACGCCCACCTCAGCGGACTCCTGCTTGGAAATACCGGATTGGGCAAGGACATCACGAACCACGGCCCGGGTCGATTCACGTTTTTCGGTGGAACACACGGAACCATCGCCCACAAGAACGGCGACTGGGCAACATGGCACCAGGGACACGCAACCGGGTTGACGGCGCCGGAACCGGGCAGCCTGGCGCTGCTTTCGACCGGCCTGATCGGGATCGCGGGAAAGGTGCGGCGCAAACTGCGGCGCAGCTGATTCGCGTCTGGTCGCGCGTTTTCCAATCGATTTCTTTCCTTTGCTCCTTTTGACGCCGCCGCCGGCGCAAATCTGACGGCGGCTTTTTTCTTCCCGCCCCGTAACTTCCTTCCGCTCACCGCATCTCATATCTGGCCCCGCGAAATCGCGACCGCCAATCCAGAACCAAATCAACGACAGGAGATGTGTGTTTATGAAGAATATGTTCGTAAAACTGATGTCCACCGCTATGCTGTTCGGCGCCCTGGCCTTCGCGCAGTCGGGCGATGCCATGAAGCAAGACAACATGAAGAACGATCAGATGAAATCCGACCAGTCGAAATCCGGCGACAGCATGAAGGGCGACAGCATGAAGAAGGACGACATGGCGAAAGACTCGTCCAAGAAGCAGAAGAAATCCAAGAAAGCCAAGAAGAGCGACGACAACATGAAGCAAGACAACATGAAAAAAGACGAGATGAAGTCCGACGACAGCATGAAGCACTAAGCCGCTGTCGGCTGTCAGCTCTCAGCTGTCAGTAAATCCCTCCGCAATGGGAATGCTCGCTGCACCCGGCGTAGATTTTACTGAGAGCTGAAAGCTGACGGCTGAGAGCTGCCTTACTCGTACTCCGGCTCGCGTTTCCATCCCGACAGCATTGAGAAGAAATTCGACCAGCCGTGCAGCAACACCATGATCAGGTGGCCGGGAATAAACGCAAGGAATCCGCACATGGCCGCGAAATGCCACACCCGCGTCAGATGAAACCCTCCCAATAGAAACGCCAGCCAAGAAAATTGTGCGGGCTTGAATAAGACCATCCCAGTTAGCAGCGACAGCACACCGAATCCGACGGTGGAAGTGTAGGCCAGCTTCTGCAGCGGATTGTATTGCCCCATCGCCGGCGGCTTCGGCCCAAAGAAGAAATAGTGCCGCGTCATAGGCCATACGCCCGGAATATCGCGCGGCGTAAACAGCATAGTGCGATAGTGCCCGCTAAAGATCTGATACGCCAGATAAAGCGCGCCGCTCGCCGCAAACAACCACATGAAGGTGAAATGCCACTGCAAAGCCCCACCGAGCCAGCCGCCCAGCGTGAGCGATTTTGGAATGTCGAGCAGAACTTTTTCCGGAATCTTCGGCCCGAAGCTAGGAAACGCTCGGAAAATCCGCAGCCCGCTGGTCACCATCACGAACAGGCTGATGGCGTTGACCCAGTGCGTGATCCGTATGGGCAGAGGATGCTCGTAGGCGGCACGGACCAAGTCCGTTTCTTCCGCCTCAGCCGCTGGCTCCGGCGGCTCAGCCTCGTCGGCGACCATCTCAATCCGGGCCACCGTGGCTTCAACCGCAGCCGACTCGCCGGATGCTGCTGCTTCCGTCGGCGGAGCCGTCTCTTCCTTCTGATTGCTGTGCTCGCCGCGCTCTTCTTCGTTCGCGTTGTTTTCGTTGTTTTCGTTCGGCATCACAGTCCTCCGAACCAGCTGTAGCCCTGGTCTTCCCAATAGCCGGTTTTGCCGGGCTTCAGAACATTGGTCACCCGGATGGTGTCCAGGTATTTGGCCTGCTTGTATCCCAGCTTGGTCGGCATTTGCAGGCGCAGTGGTGCGCCGTGCTTCCGGTCGAGCGGCGCGCCATACATCTCGTAACAAAGCAGCGACTGCGGATGCAGTACCGAAGCCATGTCAATCGATTCGTAGTAATCGTCCACACACTCGACTTCGAGAAAATTTGCGGTCGTGTTCGCTCCCACCAGCTTGAGAAAGTCCGAAATGCGCGCACCTCCGAATGATCCGATCACGTCCCAGCCCTCCACGCAGATATGCCGCGTGTTCTGGATGACCTTCGGCAGCGCCTGAATCTGCGCCAGTGTGTACTCGCCCGGATGCTGCACATCGCCTTCGACCGTGAGCGTCCATTTCTCCAGATCCACTCCAGGGTCAAGCACGTCGTAGCCGTTGTAAGGAAACTTCTCAAACGGGACAACTTCCGAATTCGAGAACGTCTGGGCCAGGTGCTGAGAACGAAATAGCCCGCCGGACGCCCAATCGCTGAACCGAACTCCGGCCGCCACCAGCCGGTCGCTCACCTTGGGAAACGCAAACACGCCCAACGCTGCAACCGGAGCCAGCTTGAGCAGTTGACGCCGGCTCTGCCGTTTGAGTTCCTTATCGTCGAGTCGAGTGATCATTTCGTCCTTCTGTTCGTCCTGCTAATGCTAATGAGCAGACCTTAGCACACCATGGGATGCGGCAGTGGGGGCGAAGTTTCAATCCGTCGTTGGTCGTTCGTCGTTAAGTGTTCGTCGTCGGTCGCTGGTTGTGGGCCGCGATTCGCTTGGGGCGACGGCCGATTTGAGCCATTCGCTATCTACTAGACTCCGTGTCACCCCGCACACGCCCGCGTTTCCGCGGACACGACATCCCGCTCATAAACGAGACTAACTCCCTTATTTTCAATTGTCTAGATGTGGCTCCCTGCTTGCTTTTTCTTCTGGCGTAACACAGCTAAAGCAAAAGGAGCAGGGCGATGAAGCAGGGAAACGGCAAAGCGAATCGGCAGAACAAAGCGATCCACTTTCTGGGAGCAGTTCTGGCCGCAGTCCTCGGAATGACCACCGTCAGCGCGGCTCTCCAAGCGTCCGTCCCCGCCCCGCCGAGCCTCAGGGCTCCCGAGTTCGCCAAAGCTACCGTGCGATACGTCCTGGTCAGCATTCCCGACCGCAAGCTGGCGCTGTTTGAGAACGGAAAGGTTCTCCGTATCTATCGCGTCGCCGTCGGCAAGACTTCCACTCCGAGTCCGGTGGGCCAATTCAAGATCGTCAACCGCGTCTCGAACCCAACCTACTACCACAAAGGCCAGGTTATCGGCGCCGGCAAAGGCAATCCGGTAGGCACGCGCTGGATGGGATTGAGCGCGAAAGGTTACGGAATCCACGGCACCAACCAGCCAAACTCGATCGGCAAAGCGGCCTCGACGGGATGCATTCGCATGAGCAAGCGCGACCTCGAAGAGCTCTTCGCCACCGTCAACGTTGGCGACACGGTCGAGATTCGCGCGGAACGCGACGAGCAGATCGCCGCAGTCTTCGGAACGGGAGCCGAAGCCGAAATCCAGACCATCGCGCAGCTTGAAACCGAAAAGAGCTCTGTCAACGGTCAGTAGTGAGCTAGTCAAGGGTTAAGGAGGCAAGCCATGGAAACGATGCTGCAAGGTCTGGTCATCATCGGCGGTCTGACGTTCTCGCTGGCCGCGTCGCTGCTGATCGAAGAACTCATCTTTGGACAAATCGTCCGCGTGGCCTTCGCCCGCCGCCCGGAATCCCCTGAACGCGTTTCTCAACCCAAGCAAAAGAATTGAAAGGAGCACCGCCATGTTGCTACTGAAATACTTGCTACTCGGCACGGGGATTGCGATGTTTGTGATCGCCGCTGGAATTCTCTCTTATGACGCATACCTGCTGTTCGCCTATCAGAAGCTGCGTTCGAACCTGGATCCCGAGGCAGGCCCGCCCGGTCTTGCGCCCAAACCACGCTGGCGCACCTCGGTTGCGCTGGTGATGCTGGCCTGGGCTCCGCTGCTCGTCTCGGCTGGCATCGTGATCGTCCCCAGCGGCACGGCCGGTGTGCGCGTGAGCCAGACCAAAGGCACGCTGGCCGGAACTCTCTATCCCGGAGTGCACTTCGTAGTGCCGCTGGTCGAACGCGTCGAACTCTTCAACACCCGCGACCAGCTCTTCACCACCGGCGTCACCGAAGATGGACTGGCCAAAGGCGCGGCAAAAGGCGAGCCGCTGCACGTCCAGGCGAAAGAAGGATTGACCCTCGGCTTGGCCATCACCGTCCGTTACCAGATTGACCCCAAGCGCCTCGACTACATTGAAGCGAATCTGCCCCAGCCCTTGGAAAAGGAAATCGTGCCACCCGTGGTGGCCACGGCGTGGCGCGAACTGGTGCCCGGCTACACCGTGCGCGAAGTCTTTTCCGCCAAGCGTGAAGAAGTTCGTCAGCGCTCCGCCGAGATGATTCGCAAACGGCTGGCCGCCGACGGCATCGTGGTCAAAGAAGTCATGCTGCGCGACATCGAACTGCCGCAGGAGTATGCCAAAGGCCTCGAGTCTCTTCTGCTGAAAGAGCAAGAGAACGACCGCATGGCGGTCGAGACCGAGATCCACGTCAAGCAAGTGAAGATCGCCGAAGCCGACGCCGAAGCCACCAAGGTGCAAGAAGTAAAACAGGCCGAGGGACAGGCTGAAGTGAGGGTGCTGCAGGCGAAAAGCGAGTCCGACGCGATGCAGTACACTCTGCCCTTAAAAGAAAAGCAGATCGAACAATCGAAGCTCGAAGCCGAAGCCCGCAAGGAAGCAACCGTAAAGAACGCCGAAGCCGCCGGCGAAGCCAAGCTCATCGACAGCAAAGCCGAGGGAGAACGCCGCAAGCTTCTGGCGCAAGGCGAGGCCGAACGCATTCGCCTGACCGCCTCCGCCGACGCCGAGCGTATGGCGAGCGAGGCCGCCGTCCTGAAACAGAATCCGCTGCTGATCAACAAAATCGTAGCCGAACGCCTCTCTGACAAATTGCAGATCATGATGGTCCCGGCCGACGGCAAATTCTTCTTCACCAACGACGTGCTCCGCGGCATGGGCGCTCCCAACCACGTGAGCCAGGCCGAAGATGTGGAAGGCGATGGAAAACAGTAACAATAGGTAGGTTTGCGTAGGGACGGACGCATTCGTCCGTCCCACGTGAAATAACTGTGCCGACCAGTGGCACACGAGTGACTCCATGAACAGCCCGCCATCCATCCCGCGCTATAATCAGCCCATTCCACACATGCGAGCGCGAATGTCCAGCGGTCCGCGGATAGGTTGGCTGACTTCGTTCTTGCTCGCGGCCGTTTTTCTTCCGGCTTCCGCAAGCGCTTCCTCCCTGGGAGACGCCGCCCGCCAACTCGCCCACAAAATTGCCGCCGACGCCGGCCCGGGAGCCATCGCACTCGCGGTGACCAACCGCTCGTCGCTCGATGAAAAATCCGTGCGCGAAGTGCGCAGCGCTCTAGAAGCCGAGTTGCACGCCGAGGGCGTGCACGCCACCAAAGCTGAACAAGCGATGGGGACCGTCGAGGTCGTGCTCTCCGAGAGCCTGCGCGAATACGTTTGGTCGGCCGAAATTGCGATCGGCTCCGATGAAAAGAAGGTCGTGCTCGTATCGTTGCCGCGTCCGCCCACCGGAACGACCTTCGCCGCCACCTTGCCGATCGTTCTGAAGACAACTCTTATGTTTGCGCAGGAACGCCCCATTCTCGACGTAGCCGTCGTAGAAATGCCCGGAGGCTCCCGCATGCTCGTGCTCGATGGCAGCGGCGTCACTATCTATCGTCATCAGGGAGCAAATCCGGCCGCACGCTGGGAGAGCGAGACTCAACTGCCCATCGCGCACTCGCGTATCTTTCCCCGAGATCTCCGTGGACGACTGCTGCTGCGCCGTGATCATCTGTTCGACGTGTATCTGCCCGGAACGTTCTGCCGATCGAGCGCGACCGCGCCGCTAACGCTAACTTGCAACGACACTGACGACCCATGGCCCCTCACACCCGAGGAAGGCAGCGTGCGCGCCTTCTTTGCCGCCTCGCGCAATTTCTACACTGGTGCGCTTTCTCCCGCCATTGGAAAAGTTTCCAACGTTCCGTCGTTTTATTCCGCCGCCGCGCTTCCCCATTCGAGTTACACGCTGTGGGCATTCGCCGCGGTCGATGGATCACTGCACCTTGTCGATGGCATCACGGACCAGGAAATCCGCAGCGCAAGATCAAAATGGGGCAGCGATCTAGCTGCGGTTCATTCCGCATGCGGCTCAGGCACGCAGTTGCTGATGTCGGAAAGTGGAGACCTGGACCGTGATGCCCTGCGCGCCTTCGAGATTCCCGATCGCGATCCAGTAGCGGTCAGTGCGACAGCAGAGTTCGACGGCCAAATCGTTGCGCTCTGGCCGGAAAGCACCGGCAATGGCGCATCCGTGATCATAAAGAGAAAAGACACGGGATGGTATGAGGCGTATCGTGTATCGATTTCCTGTAGCAATTAGCCTTCTAATCGCGGCCACGATCGTGGTAACGACCGCATCAGCGGCCACGCGTCCGCACTACGGCGGAACCCTGCGCGTGATGATGCAGTCAACGCCCGCCGCGATCGAACTTCCCGCGAACGCCGCACCCTCCGACTACTGGGACGCCGCGCGCACCCTCTCGCTAATCGGCGACACGCTAGTAAAACTGGACGCAAGAGGCGACCCGCAACCCGTGCTGGCCACGGCATGGCAGAGCGATACGGGCGCTCGCCGCTGGCAATTGACGCTGCGCCCCGGAGTGAAATTCCACGACGGCAGCGCGGCAACGCCCGCAGCCATCGCGCAGATCCTCAGCTCACTTCATTCCAAATGGACCGTGCGTGCGACAACTGGCGCAGTCTCGATCGAGAGCGATACGCCCATCCCTGCGCTGCTCGCCGAACTGGCGCTGCCACGCAACCTGATCCTTAAGCACAATACAAATGGAATTCCCATCGGCACTGGCCCCTTCCTCGTCGCCGAATGGCAGCCGGGAAAACTGCTCAAGCTAGCCGCAAACGAAGAGAGTTGGGCGGGTCGTCCATTTGTGGACGCGGTCGAAATCGAATTCGGCAAGTCGATCCACGACCAGGCCATCGCCCTCGAACTCGACAAGGCCGACGTAATCGAAACCGCGCCGCAATCCGCGAGCGGATCGCAGCATCGCACCACATCAACGTCCCTGCCCGTGGAGTTGCTGGCATTGGCTTTTCCGGCAAACTCAAAAGCGCAAGACTCGCGCCTTCGTGAAGCGTTGGCCCTCGCCATCGATCGCAAGCCCATCCAGGCAGTGCTGTTGAAAGGTACGGGAGAACCCTCTGCCAGCCTTCTTCCCAACTGGATGACCGGCTACAGCGCAGTTTTTTCCACGCAGGCGAATCCGCAGCGCGCGCGCACATTACTCGCGGACTCGCGGCCCGCGTCCAATCTGAGCTACGTCCTAAGTTATGACCCAAGAGACCCGCAAGCCCAGCTGATCGCCGAGCGCATTGCGCTCAACGCGCGCGAAGTCGGCATCACCGTGCAAGTGTCTTTATCCGGAGCGGAGGACATCCGCCAGCTGCGCGTAGCGCTGCCGAGCCCCGATCCAGCCGCCTCGCTCGGCGAAGCGGCACGGCAGCTGGGGCTAACTCAGCCCGAATTCCCAGCCACGCGCGGCAACTCTCCGGAAGATCTGTATCAAGCCGAACGCGCTTTGCTCAAAGGATACGCCGTCATCCCGCTTCTCCATTTACCGGTGGCAAGCGCAGCCAGTGCACGCATGCGCAACTGGGAGCCGGATCGACTGGGTCAATGGAACGAAGCAGGATCGTCCCTGGCCGATGTCTGGCTCGGAGAAGCGCGGTCCCAGGCGGGATCGCGATGAGCTTCCGCAAAAAACTTCTTCTATTGTTCGCGGCCACGGTGCTGCTCTGCGTCGCTGTCATCTCGGCGTCGGTGTACAGCACCATCCGGCACTCGTTCGAACAGGCCGACCAGGACCGCGCCAATGCCATCGCCGCCCAGTTCCGCTCGGAGTTCCAAAGCCGAGGTCTCGAAGTTGCGCGCAAGGTCGAGTCCGTTGCCGCCAGTGAGACCGTGCAGCGCATAGCCCTTGAACTGAATCGAGGCACCGACGCAGGCGAATACGTAAGCGATGCCCAAGCTTTGGCCGCTCAACAGCAACTCGATTTTCTCGAATTGGTCGATAGCCGGGGCACCATCCTCTCCTCTGCGCAATGGCAGGCAAAATTTGGATACCCCGAACCAGCGGCCATCCCTGCCGGCCCCGCCGGCGCGTTCCTGAAGCGTGAAGAGCTGCCGGAAGGCGCGAGCCTCGGCCTGTTTGCCGTGCGCGTGGCCCGCATCGCCGAACAACCGTTATATGTGGTTGGCGGCGAACGGCTCGACCAGCGCTTCCTCTCGACGCTCGACATCCCCGCCGGTACGCACGTGTTGCTCTATCAAAACCTGGACGCAACCTGGAGTCCGAAGTCGCTGCTCGACCTAAACGGACCAGCCGCGGGAGCCGACAAGATTGCCCCGCTGGTAGCGCAGGTGCGCGACACCCTTCAGGAATCGCAGCACGTGATCCACTGGACGGCGGATTCGGCCGACGCCGAAGTGTTTCATGCCATCCCGCTCACTGGGCCAAATCTGGCTTCGGCAAATCAGACTCCGGCGGATCAGAACGCCGCGCATCAGAACCCGCCGCTGCTGGGCGTTCTACTAGTCGGCAGTTCGCGGCGTCCGCTGATCGAATTGCAACGGCGGATCATCTCCACCGCCATGCTGGTCGGCGGTGTAGGAATCCTGGTTGCCGTGCTGGCCAGCCTGTGGTTTGCCGCACGCGTCACGCGCCCCGTCGTGTCGCTGGCCGAGGCTGCGCGCCGCGTCGCCGCCGGCGATCTCGGCGCAAAAGTAGACGTCGAATCGAGCGACGAACTCGGCGAACTGGCGGCGTCCTTCAACCGCATGACCGAAGATCTCGTGCAGCAAAAAGACCGCACTCTGCAAGCCGAGCGCGTGGCCGCATGGCGCGAACTGGCGCGGCGCTTGGTGCATGAATTAAAGAATCCGCTTTTCCCGCTGCAGGTGACGGTTGAAAATCTGTTGCGCGCAAAACAAAAGTCGCCGGAAATGTTCGAGGAGGTCTTCCAGGAGGGCACCGCAACCCTGCTGGCGGAAATCAATAACTTGAAAACCATCATCGGCCGCTTCAGCGAATTCTCCAAGATGCCGCAGCCGCAGCGCAGACCAACGCAGCTGAACGACATAGTGCAATCGGTGCTGCGAGTGTTTCACGCGCAATTGCAGAGCGACGATCGAGAGAAGAATCCGATTGCTGTACATACCGAGCTGGCCGATCCGCTGCCCGAAATTTCCGCCGATCCCGATCTGCTGCATCGCGCGTTGCAGAATCTGGTGCTCAACGCCATCGACGCCATGCCGCAAGGCGGAGACCTGACGATTCGCACCGCAGCCACGGACAAAGGAGTTGAACTTTCAGTCGCCGACACCGGCTCCGGCATGACTCCAGAAGAATGTGAGCGCTTGTTCACTCCTTATTACACGACCAAGCAGCACGGCACCGGACTCGGCCTAGCAATTGTGCAGTCGGTGGTGAGCGATCACGGCGGCAAGATTTCCGTCGCCAGCACCAAAGAAAAAGGAACGACATTTCGCATCGAATTGCCCTGCGAACCACAACCATGGCATTCGAAACAGAACTAACAGGAGAAAACCGTGGCGCAAAAAGCGCACTTACTAATCGTCGATGACGAAGCCAACACGCTGGCGTCGCTCTCGCGGGCGTTTCGTCTGGAAGGCCACGAAGCCGCCGTCTGCGATAACGCCAACAAGGCTCTGGAACTGGCCAAGTCGCAATCGTTCGATCTGATCCTTTCCGACGTGGTCATGCCCGGCAAAGACGGCCTGACGCTGCTCGAAGAACTCAAAGCGCAAGGCGTGCCGACTCCGGTCGTCATGATGTCGGGCCAGGCCCACATCGAAATGGCCGTGCGCGCCACGCGTCTGGGCGCGCTCGACTTCCTGGAAAAGCCGATTTCCACCGAAAAGCTGCTGCTCACGGTAGAGAACGCGCTGAAGCTAGGCCGCCTCGAGCGCGAAAATCGCGACCTGGAGCGCCGCCTCGGCAAACACGAGATCGTATGGAAAGGCGACACGATGCGCCGCGTGATGGCGCAGGTTGAGCGTGTGGCCGCCAGCGAAACCCGCGTCTGCATTCAAGGCGAAACCGGCACGGGAAAAGAACTGGTGGCGCGAACGCTGCATGAGCGCAGTCCGCGGGCAGGCGGACCATTCGTCACGCTGAACTGCGCCGCGGTTCCGGCCGAACTGATCGAATCCGAATTATTCGGCCACGAAAAAGGATCGTTCACCGGAGCCGCCGGCCGCCATCTCGGCAAGTTCGAGCAAGCCCAGCACGGCACCATTTTTCTCGACGAAATCGGCGACATGCCGCTCACCATGCAAGCCAAGCTGCTGCGCGTTCTAGAAGAAGGAGAAGTCGAGCGCATCGGCGGCGAGCGCGCCATCACCGTGGATGTGCGAGTCGTCGTCGCCACCCACCGCGATCTCGAAGCGCAAGTCCGCGACGGCAAATTCCGGCAGGATCTATTTCACCGCGTCTTCGTCTTTCCCCTGCGTCTGCCTCCGCTACGCGAACGCCGCGAAGACATCCCCGCGCTGATCGAACACTTTGCCGCGCAGGTGAGCGCCACCAACGGATGGAAGCCCATGCGCTTCACCGCCGACGCCATGGCCGCGCTGCAAGAACATCAATGGCCCGGCAACGTGCGCGAACTGAGAAACGCCGTCGAGCGCCTGATGTTGTTGGCAGCGTCCGACGAAGTCACCGCCGAAACCGTGGCGCTCGCCCTGCCCGCATCCGCAGCCACTCTCGATTCCGTATCCAGCACCGGCCCGCTAGCCGACCGCGTCCGCAACTTCGAAAAACAAACCATCCTCGCGGAGTTAAAACGTAACCACCACCAGATCTCAAACACGGCGCGTGCGCTGGGGCTGGAGCGCTCGCATCTTTACAAGAAGGCCGAGCAGGTAGGGATTGATCTGAAAGCGGTGCGGAATGAAACTGAACACTAGGAATACATTCGCCGTAGCGATGCGCAGAGCTCTTCGACACTGGCTATTCGCTACCGTGCTAGTTCCATTCGGAGTCTTAGCTGCAGCGGGCCAGCACAATTGGCAAGAGACGGAATCGGAAACGATTTGGCACGAGCGATACACCAACTGCGATTATGGGTATTACGTATCCTTGAGTGCGGGAGTCGTTGCTCACGGTTCACACAGCCCAAATCCAAATCACGGGTTCCTAGTCGCCCTGCCTGATGCTGGGCGCACGGCTTTGGCGTCAATCGACGACAGTCGCTTCGTCTGGGTCGACGCACACTACAACGTAACTGACTACGAGACACTCTCCGCTATAGCTAAGGATGAAATCGACCTGACGGGGGAAGGTAAGCAACGGCTTCGCGTTGTCAGGCGAAGCTCGGCAAAACTCGCGGGACTTCCCGCTGTGCAGTTCATGTTGGAGTACGACGCAGGAGGAAGCCGTATCCTCGAAGAACAGGTCATTGCGTTGCGCGGGAACATTGTGTACACCCTTGGTCTTCGTACCCTTCAGGTAAACCAAGATTCAGACGAGAAGAAATTCTCGAAAATCCGCGCAGGCTTCAGGCTACTGAAGTTACCACGCGGCCCGTGTAGCAACGGATAGTTGGGAGAATAGCTTGCCTCCGTTTGCATTTTCCCACCCTCCCAGACGACAATCCCATCGTGCCCAGTACAAGCTTTTATCAGGAACCTCAAGCCGTCAGCCCCTTTCGTCCCGGAGCGCTCGTGATCGCGACTTTAACCAACCCGCGCGAAAAATTCTGGGGCGCGATTCTCCATCTCTCCACCGAAGGCCTCAGCCTGCGCGGTGTCGATGTCGCGGGCTTCGACGACCTCGCCTCGCAGATCAAGAGCGGCGAGCCCTTCACCTCCGGCGTCGTCTTCTTTCCCATGCACCGCCTGGAGCGCATGGAACTCGACCTTCCCGAAGGCAACCTGCTCTCGCTCGCCCAGCGCTTCGCCGAAAAAACCGGACAGGATCCCGCCCCGCTTCTGGTCAGCGAGTTTCTCGACAGCGCCACCGGACATGCGGGAGGAGAACACGCCGCAGGAGACAAGCCTCGGTGAACCTCCGGCAGATTCTGACCGCGCCCAACCAGCTCACGCTGCTGCGCATGATCTTTCTGCCCTTCATCGTCATCAATCTGGTCAAGCACGATTTCAAATGGGCGCTGGCGCTGTTCGTTCTCGCCGGATTAAGCGACGGCCTCGATGGCCTGCTCGCCCGCACCCTGCATCAGCAGACGATTCTCGGCCAGTATCTCGATCCCATCGCCGACAAGCTGCTGATGAGCACCATGTTTCTCGTTCTCTCGATTGAGCAGCGCGCTCTGGTCCCGTGGAAATATACGATCCTGGTCTTCAGCCGCGATATCTCCATCCTACTGATCAGCGGAGTGCTCTTCATGATCGCCGGCCTTCGCGATTTTCGCCCCAGCATCTTCGGCAAAGCCAACACCTTCGCCCAAGTCGGAGCGATTTTCTTCGTGCTGCTGCTCCTGGTCAAACCGATCGTGCTGATCGACGACGCCGCCAAAATCTTCCTTCGCGCCACCTTCATCTTCACCATCGTCTCCGCCGTGCACTACGCGTTCCTGGTGCAGCACCGCCTGCATCAGCCTCCGCCCCCACCGGCGCCCCAGTCTTGAGAATTCCGCGGACACTGAATCTCTACTTCCCGAGCCCATTTGACCCTGATTCCAGCACACCCCTAGAATGAAAGGTTCGCACTGCGTTTCTGAACTCATCCATGGCACTGAGCCTCTATAACACTCTCTCCGGCAAGGTCGAAGAATTTCAGCCGCTCGACGGCAACCGCGTCCGCATGTATGCCTGCGGACCAACCGTCTACGATTACGGCCACATCGGCAATTTTCGTACATTCATCGCCGTCGATCTTCTCTATCGCTTTCTGCGCCAGAGCGGATACGAAGTCCGTTACGTCATGAACATCACCGACGTGGACGACAAGATCATCCGCAATTCTGCTCGCGATGGCGTCAACGTGCAGCAGTACACCGCGAAGTTCACCCAAGCCTTTCTGGAAGATTCGGCCACGTTGAACATCGAACAGCCCATTCTGGTGCGCGCCACCGAACACATCAACGCGATGGCCGATTTCATTGCCGATTTGGCAAAGAAAGGTTTCGCGTATCGCACCGACGACGGTTCTTACTATTTCCGCATCGCAAAATTCCCCGGCTATGGCAAGCTCTCGAAAAAGGATTTCGAGGGCATGACCGACGGCGCGCGCGTCGATCTGGACGAATACGAAAAAGACAGCGCTCGCGACTTCGCCCTCTGGAAGGCCGCGAAGCCGGGCGAAGCGGCGTGGGATACGTCGATCGGGCGAGGACGTCCGGGCTGGCATATCGAGTGCTCGGTGATGTCCATTGAGCAGCTCGGCCCAAGTTTTGACCTGCACGCCGGCGGCGAAGACCTGGTTTTTCCGCATCACGAAAACGAAATCGCGCAATCGGAGGCGCAGACCGGCCAGCAGTTTGCCCGCTTTTGGTTTCATGTCCGCTTTCTGCTGGTCGAAGGCCAGAAGATGTCGAAGAGTCTCGGGAATTTTTTCACCATCCGCGACCTGGTGCTGCGCGGCCACAAGCCGTCCTCGATCCGCTGGCTGCTGACGCAGGTGCCGTATCGCAATCAGCTGAATTTCACCTTCGATGGTCTGAAGTCCGCGGCCAGCTCGGTCGAAAAATTGCGCAACTTCCGCTTCCGCCTAACCAGCACGCAGTTCCCCGCCGGAGCAACCGAGCCGATGGCGCAACTGGCGGCCGAAACCACCGCTAAGATCAAGAGCGCTCTCGACGACGACTTGAATACCGCCGAAGCCCAAGCCGCCATGTTCGACATGTTGCGCAAAGCCAACACCGCACTAGACGCCTCAGAGCTTCGCCAGGATGACGTAAAGCCGCTGCTCTGCGCGCTGGAAAAGTTCGACGAGATCTTCGGAGTGCTGAAAGATGACGATCAGCCCAAGATGAAAGCCATTCTCGATTGGGCCAAAGCCGAAGGCCGCGAGAAAGAGATCAGCCCCGAATTGCTGGAGATCGCCGGTTCCGCACAACTAGCCGACGAACAAGTGAATCAAAAATTGACAGAGATGGAAGCCGCCAGAAAAGCCCGTAACTTCAAGGCTTCCGACGCCCTGCGCGCCGAACTGACCGCCGCCGGCATCATCGTCGAGAACACAAAAGACGGCGTGCGCTGGCGAAGAAAGTGAAAGAGATCTGGTAATTGTGTAATTTTGTAATTGTGTAATTTTCGAAACATCGAAGCATGTCTCTCGAGGTCTCGGGTTACCAAATTTCAAAATTGCCAAATTACAAAATGCTTTCTCTCGACGACTATCTCCGTGAAGCCGAACAAGCCCACGGCCATCTCTGCGCCGGACAGGTGCTGGGCGTGCGCATGGCCATGCTGGGTCTGCAGAAGCTCGGCATCGAAGACCCGCGCGGAAAGAAAGAAGACCGCAAGCGCCTGGTCACCTTCGTCGAAATCGACCGCTGCGCCACCGACGCCATTGCCGTGGTCACCGGATGCCGCCTCGGCAAGCGCGCCCTGAAATTCCGCGACTGGGGCAAGATGGCCGCGACCTTCGTCGATCTCGCTTCGCCGCTCTCGTCGAGTGGGTCCGCTTCCGACCACTGGTACAAAGCCATCCGCATCGCCGCCAAAGAATCGTCGAAGGCCTTGGCCCGCGCTATGCATCCCGAAATCGAAAGCAAGAACCAGCAGCAGATGCTGGCCTATCGCGAAATGGCCGAAGACGACTTATTCACCAAGCAATGGGTAAAAGTAGAACTCCCCGCCGAAGAATTCCCCGGATACAAAGGCGAGCGCATCGTCTGCGCCGACTGCGACGAAGGTATAAATTTCCGCCGCGAAGTTGTGCGGGACGGGAAGGTGTTGTGCCGCGCGTGCTCGGGCGAGAGGTATTACGAAACTCTATAGGCAAACGCGATACGAGCTGGCTGGCGGAAAGAGACGCGAGTGATTGAGAAATACGAATCCCGTCGGATCAGGGTTGCAATCCGGCACGTCCTGCTGGATGTCTGGGATCCGATCGGCGTCAAAGAGGAACCAAACGCGCAGGACGAGTATGACATGTACTTAGGCGGCGTGTACGAACTGTTGGTGAGCGGCGCCTCCGATGAATGCATCGCGGAACATCTCTGGCGGATTGTTACCGAGCGAATGGAGCTCAGCGCCAAGAAGTCCGACATGGCGATTACCGTAAAACTCTCCGACAGATTCCGCTGCCTCAGAATTCCAAGTAGCACTAGCCCCTACGTCGATGTTCTTGACCGCTCATACGCGTGCGCCACGCGCAGCAGCGTAGCCTCATCAAAATGCCGAGCAAACAGCTGCAACCCAATCGGCAGCTTCTCGTGATTCTCGCCGCAAGGAATTGAAATCCCCGGAATGCCCGCCAAGTTAGCAGTTACGGTGTAGATATCGGCGAGATACATAGCCAGCGGATCGTTGACCTTCTCACCTAGCCTGAACGCCGGAGTCGGACAAGTCGGCGCGGCGATCACATCCACCTTCTTGAAAGCCTCATCGAAGTCGCGCGTGAGCAGCGTGCGCACTTTCTGCGCCTTCAGATAGTAAGCGTCATAGTAACCAGCGCTCAGCGCATAAGTGCCGAGCATGATGCGGCGCTTCACTTCCATGCCGAATCCGCCGTCGCGGGTCAACCGGTACATCTCAGAAAGCGTGCCCGACTTCGCCCGGAATCCGTAGCGCACGCCGTCAAAGCGCGCCAGGTTCGACGACGCTTCCGCCGTAGCCAGAATGTAATACGTGGGAACCGCATATTCGGTGTGCGGCAAACTCACCGGAACAATCTCGCATCCGAGCTCGGCCAGCTTCTGGATCGCCGCCTCCACCGCCGCGCCCACCTCAGGATCGAGCCCCTCGCCAAAGTATTCTTTGGCCACGCCAACTCGCAACGCTTTGCCCGAACTGCGCACCGGCTTCTCCAGTTCAGCCACGTAATCGGGGACAGGCACTTCGGCGGAGGTCGAATCCATGGGATCGCGGCCGGCAATCGTGCGCAGCACCAGCGCGACTTCTTTCACGGTTTTCGCAAACGGCCCAATGTGATCGAGCGACGAAGCAAATGCAATCAGCCCATAGCGCGACACCCGTCCATAAGTCGGCTTCAGACCGGCCACGCCGCAAAACGACGCAGGTTGGCGAATCGATCCGCCGGTATCGGAGCCAAGCGTAGCCACCGCCATTTCGGCCGCGACCGCCGCCGCCGATCCGCCCGATGATCCGCCCGGAACGCGGCTCTTGTCGCGTGGATTGTGCACGTCATGATACGCCGAGTTCTCATTGGACGAGCCCATGGCAAACTCATCGCAGTTGAGCTTGCCGAGAATCACTGCGCCCGCCGCTTCCAGTCGGACAACCGCCGTGCAGTCATACGGAGGAATAAAATCTTCAAGAATTTTCGAACCAGCCGTGGTGCGCACGCCGCGCGTCACCATGACGTCTTTGATGGCAACCGGAACTCCCCCGAGCGGAGGCAAAGGCTTGCCCGCCGCGGCCAGCGCGTCGATGCGCCCGGCCTGCGCCAGCGCGCGCTCCTCGCAAAGCGTTAGAAACGCGCCAATCTCAGGATCTTCCTGCCGGATGCGCGTGTAGAAATCGCGTGCCACAGCGGTCGCAGTTGTCTGCCGCTCCGCAATCGCGTTTCGAACGCCGTCAATGGTCAACGCCGCTATCATTTTCTGTCGTTATCTCTCATCGCTCGATCACCTTCGGAACCTCAAAGAACATTCCGTCGGTATCCGGAGCATTTTTCACGGCAACTTCGTGCGGCAGCGATTCCCGTAGTCCGTCTTTCACATCGTCGCGGATCGCGTAAGCAAACCGCTCGCTTCCCTGCCGCGGCTCGTCCACACCATAGCGGTCGGAAACCTGCGCCATGGGCGCGACGTTATCGGTATCCAGTTCGCCGAGCCGCTCCACATACTCGAGAATGGAGTTCAAATCCCGCAGCATGTGGACGCGTTCGTCCTCGGTCAACATAAGGTTGGCCAAGTCGGCCACGTAGACGACGTCTTTGTCGGTAACTTTCATGCCTTCACCACAAATTCAATCCGCTTCACCGGCGCCGCGGAATACTTATTGATCAAAGCCACGTAGCGCGGCGCCAGGCTGACGAGTTCCCGCCGCCATGCCGCGTCGGCAACCTCTACCCGCAAAACTCCATCGGAAAAGTCGAGCGCCCGTGTCCGGTCGGCCACCGCGCTGCCGCAGGCCACGGGCCAGGCCAGCAGCGCGCTTTCACTCGCCGGAGCGCGATGCAGAGCGTTGGCGACAACGGCTTCGAGGCCCGAGGATGCACGGTTCAAACAGGACTCCAGCGTCGCGAATGCGACCGGAAAAGACGATTGTAGCATCGGGAAATACCGCTTCCTACGAAGCGATAGCGGCGGCTGCAACCTTGGCACGTTTCTTCGCGATCTTGCGCAGGTGCGACATTGAATACAGACTTCCCCGGCAACGTTCGGTCCTGCATAAACAGGGAGCGTCGTCCTCGCCGTCATAGAGGTTGTAGTCGTAGGTCAGTTCTTCGCCGGCCTCAATATCGCGCAGCGCAATGATCCACATCTTGCCCCGGATCTGGTCGGTCTCGCAGTTCGGACTACAGGAATGATTGACGAAAGCGGCTACGCCGAAGCCGTCGATAATCTTCTTGCCGCCGTCCAAGCCGAACAAATAGGTGTTCTCAAATTCGTCATAAAGATCGTCGGCCTGCTCATAGCTGAGGTACTCGCCCACGTATTCCACAATCAGCGTGCCCTTGCGAATCGGACGCGTGGTGTAGCAGCCATAGGAGTGAATGCGAGACTGGCGAATGATGAGCGTCATAAGATTACAAGATCGCAAATTACATGCTCGCGGAAATTTGGCTATTTTGCAATTTGGTAGTTTGGTAATCGTAGTTTGAAATCGTAGTTTGATAATCTAGGACGCGGTAGTTTGATGAGTCAATAGCCCGCGTCTCAGCCAACCGCCTAATCCGGAGCGAGGAGCTTTAAATCTTATGGCACATCAGCATCCACCGCGCTTCCTGAAGATCGTCAATGAAGCTAAACAGCGCATCCGCGAGACCAGCGTTGACGCCGTCAAAGCGCGGCTCGAACATGGCGAGAAATTTGTTCTGGTCGACGTCCGTGAAGACCGCGAATTCGAGGCCGACCACCTGCCCGGAGCCGTCCACCTGGGCAAGGGCATCATCGAACGCGACATTGAGGAAAAGTATCCCGACCTGCAGACTGAGTTCGTCCTCTATTGTGGAGGCGGCTTCCGTTCGGCGCTGGCTGCCGACAACCTGCTAAAGATGGGCTACGCCAATGTCATTTCCATGGACGGCGGAATTCGCGAATGGCGCGAAAAGGGCTATCCGCTGGAGAAATAGCGGTAGATACCCTAAGGTTGTCATCCTGAGCGGAGCGAAGGACCTGCTTTTGCCAGTAGACGAGAGAGCAGGTCCTTCGCGTCGCTCAGGATGACAAAGCTGCTACTCGATAACGTTTGCGGGCAAGCAGTTCGCACCTATGGGCGCACGTGGTTTGCATACCGCCAGCTTCTCTGAAAAAATACAGCTACAGATAAAGTGGGGTTCCAGAGATGTCTCAAATTGGTAGCTTTGCGCTGCTGTTGGCGCTCGGCCTAAGTGCGTATTCTTTCCTGGCAGGCTTTTTCGCGTTGTTCGGTAAGGATGCCGCTTCGGCTCGTCTCGGTGAGACCGCGCGACGCGCTGGAATCGCCACGTTTGGAGCCGTACTGCTGGCCGGCATCGTTCTCGTACTGGCCGCGTTCAACAACGATTTCTCCATTGCCTACATCTTCCATCACAGCAACCGCGACTTGCCCGCCGCCTATAAGTTCGCCGTGTTGTGGTCTGGGCAGGAAGGCTCGCTGCTGTTCTGGTCGCTGCTGTTGGCCGGCTACGGATTCGTTCTTCGCCTGCGTTACAAGACCGATCAGCGCCTGTTCGCCTACGCTTCGGTGATCATCGCTTCGGTGCAGGTTTTCTTTCTGTTGATCCTGAATTTTGCCGCGCACCCATTCGCCGTCATGCAGGGCGCGCTCCCCGCCGATGGCACCGGGCTCAATCCGCTGTTGCAGTATCCCGAGATGGTCATCCATCCCCCCATGCTTTACCTGGGATACGTCGGCTTCACCGTTCCCTTCGCCTTTGCACTGGGCGCGCTCATCATGAAGTATCCCGGCGAAAAATGGATTCAGATCACCCGCCGCTGGACCATGGTGACCTGGTGCTTCCTCACCATCGGTGTCTTTCTCGGCGCGCACTGGGCCTACGCTGTCCTGGGATGGGGCGGCTACTGGGGGTGGGACCCGGTAGAAAACGCCTCGCTCATGCCCTGGCTTACCGGCACGGCGTTTCTGCATTCCGTCATGATGCAGGAAAAACGTGGCATGTTAAAAGTCTGGAACATGTCGCTGATCTTCGCGACCTTCCTGCTCTCCATGTTAGGAACCTTCCTCACGCGCTCGGGCGTAATCAGCTCGGTGCACGCCTTCGCGCAATCCTCGATCGGAACCTGGTTCCTGGTCTTCATCGGTCTGACTCTCGCCGTTTGCACTTTCTTCCTGATCGCAAATCGGTCGCATCTCAAGACCGAGCACAAGCTGGAGTCGCTGGTTTCGCGCGAATCCAGTTTCCTGTTCAACAATCTTCTTTTGCTGGTCGTCTGCTTCACCATCCTGTGGGGAACGTTCTTCCCGATCCTGTCGGAATTCGTTCAGGGCCACAAAGTCACCGTCGGACCGCCGTTTTTCAATCGCGTGGCGATCCCGGTTGCGTTGCTTCTCCTGCTGTTAACGGCCGTCGGACCGCTGCTCGCCTGGCGTAAGACTTCCATCGAAAGCCTGAAGCGGAATTTCCTCTTCCCCGCCATTGGCTCGCTGGCCGTAGGCGGCATGATGATCCTGTTCGGCGTCCGTCCGTGGGAAGATCCTTCGTATTTCTACGCGGTCATGGCCGCCGTTCTCTCGGCGCTGGTGATCTTCACCGTCATCGCCGAATTCCTCCGCGGAGGCCGCGTCATCGCCGGCAAGAGCGGGCAGAATCTGATTTCTGCCATGATTCAGCTCTATCACCGCAACACGCGCCGCTACGGCGGCTACGTAGTCCATTTTGGCGTCGCCCTGGTCATCATCGGAATCCTCGGCACGCCCTTCAACAAGGAAGTTGAAAAAGAAATGGGCTTCGGCGACCAAATCAACATCGGCCCCTACACACTGGTCTGCCAGTCCTACACGCAAGACGACAATCCCAACTACGCCAACGAGTGGGCGATCATCAACGTATTCCGTGGCGGCAAGCAAATTACGACCATGTATCCCGAGCGCCGCTTCTATAAAGCCAGCGGACAGCCGCAAACTCTGCCGCGCATTTACCCCAGCTTCCGCGAAGATCTATTTCTGGTGACCGACGTCTATCTCGTCTATGAAGGCAAGAACGAGACCACCGGCAAGCCCATCATCAAAGCGCACTTGAATCCTCTGGTCCCATGGATCTGGATTGGCCTGATCATCATGGTCTTCGGCACCATCATCGCTCTGGTTCCGAACGCCGCCGCCATGCGTGTGGCCGCAACCGCGCCGGTTCGAACTCCGGCGCATGTGGGAGCAGGTGACTGAAATGAAATCGCCGGCTTCTATCATCAATTCTCATCCTGACCCTGAGCTTGCCGTAGGGGCAGGATCTGCTCTTCGCCGCAAAAGCGGAAACTCTCCGCACCGCTGGCTGCAGGCCACTATTCTCGCGCTCGCGGTCGTGGTTTGTATGGGCGCCGGCGACGACAGCGCCCGCTTCAAAGACCTGGGCCATCGCATGATGTGCACCTGCGGATGCGGCCAGGTCCTGCTGGAATGCAATCACGTCGGCTGCCAGTCCTCCGAAAAGATGCGCAACCAACTGCTGGCCGCGCTCGATAAGGGAGACAACGACGACCTCATCCTGCAAGGCTTCGTGCAGGAATATGGACCAACCGTGGTCGCCGCTCCCACCGCCACCGGCTTCAACCGCGTGGCCTGGATCATGCCCTTCGCAGCCTTGGCGCTGGGCATCGCCTTCGTGGTCTATGTAGTGCGCGCCTGGAAGAACCGCCCCGCACCCGCCCTCGCCGATGGCATCACCATCCCGCAAGGCAAAGAGTTAGACGAGTACCGGCAGCAGGCGAGAAAAGAGACCGACCTATGATAAGCGCGTGTGGCGCGGACACTCCTGTCCGCGAAAAGCTGCGATCGAATAACGACAATGGGGGAAAGGAGTCAGCCCAATGACCATTTTCGTCTGCGCTGTTATCACGCTCACCTCCGTCTACTACATCTTCTTCTTCCCCGGCGAAGTCTACTCCGGAGAAGAAAAGACGCGCCTCGGCTATCTCCGCGAGCGCAAGGAAGCGGTCTACGAGAACCTGCGTGACCTGAATTTCGAATACAAGGCCGGCAAGGTAGGAGACTCCGACTATCAATCCATGCGCGCCTCGCTCGAAGAGGAAGCCGCCGCAATCATGGCCGAGATCGCGCGACTGGAGCAGGCTGCTGGACAGCTGGCGTAAGGTGCAAGGCCCGTAGAGAAGCGACAAGTGACAATGTACACTTTACAGTGTATTCTTGCATGATCAGGAGTTTTAAGCATCGCGGCCTCAAACGGCTTTACGAGCAGGACGACCGCAGCGGGATACGGCCAGATCTGGTGGACAAGGTGGAACGAATCCTAACGGCGCTTGATTCTGCTGCTACGCCGCAAGCTCTCGGCGTTCCTGGATACCGCCTTCATCCGCTCAAAGGCGAATGGAAGGGGTTTTGGGCGGTCACCGTGCGGGCCAATTGGCGCATCGTTTTTCGCTTCGAAGGGACCGATGCCTTTGATGTCGAACTGCTCGACTACCACTGAGGGCAAGAAGGAGAAAATGCAATGCCCATGAAAAATCCTGCACATCCGGGTCGCATCGTGCGGCATGACTGTCTTGAGCCTTTGGGCTTGTCCGTAACCGAGGGAGCCGAGGTTCTCGGCGTGAGCCGGCAGACGCTCAACAACGTCATTCACGGCAAGTCGGGCATCAGTCCCGAGATGGCGATCCGCCTCTCGAAGGCCTTTGGCAGCACTCCGGAAACCTGGCTCCGGATGCAGCTTGCCTACGATCTCGCCCAGGCCCGCAAGGACGAGAGCAAAATCAAGGTCCGCCGCCAGCACATGCTCCATGAACTTCGTGCATAGTGAGGCCATGCGCCTAAACGAGCAACTTCACGCCGCTTGGAAATTCTGCCTATCGCTCCGCAAGCGTAACTGGGAGTTGGACGACTATCCGATTACGGTGCGAGAACAAGCGATCGATCCGGACAGCGTGGGTTCTCGACTCAAGCAGCACCGATATGCAGCCCGCATCGTTAATTGGTGGGCCCTGTTGGGGATGGGCGACACCGAGCAGGAAGCCCGGCAGGTGTTAGAAGAGCACTTTGCCTCCATTAAGGTGGAGAGAGATAAAACTGGAGAAGCTCTTCCGCGGCCGGGAACAAAAGTTCCGATTCAATTTGCCTCTCAAAAACGAGTTGAAGTGTATCCGGAACTTGCTGAGGATTTCATTCACCGCGTTCTTAATCTCGACTGGGCTTGGATTTCTGACGAGTCAAGCTTGTGGGACTTTCACCACAACGAGACAAATGAGGAACTGATCGCTAAGATCAACGAAGTCTACGGAGTTGATGTATCGGACATTCAATCCGCGAAGCTAGCGGAAGTTTTCGAACGCATTGCCGCAATACACAAATCAGCATAAGCATCTAGACGGAGTTCTTTTGACCAAACTCGCAAAGTCCGCTTTACTAACCGCCATCCTCACGCTGGCCCTATCCGCCGCTGCCCAGACCCTGACCGGCACGGTCACCAACGGCACCACCGGCAAGCCCGCCGCTGGAGATGAAGTCATCCTCATCAACCTGGCCAACGGCATGGACGTTGGCCCCAGCACCAAGGCCGACGCCGCCGGAAAGTTCAGCTTCAAGATCACCGTGCCCGGACCGCACCTCATCCGCGCCGTGCATCAGGGAGTCAACTATCATCAGATGGCTCCTCCCGGCGTCAACACGGCCGATCTTCAGGTCTATGATGTCGCGCCCAAGGTCACCGGCCTCGACGTGACCGCCGACGTCATCCGTTTCCAGGCCGACGGCGGAACCATGCAGGGCGTGCGTCTGTTCGTTGTCAGCAATAATTCTTCTCCGGCGAAGACGCAGATGAACGATCACAACTTCGAGTTCTATCTGCCCGCCGGCGCAAAGGTCGAACAAGTGCAGGCCCGCGCCCCGAACGGCCAGCCCATCCCCGCCGAAGCCGTGCCCCAGTCGGAAAAGAACCGCTACGCGCTCGCCTTCCCGCTGCGTCCTGGAGAAACGCAATTCCAGGTGGAGTTCACGCTGCCCTACTCAGGAGAAATCAAGGTCGATCCCAAGCCGCTCTATGCCGCCGCGCACCTGGTCATCGTGCTCCCCAAGACCATGCAGTTCACGCCCGCGACCGGGGCGAACTTCCAGTCGATGCAGGATCCCAATCAGGGCGACAGCCAGGTAGAAGTTGCGCAGCAAACCAAGCCCGGCCAGCCTCTAGGTTTCACGCTGAAAGGCAACGGAGTGATCACCGAAGGGCCAGGAGAAACCGCCTCCGGCGCCGCCCAGCAGGAACAGCAATCACAGGGACGCAACGGTCGTCCTATGCCCGGCGGAGGACTCGGCGCGCCGATCGATGCACCCGACGCCCTACAGCAATATCGCTGGCCCATCCTCGGCGGATTCGCCGTGCTGCTAGCTATCGGCGGATGGGTGGTCACAAAACGGCAGCCCGCGGCCACCGTCGCCGCAGCTTCCGCGGCAAAACCGCCCACAGCACCGAGCGCGCCTCGTACAACTGCGGCAGCGCCCGCGCCTTTCGCGAACGGTATTCCCGCCACAAAACCAGCGATGCTGCTCGAAGCGCTGAAGGAAGAGCTATTCCAACTGGAAGTCGAGCGCAAGCAAGGCAAGATCACGCCCGAGGATTACGAAAAAGCCAAAGCCGCGCTCGACCAGACGTTGGACCGGGCGCTAAAGCGGCAGAGCTAAAGTCTGTGTGGTGACGGGGCTCCGCCCCGTCCAGCGGGGCAAAGCCCCGCTACCACACAAGGAGCCTAAAGCCTCAGGTCTGGCATCCAATACACTGAGATCATACTGAGGCTGCAATTATGAGCAACGTATTCAAAACCACTCTTCTGCTCACCGTCATGACGCTGTTGCTCATGCTGGCCGGCCGCGCCTTCGGAGGCCAGAACGGCATGTTGATGGCGCTAGCCTTCGCCGCCGTCATGAATTTTGTTTCCTACTTTTTCTCCGACAAGATCGCGCTGGCCACCTATCGCGCGCAGCCCGTCAGCCGCGAAGACCTGCCGCGCGTCTACAACATCGTCGAGCGCCTGGCGCAAAAAGTCAGCCTGCCGATGCCCAAGATCTACGTCATCCCCAGCGACTCGCCCAACGCCTTCGCCACCGGACGCAATCCAAACCACGCGTCCGTAGCCGTGACCCAGGGCATCCTCGGACTGCTCACCGATGACGAACTGGAAGGCGTGCTGGCCCATGAACTCGGCCACGTCCGCAATCGCGACATCCTGATCAGTTCGATCGCCGCCACGCTGGCCGGCGCAATCACCTGGCTGGCCTCGATCGCCAAGTGGGGCATGATTTTTGGCGGCATGAGGGGAGAACGCGAAGATCGCGGCGGAGGCAGCGCGATTGCGTCCATCGCGATGATTTTCCTCGCCCCCTTCGCGGCCATGTTGATTCAGTTAGCCGTCTCGCGCTCGCGCGAATACGGGGCCGACGACACCGGGGCTCATTGGACCGGCAATCCCTACGCCTTGGCCAGCGCGCTCGCGAAAATCGACAATTACTCCCATCAGCGTCCGCTGATCGCGAGCCCATCGACGGCGCATCTTTTCATCATTGCGCCGTTCTTAGGTGGGATGAGTTTCGGCAGCCTGTTCTCGACCCATCCGCCAACCGCGAAGAGGATCGAGCGGCTCACCGGGAGGCCCGCGAACTTCGGCCAGTAGGTTGCGAAGCGATCACTTTGAATCGGATGCGCTGACTTATTCGATTGCGATGATTTACAGTTTAGGTCCATGAGTCAAGCATCGAGTCTGGCGAAGCGGACCTTTTCAAGTCATGAAAATCCTCGTGTGAATATGCTCGAGGGATTGCCTCTCGCAGCTTTCTGGCAGCGGGCTCTGGGCTATTGGATTGATGTGCTTTTCGCGGTGGTGCTGTGGGCGCCGGCCGAAGTTGGATGGCGGCATTTCGTGCTGCATGAACAAGTCATCAACCTGAAGTGGGATTTCCACGAGGTGGGGAACATCTTTTTTGCCCTGATCTATTTTGGGTTGGGGAATTATTGGGGCAATGGCCAAACCCCAGGCAAATGGATCTCGCAAACCAGGGTAATGTCCCTGAACAGCGAGCGCATGGGGGCATGGCAATCTATCGAGCGAGCACTTGGCTATGGGGCCGCAGTGCTCGAAGCGGGGCTCGGTTTTTTGCAGTTCTTCTGGGATCGCAACCGCATGTGCGCCCAAGATCGCTTGGCAGAGACGATCGTTGTGGATGTGAGAAAGTCATCGCAGCGCCATCCACCGTCATAAGAAGACGCATGGCGCCAGCAACCCGGATAGCATTTCTCAGAAGAGTGGCCTATTCCGGCAACTCGTACGCAAGATCATAGGAATGCTGCCCATTCGCGATCTGGATATCGAACGTCCCTGAAATACCTTTGAGTTCCCCAGTCCCCGATCCGGGAACGACCATCACGGACATCTTCCGACCGCTCCGGTCCATCGTCGCCGAATGCTGGAGCGCGAACGTGCCGTGTTTGCCGGCGAGCGTTCCGGTAACGACCTCTATGGCGACATACCCGGCCACGCCCGATTTTGGATCCCCCGCCGAAAACATCTCTCCCTTGGTAGTGGCCTCGAGATCGCCGTGGACCTCTTTGTCAATGGAGAATCGCGAGATTCCTTCTGCTGGTGCCGGTGTAAGGGGCTGAATTTTTACGGTGAAGGTGCCGCGTGCATGTTGAATCATTGGGGTTTCCTTTGGTTGGGCAATGGCCGACACTGAAAATGCAAGGACCACTAGAGCACATCGGAGATCAAACATAGTTTCGCTAGTATAGCCGCAACGAAATGCGAAAGGACGAGGTTCCCAAACCCGGTTCACACTGATGACTCCGGTAACCCTTTCCCCTTGCGATTCACATAGTAGAATTCAAATAATGTCAGCACATGTAGCGAGCGCCGCCTCCAGCCGCGCAGCGCAACTGGAAGAATCGCTGCGCCGCGTTATTCGCGGCAAAGACGACGTTCTCCGCCTGGCCCTGGTTTCCATTTTCGCCAAAGGGCACCTGCTGATCGAAGGCGTTCCCGGAGTTGGCAAGACCACGCTGGGCCAGGCGTTGGCTCGCGCCATCGACTGTACGTTTCAGCGCATCCAGTTCACCAGCGACATGCTGCCCTCCGATGTGCTGGGCATCTCGATCTATTCTGCCATCGAGCAGAAATTCGAATTCAAGCGGGGACCGGTTTTCGCCAACGTCCTGCTGGCCGACGAAATCAACCGCACTACTCCGAAGACGCAATCCGCCCTGCTCGAAGCCATGAACGAAGGACAGGTCACTATCGACGCGCACTCGTATCCGCTGCCGCAGCCTTTCCTCGTGTTGGCCACACAGAATCCCATCGAGCACCACGGCACTTACCCGTTGCCCGAGTCGCAGCTCGATCGCTTCCTGATGCGCGTTCGCATGGGATATCCCGAAGGCAGCGCCGAGCGCGAGATTCTACGTGCCGAAGCCGGAGTAGCCCAACTGGAAAACCTGCGGCCCGTGCTCAACGCCGCCGACGTAGTGGAAATTCAGCAAGCTGTGGCCCAGGTTCACGTGGATGAATCGCTGATCACTTACTTGCTGAACATAGTCAGTAAGACCCGCGAGTCCGAGTATCTCTCTCTCGGAGTATCTCCCCGAGGCTCGCAGATGCTCTACCGCGCTGCGCAAGCCATGGCCTTTCTGGAAGGCCGCGACTACTGCACGCCCGAAGATGTCAAGCCGCTAGTCGTCTCCGTCTTCGCCCACCGCGTAGTCGTAAGTTCGCTTTACACTTCCACTCTGAAAAAGTCCGAGCAGGCCGAGCAAGTCCTCCGTGAAATCGTGGAGAGCGTGCCGGTGCCGGTGTAACTCCACCTGATGCGAGCCTAATAAAGATGCGGGCCTAATAGATCTCCGGCACAAAGCGTTGCGCTGACATCTTGGGCCTCTGGTATTTCGCCGATTGACGCGGCGGCAGTTCAACCTCAACTGGCGTCATATCATGGTAGGGAACCTGCTGCAAGAGGTGGGCAATGCAGTTGAGGCGCGCGCGTTTCTTGCTGTCGGAATTTACCACGTGCCAGGGGCTCTTCTTCGTGTCCGTATGGGAGAACATCTCGTCCTTGGCTCGCGAGTAGTCGACCCAGTGCCGCCGAGACTCTATGTCCATTGGGCTGAGCTTCCAACGCTTGATGGGATTGCTCATGCGCTCCTGGAATCGTCTTTCCTGCTCCTCATCGTTCACCGAGAACCAGTACTTGATCAGGATGATGCCGGAGCGGATCAGCATCTGCTCGAACTCCGGGCATGAACGCAGAAACTCCCGGTACTCCTCTTCCGTGCAGAATCCCATCACGCGCTCGACGCCAGCGCGGTTGTACCAGCTCCGGTCAAAGAGCACAATCTCGCCGCGAGAAGGCAATTCGGCGGCGTAGCGCTGGAAATACCACTGGCCGCGTTCCCTTTCCGTGGGCGTTCCGAGCGCGACCACGCGGCACACGCGCGGATTGAGGCTTTGCGTAATGCGCTTGATGATTCCGCCCTTGCCGGCTGCATCGCGCCCCTCGAACAAAACACAGACCCGCAGCCCCCGCATGCGCACCCATTCCTGGAGTTTGATCAACTCCAACTGAAGGTACGCTAACTCTTCCACATACTTGTACTCGCGCGATGGTTTGCGGGGTTTCGCTCTGCCCAGCAGACGCCAGTGCTCTTCAACCTTCGCAGTCTCCTTGGCATTGCGCAGGACTTCCCCGCCAACCGCCTGCTGCTTGTGTTTCTTCGCCATACGGACCTGCCTCCCTGGCTGCCAAGATTCCCTCGCACCCGGGTGCACCGACTCAGGCACGCGAGTCAATCATAGACTGAAAGAAGAATTTGATTGAGGGCCCGATCCCAGGTTTAAGAGTTCTCCATTCGCCAAGCCGGATCAAGCCGAGCAAGTGCCCCGCGAGATGGTGGAGACGTGCCGGTACCGGTGTAGTCCTCAGTTCCCGGTTATCTGTCAGTTAAGATTCCAACCATGATCGCGGAAGTCATTGCGGCTGCCTATGACACCGAAGGCAAGAAGGTCTTTCGCCCGTTCGATCGCCATAAGGGACTGCGGCCCACTTTTCCACTCGGCCGTTATGTGAGTCAGCCTCTCGCCGTTCACTGCCATTCCATCGAGGAGGTCCGCAAATTCCTGGCAGGATGCGAGTACGTTTCGGATAAGGAACTTTTCGACAAAGAGGATTATTGGCAACCGCCAGAAGACTTCGAAAACAGAAAAAAAGGCGACTGCGAAGATTTTTCTTTCTGGACCTGGCGGCAGTTCATGGACCTTGGGTACGACGCCCGCGTCGTATTCGGTCGACATGGGAGATACGGCGCCGGGCATGCCTGGGTCCAATTTTTTCAGGACGAAAAGTGCTTTCTGGTTGAACCGCTGTGGTCCCGCGTCGGGCGCACAATGCCAAGATTGAGCACTTTGAGGTACCGGCCGCGATTTTCGGTTGCTTGGGATGGGAAGAAGCTTACCTACTACCAACACCGCGAAAATTCCCCGGAATTGTCAGTTGCAAGTCTAGTATGCCTGCTGCCTGAATACGTTCTCTTCTGGGGAAGTTTCTGGCTGGCTACTCCGCTGCGGATTCCGCAGGGAGCTTGGCTTCTACTGAAGCGGTTTCTTAAGGGCTAGCAATTGGT
>CAVZUP010000111.1:0-6356 GCA_963778255.1 uncultured Acidobacteriaceae bacterium
ACTGGGTACTTGGGTACTAGTTTTTCTTCTCAATCTTCTGTTTAAACATCCGCAGCGCCAGCTTGCGAATCGTGTCCGAAACTTCCTTATTGCCCGACAGATTCTTCAGGTCGTGAATGAGAAGGTTCTTCATCAATCCCAGTGAAACATCGAGCGGCGTGCGCGGATTCTGCACCAGATTCCGCATGATGGTGTAACTTTTCGCGAACTTGCGCTTCATCGGAATCGCGCGCAGCACCGCCTCCAGCACGTTCTTCTGTAGCGCGAATTTTTCAACCTCGCCATCCGAAACCTTCGGCGAATCCAGCACAGCCAACGCCACCAGCTTGGTGGAATCGCGGATCAGTATCGAGCGATCTTCCTTGCTGCCCCGCATCGCCAGCGCAATCCGGCCCTTGATATCCAGCTTGGAGATTTTCTGCAGCGTGCTGTCGCGCCGTTCTTCATGCACGGGGACGTGCGGCTTCCGGGCATGGACCACCCCAGCTGCGGCGGCCGCCGTTTTTACCGCCGTTTTCGGCGTCACGCAGGCGCTTACACCACCAACCGGAGCGGCCGCCTGCGGCACCGCTTCACTCGCCGGCTCGGCGTCGGCGTCTTCGTGCGGCATTCCTATGGGCTGGAACGGCTTGTCTTTTTCGGCGGCCACTTCTGCCGCGTTTTCTTCCAGATACTTTGTGACCGCACCCTCAATCGCTTCGTCTGGAACGTCCGTTTCGCTCGCCTCCTGATCTCCTGCGCGACGGGTTTCCAGAGCCGCCAGCTTCTTCGCAATCTCGCCCAGTTCATTGGGACGCAGATTGGCATTCGACTGCAGCGCCTGCAACAGCCGCGGAGAACTCGCCACCCGCACGCTAGCCAAAAGAACGTCGACCACCGAGCGCGATCCCGATACCGCCAGCCCAGCCAGCACTTCTTCCCCCACCGACGGATTCTCCGCCAGCGCCGGCAGCAAACCAGTCCTGAGATTTTCCAAGGAAACGAAATATCCCAGTACCTCGGCGCTGGTCGTGGGATCGGCAGCCGCAGCTAGACTGGCTTTTTCATCCCACCCCGCCAGCGTAAGGCGCGCCTGCTGGCCAAACACTTTGTTGTGGAGCGCCAGATACACCAGGATCTCAATCGTTTCACCCGGCGTCACCGACAGAGATCCGCGCGCCGCCGATTGCATCAGGTGCGACGGAACCTCCGAATTGCGGATCAGATCAAGCATTCGGGGCATGTTTCATCTCCCGGACTTTGGCGTGATTTTCTTCTTTCCCGCTGAAACTCTCCCGTTTACCGCCAATTCCAGTTCCGCGACCGCCAGTGCAAGCTCGCGCGTAATGCGGTTCGGACCGCGCCGCTGATATTCGTCGCTCAACGCGCGATAGTACCAGAGCGTGCCTTCTTTCTTCCCCGTAAACCGCGTCCAGATGCCTTCCCCATGCTGCCGGTAATCCGTCAAAATCGTGCGGACGTTATGCAACTTGTCCGACGCCGAAACCAGCCGCGTCTCAACGTCGGCGTGCTTCACTTCGCGCAGATAACCTTTCTTCCGTTCCACCCACTCCGGCTTAGGCTCGCCGAATGAGTCCGTACACCCCTCCACGATCTTCGCCACTCGCGACCCAAACATCTTGCGGACTTCGCGCAGCCGCGGCATTCCACCACAATCCTCGACCACATCATGCAGTAAAGCCGCGATCGCGATATCTTCGTCGCCGCCAGCTTCCAGCACCAGCGAAGCCACCGCCATCAGATGCGAGAGATAAGGCACCGCCGACTGCTTTCGAGTCTGCCCCGCATGTTTCTCAGCGGCATAGCGAAAAGCAAGTTGCAAGCGAGGACCAAGCGAAGGTGGCTTCAGCGATTTTTTTCTATTTTCCATAGAGCCACTATCAATCCCATGTCATCCTGAGCGCAGTCGAAGGGCCCCCTGCCTTCTCTCCCCGCCGCCGGAGGCCTAAGCCTTTTTCTCCCCCCGCCGCATCCGTAAGTAAGCCTGCATCAAGGGCCGCAAGTCGCCATCGATCACCCGATCCACGTCGCCAATCTCAAGTTTCGTCCGATGGTCCTTGATCATGCGGTAAGGTTGCAGCACATACGACCGTATCTGCGAACCAAAATCGATATCCAGTTTCGAGTCTTCAATCTTCTTCGTGACCTCGCGCTTTTTCTCCAACTCGAATTCGTAGAGCTTCGAGCGCAGCATGCTCATCGCCTTTTCTTTGTTCTTATGCTGCGAGCGCTCATTCTGGCAGTTGGCCACCAAGCCCGTAGGAATATGCGTGATCCGCACCGCCGAATCGGTCGTATTCACGTGCTGTCCGCCCTTGCCGCTGGAGCGATAAGTGTCGATCCGGATGTCGTCCGGCTTGATATTGACCTCAATGCTGTCGTCAATCTCCGGAGAAACATACACGCTGGCAAACGACGTATGCCGCCGCTTCGCCTGATCAAACGGAGAAATCCTTACCAGCCGATGCACGCCAATCTCGCTGGTCAAATAGCCGAACGCATACTGCCCAATCACCGAAAATGTCGCGGATTTTATCCCCGCCTCTTCACCCGGCTGGTAATCGTACATCTCGGTCTTGAATCCCTGCCGCTCCGCCCAGCGCAAATACATGCGCAGCAGCATCTCCGCCCAGTCCTGCGACTCCGTTCCACCCGCTCCCGGATGAATCGTCATGATCGCATTCAGCCCGTCGTTGTCGCCCGAAAGCAAAGTCTCGGTTTCGACGCGATCCACCAATTCGCGCAGCGAGTCCAGGTCGCGCTGCAAGTCGGCGGTAACGTTCTCGCCCTCGCCGGCCAAAGCGAAATAGGTGGCAATGTCGTCGGTCCGGCGCGCCAGGTCGCCTTCCAGCGACAACAGACTTTCCAGTCGCTTCCGCTCGCGCATTACCTGCTGAGATTTTTCAGGATTCGACCACAGATTCGGATCCGCCGCCTGCTTTTCGATTTCGGCAAACTGCTGGCGCAGCTTATCGCCGTCAAAGATACTCCCGCAGGTCGTGAACCTTGGTCTTTAAGGAGGTGTATTGCTGTTCCAGTTCATCTAGCATTGCTAATCACTTGGCCTTTTCTTGGGAACCAGTCGTCGGTCGATGGTCGTTAGTCGTTAGCACGATCTCGCGAACGACTAACGACCATCGACTAACGACCATCTTGAAGCGCAAACCGCGCCACCAGCGCTCCCACCGAAATTATCGCACACAGATATGCGAACCAATCGCCATGCCGCGTGTAGAACGTGGTACCCGAAACCAGCGCATAAGGCGCCGCCAAAGCCGTTCGCATTTTGCGCGGAGTAGCCGCTACGATCCTCCCAAAAGGATCAATCGCTGCCGTCATCCCTGTATTCGTCCCCGCCAGCAGCCACCGGTCGTTCTCAATCGCCCGCATCTGCGTCTGCTGCAAGTGCTGCTTCCAGGCCCCGCTGTCGCCGTACCAACCGTCATTCGAAATATTCACCAGAACCTGCGCTCCCTGCGACGGTCCCAGCCGTACTTCGTCGGGAAAAATCGACTCATAGCAGATAAACATCCCGAGCCGCTGCCCTCCAGCATCGAGCGGTGCGTGCGAAGCGCCGTGCTGAAATTCTCCAACTTCCTTGGTCAGCCCGCCGGCAAACGCAAAAAGCTGCGGAAACGGCAAATATTCACCGAAGGGCACCAGATGCACTTTGTCGTACCGTCCCACCCAATCGCCCTGCTGATTGACCAGTGCGGCTGAATTGAAAATCTGCGAGTTCCCGCCACCACCACCGTGCGACGCCGGCGCAATTCCGATCGCTCCCGCCACCACCCACGTTCCCGACTGCTGCGCCAGTGCGCTCACTGCGTCGCGAAATATTGGATCGCTCGTGTAAAAAGGTGACGGCGATTCCGGCCATACAATCAAGCTGTAGCTCACCACAAAAAAATCACGGGAATCGCCCGCCAGTTGCCGCGCTGGCTTCGCTCCCGGAGGATGCAAACTCACGGCAGTCAACTCCCGCAGCGTGTCCTGAAAATAGTCCTTCGTCCAAGCCCCGCCCTCAAGAATCGGAATGTTCGGCTGCACCAAAAGCGCGGTGTGATCCGCCGTAACCGGAGGCGGCGCCAGCCACTGCCCCGCCTGCAGAATCGCCGCCGCCGCGCAAGCCGCCACCAGCAGCCACTTCCGCCGCTCCCGAGGAGCCTCTTTCGGAACCAGAAAAGCCGCCGCGAACACGCTGTTGACCAGCAGGATTTCAAACGACAACCCATAAACGCCGGTCAGCGCGGCAATCCGCGTAAGCGCAAAATTCCCTGTCTGCGAATATCCCAGCAACTCCCATGGAAACGCCGTAATCCGAGTCCGCGCCAGTTCGACCGCAACCCAAAGGAACGGAGCCGCGCCCAAAGCGCGCCGGATCGAAGCTCCCGACCCAAAAGCCTTCAATCCAGAATTACCCGCCCCTGCGACCAGGGCCAGCAGCAGCCCAAACATTCCGTGATAAAGCCCCACATACATGCAAAACAGGGCCAGTGCCAGAGCAGCGGCGGAAAGCGGCATCCCGCCATAGCGATGCATGGTGTCGAAGATCCAGTAGCAGGTCCCGGCAAACCAAAGAATTCCGCAAGCGTAGCCCAGCAAGAATCCCTGCCAGGGCGACGCAGGCAACAACCGCGCCGGATCGTCGTTACCCAATTCCAGTTGTAAAGTCCCCGGACGCCGCGCCCGCAAAATCGCAACCAGCAGCGGAGCAACCGCGACCCAGGCCAGCCCATACAACCCCGGCAACGGAAAGATCGCCACCTGCAGCGCCGCCGACGCCAGCACCAGTCCCCACGCTCTGCGGTGAATTCCAAGCACGCCTCAGAATAGCAAACCGACGTTAAGCCACGATGTTGGCTCCAATAAAATCTGACCCCAAATTCTCGCCGATCAGATAACATAACCAGATCATGAGTTTCACCGTCCTGCTGATAAAAATCCTGGAAGGCATGTTTGTCGCCGGGTGGGCCGGGTCCGCCATTGTGTTGGTGCTGACCGGCATCGAAGACGTCGGCACCATGTTGGACACGGAGGACGAAAACAGCCACTAGGGCTCCCGCCGCATGTCGTCTACGTCAAACGCACCAACTGGCAACAACCGCGTTCGCATTGTAGTTGCGACCTCGGTCATGCTCACCTTTATTTCCTACTGGCGAGCTGCCGCCATCATTCTCAACGATCTCGGTTCCTCCGCCTTCTACGCCGGAGGAATTGCCGAACAAGCCATCGGCAAGAGCGCTCCGTGGTTCATCCTGGGCGTCATGCTGTTTGCTTTCGCCGTTCGCGCCGTCTACGTCGAAAGCTGCTCCATGTTCGTGCGCGGCGGCGTCTATCGCGTCGTCAAAGAGGCTCTCGGCGGCACACTCGCCAAACTCAGCGTCTCCGCCCTGATGTTCGATTACATCCTCACCGGCCCCGTCTCCGGCGTTTCCGCGGGACAGTATATCGCCGGCCTGATCAACGACACCATCAGCATCGCCGACACTCACGGCTGGATTCCCTCCGCCATTCATCACCTGTTCAACGGCACACCCCAGGTCGGAGTCAACGGCACCGCGGTCGTGTTCGCCGTAGCCGTCACCATTTATTTCTGGTGGGAAAACATCAAGGGCATCGAGGAATCCAGCGAAAAGGCGCTCTGGGTCATGCAGATCACAACCGTCATGGTCGTGATGCTCCTCGGCTGGTCTCTGTTCACGCTGCTGAAAGTCGGCGGCCACCTCCCGCCCTTCCCCACCCTAGCCAACATTCACTACAGCGACGAATCCCTCGGCTTCTGGAAGCACAGCAAACTGCCGCACATGTTCGGCATCCTCGGGTTGATTATCGGCTTCGGGCACTCGGTCCTGGCCATGAGCGGCGAAGAATCGCTGGCCCAGGTCTACCGTGAACTCGCGCATCCCAAACTGAAAAATCTCAAGCGCACCGCCATCGTCATCGGCGTGTACAGCTTCGTCTTCACCGGCCTCGTCTCCTTGCTGGCAGTCATGCTTATCCCCGACAACGTCCGCATGAAGGTCTACAGCGACAACCTCATCGCCGGACTCGCCATGAACATGGTCGGCCCCCAGGTCCTGCGCCTCGCCTTCCGTGCCTTCGTGGTCGTGGTTGGATTCCTCATCCTCTCCGGCGCCGTCAACACCGCCATCGTCGGCTCCAATGGCGTTCTCAATCGCGTCTCCGAAGATGGCGTGCTCGCCGACTGGTTCCGCCGTCCTCACAAAAAATACGGCACCACCTACCGCATCATCAATCTAATCGTCGGCCTTCAACTCTTAGCAATACGAGAATTAATCAAGCAAGATGCACATAAACACCACCGAACCAAGTGACAACACCACCTCCTCCAA
>CAVZUP010000112.1:0-38239 GCA_963778255.1 uncultured Acidobacteriaceae bacterium
GTTCGGAACTGCGACGCTTGCGTTTGTTTTAGCATCTGGTAGAGAAATACGTTTGATTGGGATGGAGATGGAGCTATGAATCGACCGCCAATCTGGTTTGAACGGAAGTTTAAATTTTCGTTTCCGGTGGAGCAGCATCCGAACCTGTGTGCGCGTTTGCGGGGGACGCCGGCCCGGCTGGAAGAAATTGTCCGCGGCGTTGCTCGCGATGTTCTGGTAAGGAAATTGGGCGAAAAGTGGTCGGCGCAGGAACATGCCGGGCACATGCTTGATCTTGAACCGCTATGGATGGCGCGGGTCGAAGATTTTTTGACGGGGGCGGCAACGCTCACCGCGGCCGACCTGAGCAACCGGAAGACGCATGAGGCGCAGCACAACCAGCGTCCGATCGGCGAGATTTTGAGTGAGTTCCGGAGCGCACGCTTGCGGTTGGTGCAGCGAGTCGAGGGAATCGATCCGACGCGTTTTGCTCAGGTCCTGGTTCATCCACGGCTGAAAACACCCATGCGGATGGTGGACCATTTGTATTTTGCGGCCGAGCATGATGACCATCATCTGGCCCACATCTGGGCCTTGATCAACGCTGGCTAGGGACGTGCACGCATCAGGAAGCAATTCGGATCAGGGGCTTCGCGGTGGGCAGAACTTCTCCGATCTCCACCGCTGGAACGCCGCTGGCTTGCAGCGCGTGTTTGAGCGCACCGGCATCTTCGGCGGAAACCGCGATCAGCAGGCCTCCGGCGGTCTGCGGGTCGTAGAGAAGCGTGCGGATTTCTTCGGGGACTGACGGATCGTAACCGACCAGGCATTCGGCGTAATCGCGGTTGGCATTGAGGCCTCCGGGAATGTAGCCGGCGCGGATGCAATCGAGCGCGCCCTCTAGCACGGGGATGCTGGCGGATCGGAACACCAGGCTGACGTTCGAGGCCAGCGCCATTTCGCGCGCGTGGCCGATCAGGCCGAAGCCGGTCACGTCGGTCAGCGCGTGGACGGTGAAGGTGACGCTAGGCGTTGGTCGCTGGTCGCTGGCCAAGGAACTGCGCTCCGCTTGGACGGGTGAGACGCCCGTCCCCACACGGCCAGTGGTGATTACTTCGGCGGCGGTTTTATTTAGCGTGGTCATCGATTTTACGGCTGCGTCGATCCACTCAGGCTTGGCCACGCCTTTTTTGATTGCCGTGGATATCACTCCGGTGCCTAGCGCTTTGGTGAACAGCAACTTGTCGCCGGGCTGCGCGCCTTGATTGGCAAGCACTCGCTTGGGATGAATCACGCCCGTTACGGAATATCCAAACTTTGTTTCTTCATCGCGGATGCTGTGGCCGCCGACTACGGTGCATCCGGCTTCGATCATCTTTGACAGGCCGCCGGCTAGTATGCGCTCGAGGATATTGATGTCGGCTTTATCGGGGAAGCAGACCAGGGCCAGCGAGGACAGCGGCTTTCCTCCCATGGCGTAGACGTCGCTGAGCGCGTTGGTGGCGGCGATCTGGCCGAAGGTGTAGGGATCGTCGACGATGGGCGTGAAAAAATCGACCGTCTGGACGAGCGCCGTCTCGGGCGTGAGCAGATACACGCCGGCGTCGTCGGCGTGATCGAAGCCGACTAGCACATTCGGGTCCTGTTGCCGGGCTAATTTCCCAAGCACCGTGTCCAGCACCGCCGGACTCAGCTTGGACGCTCAACCCGCGGCTTTTACGGACTCCGTGAGACGGAATGGTTTTACGTCAGGCACGAGGCCATTGTAACGGAGGGGGAAGACGCCATTGGCGGCTATAATGGCGCGAACGGATGGCCCAACTTTCTACTTCACCAGATCTGCACGCGGAGCCACGCCTGGCGCCACGCAATTTCCGTTCTGTCGCAGCGGTCGCATTCTTGCTACTCGCCCTTGTGTTCGAACTGGCGGTGCCCGCATATTGGCAATCCTCGACATTCGATGAAAGCTGCCACACGCTGGCGGGATACGGCTATTGGACACGGGGAGATTTCGGCGTCAATCCGGAAAACCCGCCCCTGGTGAAGCTGCTGGCGGCTGCTCCGTTGCTGGCCATGCCGCTGCGGTATGAGCCTCCGCCGCCAATGTTTTTCAAGGTGTCGTGCCTGGTGGGCGGCGGGCAGTTCATGGATTCCAACAATGCCGATGCCATGTTGTTCCGGGCGCGCATGGCGGCGAGCCTGCTTACGATTTTGGCGGCGCTGCTGGTCTTTGCCCTGGCTCGGGAGATGTTCTCGCCAGCGGTCGGATTGTTTGCGCTGCTGCTCTTTGTGTTTGAGCCGAACCTGATCGCTCATGGAGCGTTTGTGACCACGGACATGGGCATGACTCTGTTTCTGCTGGCGACGGTCTATTCGTTTTATCGGTATGTGAAGAATCCGTCGTGGGCGCGGCTGCTCCTGACAGGTCTAAGCGTTGGGCTCGGGCTTGCTTCCAAACATTCGGCGGTGCTGCTGTGGCCCATTCTTGGGCTGCTTGCGCTGGCAGAAATCGTTCGGAACGATCCGGATTCTAAGCTTGCTGCTGGCGGAAGATGGAAATTCGCATTCCGGCTTAAAGGGGCGCTGGCGGTTGTAGCCTTGTTGTCGGTGGGGATCTTGTGGGCTTTCTACGGGTTTCGTTTCTCCATGCGGACTGGCGGTCCGGCGACGATACCATCCTTTCACCAGTACGTGCCTTACATGCATCATCCGCTTGCGGAGAAAGTGCTGACGGCGCTTGATCGCTACCATTTGCTTCCGGAAGCTTATCTTTGTGGTTTTGCCGACGTGTTCGTTACGCCGCAACACTTTTCTTCCTATTTGCTGGGAAAGGTTTCCCTGCACGGGCAGTGGTTCTACTTCCCAGTGGCTTTCCTTATCAAGTCGACGATTGGCTTTCTTCTATTGCTGTTGCTTTTGCCGGTTGCGATTGCCACGCAAAGCAGTCGCCGATGGAGGGAGTTGCTATTCCTGGCGATTCCGGCGGCGGTCTATTTTCTGGCGGCGATGGGATCGCAGTTCAATATCGGCATACGCCACATACTGCCGGTCTATCCTTTTCTGCTGATCCTTGCCGCATATGCTGCGTGGGAGTTGGGGCGTTCGCGCCGGATTTGGATTTACGTGGCGTCAGCTTTCGTGCTCTTCCATGTTGCCTCCTCGGCCCATGCTTTTCCGAATTATCTTCCGTATTCGAATGAGATCTGGGGCGGGTCGGCGAATACTTACAAAGTTTTAACCGACTCCAACGTGGACTGGGGACAGCAGTTGAAGCTCACCAAGAAATATCTGGAGGAGCGCGGGATTCAGGATTGCTGGTTCGATTATTTTGGACGCATGGCGGCCGATCCTGCTTATTACCAGATTCCATGCAAGACTCTGCCACAGAAACTGGGTCCGCCGGTTGAAAATATGCCAGCGCGGATTGCGGGGACGGTGCTGATCAGCGCCAGTGAACTTTCTCCGGCGCTGTGGGGGCCGGGCGAGTTGAATCCGTATGCGAGATTTCGCGAACTGCGGCCCGACGACGAAATCGCGGATGGAGTATTTGTGTTCCACGGCGAGTTTGACGTGCCGCTGCTGGCAGCGATGAGTCACGCGCAGGCCGCTGACAACCTGCTGGCGAAAGGAAACATGAGCGAGGCTGAGGCACAACAAGCTCTGTCAGAAGCGCAAGTGGCGGTGTCTTTGGCTCCAAACGATGTGGGCATCCAAGCGGCGCTGGGTGATGCGCTGACGGGGGTGCACCGCGAAGATGAAGCCCGAGCGGCTTATCAGCGAGCGCTTACGCTGGCGCAGACGAACTATCCGGAGTTCCAAAGCAATTGGGTGCCCGCGCTGAAGCGGAGGCTGCGCTGAGTTTTTCGCGCGGGCGAATCGCTCGGGCTACTTTAGTGTGACCTGGGTGATTTGTAGATCAGGATAGGCGTGATTCCACTGGGCGGAAATGTTCTCAAAGGTCAGGCGGAAGGGTTTGCTCTGGCCGGGCGCGAGCGGGGACACGCCTAAATCGACGGCTTCGTCGTAGGGTCCGCCAGTGCGCAGAACGTGGATGGGAAGTTCTTCGCGCTGGGCGGTTTGTCCCATATCGTCCTTGAACGTGATCTGCACTACGGCGTGGGTCACGCTTTTATCGCCGGTGTTGGTGATGGTGCCATCGAGGTAGCTGACGGTTGCGCCCACAAAATTCTGCGCGGCACTGGTTTGCAGGTCCGAGAATTTCAGATTCGCGGCGTAGGCTGGCGGCGCGGCGGGCTTCTTCTGCTCGGAACGGAAAATCAGCGCCAGGATGCCGACCACAATGCCTACGATGACGATCCCAATGAGAATTGGGCGCAGGCTGGATTCCTGCGGCTCCGCGGTGGGATTTGCGCCGGGCTGGGTCAGGCTCTCCATGGCCGGATTGTACTACCGGCGCCTAGGTCTCAGGTGGTAGGTCTCGGGTCTCAGGAAATCTATTTGTGCTGGGTTTTCTAGTGGGCGCCGACTGCCGAAGGCGGCGCGGGCATGGTGGTTCCCGATGCCCTTGCATCGGTCACTCGATAGTTGCTGTATTCGATGGTCAGCGTGGCTCGTCCGCCGAGGCGGATGTAGCTTACCGACTGGTTGCGGCGAGGAAGCCAGAAATCCTGCACCTTCATGTAGTCGTGACGAATTTCGCTCTTCTTCGTCCAGAACGATGGATTCTGGGCGGGCTCGGCCTCAATCCGGGTCACCGCGAAATCGGTTGCGTCGACCCACACTTTGCCGCGATAAACATACTTGCTTTTCGCCTTCGGGGCGACGGCGAGCACGTATTGGCTGCCGTTGCCGGAAGACTCGAAGCCGACCAGCGCGAACTCATAGTTGTTGCGGTTCAGGAGGGTGCGGGCGTGCATTTCGGGCTCGGCCGCTTCCTTCTCGCTTTCCAGCAATCTTTTGAACACGCGGTCGATGATCAGCTTCGATCCCGACTGGGAGACGACTTTGAAATTCTTCGTGGCAGGGCTGTCGAACGTGGCTTCCACGGTCATGTCCGCGTCGCGATCGCCGGGGAATCCACGATAGGAAAGGTGGTAGACGCGAGTGGATTCGTAATGGCGCAAGGCTTGCGCCCGCTCTATATCTTTGCGGACGAGATTGTCCGCAACCTGGTCGACCGTGAGTGGCGCCGTGGTGATGGAAGGCGGGAGCAGGTCAGAATCAGCGGCGGCGCTGATGGCGATCAGGGTGGAGATCAAGATCAGAAGGCTGATCGCACGTGCTGAACGCGGGATTAAATTCTGGACTGAGGTCATGCGCTAACGATCCATACCCTAACGATCCGTGCTCTAGCGATCATAGTGCAGCAGTGAGAACACGTCGTATTTTCCCAGCTTCTCGCGACCCTTCAGGAAATCAAGTTCGACCACGAAAGCCATTCCGGCGATTTGCGCGCCCAGGCCGCTGGCGAGTTCGGCCGTGGCTGCGGCGGTTCCCCCGGTGGCTAACAGGTCGTCCACGATGAGAATGCGCTGGCCTTTGGTGATGGCATCTTTGTGGACCTCGAGCGCGTTGCTGCCGTACTCGAGTTCATAGCTGATCTTCAGGGTCTCGGCGGGCAGTTTTCCGGGCTTGCGGACGGGAACGAAGCCGGCATTCAGGCGGTAGGCGAGCGCTGGTCCGAAGATGAATCCACGGGCCTCCATGCCGAGCACCAGGTCGATCTCCTTGCCAATATAGTGTTCGGAGAGCGCATCGATCAGCCGTGCGAAGCCGCGTTTATCCTTGAGCAGCGTGGTGATGTCGTAGAACAGGATGCCTTCTTTGGGGAAGTTAGGCACCTCGCGGATGAGCTTCTTCAACTCGTCGCAGTTGACGGGCTGGGTTGGCACTGTGGTCGGCATAATCAAACTACGCACCTCGAACCTGAAATGAATTGAGTGCCGCAATCAGCTCGGCTTCCAACTCCTCGATGTGATCGACCCGCGCGGCTCGCGGGCCTTCCTGCAAGCGCGACCGCAGTCCGGCTAGTTGGTCGCGGGTTCCCATGGCCAGCACTTCGACGCTGCCATCGGGATTGTTGCGAACCCATCCGGCAATCTGCAGAATGTGCGCCTCGCGCTCGACAAACCACCGGAAGCCGACGCCCTGGACACGTCCGCGCACGAAAAAACGGCGGGCTTGAGTGCGGGATTGATCGTTGGTAGAAACCATTGTGAGATTGCAGAGGTCAGATTACAGAGGTGAAAACCCAAAGGTACTCTACCTTTTCAATCTGACCTCTAACCTCTGACCTGCCCTACTGTGCCCTCGACAGATACGTGCCTTCCGCCGTGTCGACCTTTATCTTCTCGCCTTCATTGATGAACGGCGGTACCTGCACGATCAGGCCGGTTTCGGTTTTCGCCGGCTTGGTCACGCTGGATGCAGTCGCGCTCTTCAGGCCGGGCTCGACCTCCACCACGGTCAGGATGACGGTTTGCGGCAGCTCGATGCCTACGGCTTTGCCATCAAAAAATTCCACCTTGATCTGGAGGTTCGGCGTCAGGTACTCCACGGCATCGCCGAGGATGTCACGGGTGAGGTGAGTCTGCTCGTAGTTTTCCGTGTTCATGAAGTAGTAGTCGTCGCCGTCGCTGTAGAGGAATTCCATGTTCTCCTCATCCACGTTGACCTTCTCGATGGGGTCGGGCGAGCGGAAACGGTGCTCGAACATGGCGCCGGTGCGCAGGTTGCGCAACTTGGCCTGGATGAAGGCGCGCAGGTTGCCGGGCGTCCGGTGCTCGACGCTGAACACGGAATGCAAGTCATTGTTGTGCTTGATGATCATGCCGGGACGGAGCTGGGTCGCTGGAATCGACATTGCTGGTTTACATCTCCTTCAAGTCTGCTAGGAATTCTGGCAGCGGGGCAGGTCGCGATGGCGTCCGCCGCACTTCGGGTCAACAGTTTATTTTACACAGGGGGCGCGGGTTGTGGGAACTGGAGGTGTGATCCGCCTTACCCCACGAGTAGAATGGCACCGGTCCTGGCCACAAAGGGCAGCAGCGAAAAAGCACGGGAGATCGACTTGGGTGCAGCAAATGGAACGGTAAAGAAACTGCGGTTGAGTGAGCCGTTGTTGTGGTTGTTTCTGCTGTTTTGGTGCGGACTGGGGCTGCTCGCGGTCTATCGTGAAGTTGAGGCTTGGCAGGCGCGGATTGAGATCCGAAAAGTGCTACAAGCGCCGGATAGCGAGTTGGTGGTTACGGTGAATGGCCGGCTGGTGCCGGATAATCGCGCAGTCTTGCGGGCACTGCGCGGAGTGCATCTTCGGACGCCGCATCATTCCCATCCGGATCAGGAGGCACCGGTCACGATTGCGGGACCGCGGGGGCGGTTGGAGTTGACGCTGGCGCGCGACTCGGCTTTGGCGGGCGAATACTGGGTCTTTCGGACGCTGGATGCAAAGAGCGTTCATCGGTTGGAGATTGGTTGGATTGATGGAATGTCAATGTCGCCGACCGGGGACGATTGACTGGCTGATGGGTGGCAGAAAAGCGGAGTGCCACAGAACTTTAGCTCTTGATGAGCGGGAACTCCGGCGACCCCACCTGCGCCACGTGCTCCTCGGCGAAGCGGGTGACGCGTTCGAGCGCCGCCTGCAACTGGAGGTGAAACTCCTCCATCTGGGCGTCGTCTTGGGCATCATCGGCGTCGGCGGGAACTTGCATCTTGGCGCTGACTCGTACCAGCGCTTTTGAAAATGGTTTGGGGATCATCATCGCGTCCCAGGTCTTCAGCACCCAGGGATCGCTGAGCGCCACGTAGAAGGCGGCCATCGGCAACGCGCTGATGCGTGACAGCAGCACCGGCCCCGGCTTGGCCATGTATTTCGGACCGCGCGGACCGTCAATGGTGAACGCCACCGAAGCGCCTTTTTCCAGATGGGTTTTCAATCCGAGCAGACCGGTTGCGCCGCCGCGGCTGCTTGATCCGCGCACCGCCACGAAGCCGAATTTTTCAATGGTTCGGGCGATGTATTCGCCGTCGAAGCTGCGGCTTACCATGACCGCGATTCCAATTTTCCTCCAGAACCAGGCGCTGGCAAACACGGCCCGGTGCCAGAAGGAGTAGATCACGGGTTTCTCATAGGTTGCGTCCGGCGGGGAGGGCGGATCTTCCCACGACATCGAATAACGCAGAGTGGGACCGATCAGCGCGATGGCCAGATAACTCGCCCAGCTGATGAGCCACAAAGAGATTCTCTGTCGCAACGAGAATCGGCGAGTCCCTAAGACGGAGGGCTGCTCAGGCTCAACCGCGGCGGAAGAAGAATTCACGCCGCTATTGTAGCTGGGTCAGATTGCACTGACGGCTGCTTTTCTAGGCTTCCAGGTAGGCGACGATCCACTCGCGCAGGCGTTGCCGCCGGTCGTCGGTCGAGTCAAAGCGGATTCCGAAGGACTTGTTGGGTTTCTTCCAGGTGACCAGCCCTCGCACCCAGACACGCGGCAGCGTCAGCAAGGAGAACGACACTTCCACCTGCATTCCTTCTTCGGGCGCGTGATGGCCCCTGAGCGACATACCTCCGGAACTGATTTCCTGGCTGGTGGCGGTTAGACGAGTGCCGTCGGCGGTTACGATTCCGACCTCGGTCATCACCGGAATACGGACGTAGCGGCGGAATTCGTGCAACACGAGCATTTGCGTCGAGCGCACGAGTTTCATGGCGGCGGAGCGCTCCAACGGTTCGTGAAAGATGGCGTTGATGCACAACTTCGAATAACGCATGGCATCTTGCGCGGTGCCGCCCAGTCCGAAGATGACGATCCGGCTATTGGAAGCCGACCCTCTGGCGAGTTCGATGATGCTGCCGGCGGCTTCTCCCAGAGGCAATACGCAAGCCTCGAATTTTTCGTGTTGCAGCCGGTCCGCGTGCTCGCGCGGAATCGCCACCGTTTCGATTCCAAATTGGCGGAAGCAGTCATTGATCAAATGTGCCGACGCGTCACTCAGGTCGAACAGGGCGACGCGGGCGGCGGTTTTGCGATGAACGTGGAGTGGAGCGTTCACGGCACCGGTTAAAGTAGGCATGAGTCCCAAGGGATGAATCCTCTAAAAGCCCATTCTGACGCGGCTTTTGGCGGATGCCTAGGTTTCGAAAGGGCGGGGGCACTGTCCCAAAGGACCATTACGGAGGTTGTACCTGGACTGGTTACCCCTGCTCCCTTCGTTTGCGTCAGGTAAGATGTTCACATCCTTGCAAACTGTGGTTTGCAGCCGGAAAATGATTACACTCAACGACATCCAGTCAGCCCTCGGACGCATTCGCAGTTCCATCTACCTTTCGCCGTGCGCGCTTTCGGTGACCTTTTCTGATTCCACCGCCAACCAGGTCTATTTGAAGCTCGACAACCTGCAACGGACGGGCGCTTTCAAGGAGCGCGGCGCGCTGAACAAATTGCTCTCGCTCAGCACCGAAGAACGTGCCCAGGGGGTCATTGCGGCCTCAGCCGGGAACCACGCGCAGGGCGTGGCGTATCATGCCGGCAAGCTCGGCATCCGCGCCCAGATTTGCATGCCGCTGACCACGCCGCTGATCAAGGTTTCGGCGACTCGCGGTTACGGCGCGGATGTGGTTCTGCACGGTGCGAATTATGACGAAGCTTTTGAGGAATCGCTCCGCCGCAGTCAGGCCGAGCACCTCACCTTCGTGCATGCTTTCGATGACGACGCTGTCATTGCTGGACAGGGGACGATCGGGTTGGAACTGCTCCAGCAGCATCCTGATCTTGAGGCGGTGGTGGTTCCGATTGGCGGCGGAGGTTTGATTGGCGGCATCGCGTGTGCGGTGAAAGAGTCGAATCCCAAGATTCAAGTTTTCGGAGTGCAGCCTTCGCGGCTGCCGTCCATGAAGGTTGCGGTTGCCGAAGGCAAGCCGGTGACGCTCGCGGCGGCCTCGACCATCGCCGATGGAATTGCTGTCAGACGCGCCGGTGAACGCACGCTGCCACTGGTGCAGAAGTATGTGGACGACATCGTTACCGTCGAAGAAGAAGAAATTGCCAACGCCATTCTTCTGCTGCTGGAACGCGAAAAAACTCTGGCGGAAGGCGCGGGAGCGGCCGCGGTTGCCGCTCTAGTCAACCACAAGCTGCCGTTTGTGGGGAAAAAAGTTGCCGTGCTTGTCTGCGGCGGAAATATCGATGTCACGCTGCTCTCGCGCATCATCGAGCGCGGTCTGGTCAAAGACGGGCGCCTGGTGCGGCTGCGGGTCCATCTGCCCGACTATCCCGGAGCGCTCAATCGCCTGACATCGATTCTGGCGCAGCACCGCGCCAATATCGTCGAGACTGACTACGACCGCGCCTACCACGGCGTGGGGCTGGGTGAAACCGCGATCGAGATCACCATGGAAACTCGCGGGCCCGATCACATCGCCGAGATCATTTCGGCCCTAGGGGCGGCGGGATATACGCAGGAAAGGGTGCTGTAGACGCGTAGAGGAACACTCAGATTTCGGCCAGTTCAATACAGGTGGCGAAAATAGAGTGCGATCACAGTTGCGTCCAGCAACATGTGAGCCAGAATTACCGGCAGGATGCGCCGCGTGCGCACGAAATACCAAGAAAACAACAGCAATATTGGAACATGCGATAGCGCGGCTGGCCAGCCCTGGAAAAGATGATATGAGGCTTGCAGCGCGACACTCATGCATACGGCCAATGCCGTGCTTCGATAGATTGCTTCTGTCTCGGTAATGAGGAACGCTCGCACCAGGAGTTCTTCGTAGAAGGGATTCACAAGCACAAACAACACCGGCAGAAGGCCGAAGGTCGTTCCATTAATCCACGCGCGATCGTTTGCGCGGGTTAGTCCATGCCCAATGGAGATGCGGATGAGGGAATTCAAAACCCGATAGGCGAACACGTCGGCAAACAGGGCGACGAAGAACAACGCGAGCGCATGCCACAACTCGTTTAATCTGAGTGCAAAGGAAAAGCCGATGTCCCGGAACCGTCTGTGCTGATAGGAAAGAACAGCATAGAGGCACAATATGCACGTCAGCTCAAAGGCGATCCTGAAGAGAAGGCGATAGCGAGTCGCAGGTTGAGGGTGCAACAAGCCAAGAAAAACGCCGAGAGCACTGACGACCGGCGGGAGAATTCCGACCGCCAGTACCAGGTAAAACTGAATTGTTCGACTCGCTGGTCTCGCCATTTTTGCGGCCTCCGCAACTGTTAGGGTTTCATGTTGGTTTTTTGTCCCGCCGCAACTCAGGTCTTTGCATTATTCAAACTGCTTTCGAAATCTCTCCAGTTGGTCCTTTACTTCCCCCACTTCCCGCCGCAGTTCCGCTACTTCTTCCTCCAGTCGGGCGATGCGCCCCGCCTCTGCCGGATTGCGCTCAACTGCCGCGCCGATTTGAACCAACGCCTCCGCTTCCGCCACATCTCCGGCAAGCAGATGGGCATATCGAAACTCCTTCGTTCCTGGCTGCCTCCGCAGCACCTTCGCCAACGGCGGCTCGCGCTGCATCAGCTTCTGCAAAGCCGATTGCACATCGTCTAGTGTTTCGAAGCGGTGCATACGATCGGCTCGTCCGCGCAATTCGCCTGGTGTCTGCGGACCGCGCAATAGCAGCACGCAGAGCACAGCAATCTCAGGACGGGTGAAGTTGAACACTTCCTGCAAGCGCTGCTCGTATTTCGTGACGCGGCTGTCGGCTCCGCGGGCGGGGCCGGCCAGGCGTTGCTGTTGCAGGCCCTCCAGCGCGTCGCGCACCGCGTCCTCGTCCAGCTGCATGACCGGATCGCGATTCGACTTCTGGTTGCAGGCGTTGACCAGAGCGTTCAGCGACAGCGGATAATATTCGGGCGTGGTAATGTCTTTTTCGATTAACGATCCCAGCACGCGGACTTCGGTTTCCGTCAGTTTGATATCCATGGGCTCTCAACCGCTTTCGATTGTATCGAAACGGGCAAAGGCTGCGGACAAGAGTGTTCGCGCCCCACAACACGGTATACTCAATAGTTTGTCGAACGCATCCAACTCAAATGCCTCGAATGCGCTGATCGTGCCACCCAGGGTCAGCTTGTGGGGCAGGGCGGATTGGTTTTGGCTGGGTACTGGCAACTGGGTACTGGGTACTGCATTCTAAGGAGGAAATTGTGAGGAAATACTTGGGAGTTTTGGCCGGCGTGGCTGCGCTGTGCGCGATGTCGTGGGCGCAGGCTCCAACGGCAGCGCCAGCGCAAACTCCGACCGAGGCTCCGGCCCAGGCTCCAGCCCCCGCGCCCGCTGAGATTCCGACTCCAACCGCCAAACCCGCGCCCGCACCCCTGTTTCCGCGCCTGGAGTTCTTTGGCGGTGGTTCGTATGCCGAGGCCGGTCTATTCAATGCCGGGCACTGGGCGGGACTGCCCGGTTGGGACACTTCCTTGGCTCTGAACGCGACCAGTTGGTTCGGGGTGGTGGTGGGGGGCGGCCAATTCTTTGGAACGTCGAAAATTCCGGCCGCCGTGCCGGCGCCATTTCCGACAGGGCAATTTTACGAACCGACGCCGTCTCCTACGTTCAATGTGGCGACGCGCGAGTATAACTTTATCTTCGGCGCGCAGTTCTCCCGCCGCAAGTATGGAAGCTGGACGCCGTTTGGCGAGATTCTGTACGGACATCAGGGAACGCGCGGCATCGCGACCCCCGAGACCGGTCCGCGGGTCACCGAAATCGGCACGGGACGTGCGATTGTAGCGGGCGGCGGCATCGACCACCAGATCACGCAGCGTTTCGGGTTGCGGATCAAGGCTGACTATTTCCAGACCGGCACCGCGTTTCCGCTGCAACCCAAGCAGAAGCAGGACAACTTCCGGGTCTCGGTGGGCATTGTCATCCGCAAAGTGCACAAGAAGCGACGCACGCTCGAGGACGATACCGAGCCGGAGTAGTCAGGCCAAGTTTTTCCCGACGACGATCGACTGACGACCAACGACCGCACTTACGAACGGCGCAGCAGATCGCTCAGCGGTTTGGTCTTGGCCCGCACCTCGTCGGCGAGGCCAGCGCCTTTTTCGACCACTTCCTCGAAGCGGTCTTTGGCTTCGTCGGTCCATTCGGAGGCGGTTTCCAGGGCGTCATCGTAGGAGCGCCGCAGATCCTTCCGCAGCTGCCGCCCCGTCTTCGGAGCGAGCAACAGGCCAAGGGTGGCGCCGACGCCGATTCCGATCAGCAGAAAGGTGATAGCCGTGCCGGCCACGCCTTCCGAACTCTCGTATTTTCCGATGCGCATAAAACCTCCCGATCGTTTCTATTCTAGTCCTGAATCTTGTTCTAGTCCCCAACTCCCCTATTGGCCTTTGTAATCCGTGATTTGGGCGGGTTCTTGGGCAGCCGGGTTGCTGAATCCTTTCTAACTCCTGTAGAATCTAAGTTTCGAATCGAGGATTTAGGAACTGACATGAAACCAGCTATCCATCCCAATTACACCGAGATCCGCGTGCATTGCGCCTGCGGCAACGCATTTGTTACCCGCTCCGTTCATAAGGGCGATATCAGCGTGGAAATTTGCGCCGCCTGCCATCCCTTCTTTACCGGCAAGCAAAAGCTTATGGACACCGCCGGACGCGTGGAACGCTTCCGCCGCAAATACGCCAAGAGCGACGCGGGAAAAGCCGAAGCCGCGAAAATCGAAGCGGCAAAGAAGTAATTCTCCTCTGGCAGCTATCGAAAGCCAAGCCCTCGCTCCGGCGGGGGCTTTTGCTTGGGGAATGATCTCCGCAAAACTACTGCGAGTTCGTGGAGACAGTGGTCTTGCCTTGGCACAACCAGGCACCGAGCCCGAGGCCGCATAGCAACACGACAATTGCCGGGATGCCGATAATAGCAATCAAGGACGACCAAACGTCTATCGGCTCGGGCCCGACAACTTGTAGGCGGCCAACCCGGATGAAATAGTTGATCGCATCAACGATCACCCAGGCGAAGGGCCGGGAGAGTACCTTAATCAGCGCTTCGATCCCAGCCGCGATCAAGAACGCCGCCAATACGGGGCCAACCTGAAAGCCCTCAAGAATTGAGCTTTTACGCGCACCTGTTTCGGTCACGATTCGATCCCCTCGCTAGGTGCTTCCACTTCCTGGCCGCCACTTTGTGTCTTCTCCCCCGAATAAAGCCAGCGGATTAGAAGGAATCCAACGATCAGCTGCAGAACAACAGCCGCTAATGGAACGATGAAATTGGCCCAAGGGAATGATCTCGCAACGCCCACGGCGCTTCCCTGGAATTCTTCGGGCGTCCAATATCGCATCGCACCTAAGGCTATGTCGTCGATGAACTGGATCGTGGCTTGGGCGAAAATGATGCCGATTGTGATTGCGCCAATGTACTGAGTCAGCAAGATTTCCCGAATGCGCTTCATAAGCGCGCATTCTATATTGCAAGGGGAGAGCTGGAAAGGACGTAAAATCAGATTGTGCAGAAGTTCTGGGACAACGCGGATGCGACGGCTGGGACGGGCGAGACGCCCGTTGCTTCACGGACACGCGTGTTTCCGGAGTCTCTGAAGATTGGCAACGTCGCCATCGCTCCCGCTACCGTGCTTGCGCCCATGGCCGGAGTGACCGATACCGTCTTCCGCCGCTTTATCAAGAACCTTGGCGGATGCGGGCTGATCATGACCGAGTTCACTTCGGCGGACGGTGTGCTGCGCAATCAGCGGGTCCAGGGACGATACCTGCACTTCTATATGGACGAGCACCCGATCTCCGCGCAACTCTTTGGCAGCAGTCCGAGCGTGCTCGCCGAAGCGGCGCGGCTGGTGGAAGACCTCGGCTTCGACCTGGTCGACCTGAACCTCGGCTGCCCGGCGAAAAAAGTGGTGAAGTGCAACGGCGGGTCGGGACTGCTCCGCGATCTGCCGCTGATTGGGCAGATTTTCGAGGCGGTGCGCGCGGCCGTGAAGATTCCGTTCACCGTGAAATTCCGCGCGGGATGGAACGACGATGAAATCGTCTGCGTCGAGTTGGCGCGCATGGCCGAAAGCTGCGGCCTGGGAGCGGTTGCGCTGCACGCCCGCACCCGCGAGCAGGGCTATAGCGGAAACGCACGCTGGGAATGGATCGCCTCGGTGAAGCAGGCGGTTAAGATTCCCGTGATTGGCAATGGCGACATCCGCTCGCCCGAGGACGCCTGCGCCATGATCGCGCAGACTGGCTGCGACGCGGTGATGATTGGCAGGATGGCCCCGGCGAATCCGTGGATTTTTCGACAGATTGAGCAGTATGTGAATTCGGGATCGTATGTCGAGCCGGCTGAGGCCGATCGCTACCAGATGATCCGCACTTATTTTCAGATGCTGCTGGAAGAAGGCATGCCCGGAGCCGAAGGCAAGATGAAGCAGTTCGCGTCGTGGTTCACGCATGGCATACCAGGAGGCTCGGCGTTGCGGAAGGCAATTTTCGATGCCAAGAACGCGGCGGAAATTTTGGGACGGGTGGAGGAGTTCTTCGAAGCCAGGCTTGATGCGAGTACACACGTCAGTCCGGCCTAGCTGCCTCGCGGGCGCCCGCGCCACACGATTTCAGAGAGGGCGTCCGTCCCTACGCGAGCGTCTTTAGCGCCAGCTTTCCCCGTTCCCCGCGTTCCACATATCCCCACGGCGTTTTGTCGTCGTGCGTGAATACGGTCAGCCATCTTTCTGGGATCGCCCACGCATAGTACTTCTTACGGCTCTCGATGGTTTGCAGCGGAAACAGGTCGAACGCCATCACCCAGGTCAGGTCGATATGAGCCGAGGTTGGAATCAGATCGGAGATGTAGCACGCCTTCTTGCCCCCGCTTTCGACGATTACGGCCTGCATGTTCGCCGTGTGTCCGGGGAAAACTTTGACCGAGATGCCGGGGGCGAGTTCTTGGTCGCCGTTCAGCAGCACCATCTGGCCGGACTCGATCAGCGGATCATAATTCGGGCTCATGTAGCTGATCGCGTCGCGCTCCAGTTGCAGGCGGCCATGCTCCCACTCTTGGGCCTGCACGTAATACTTCGCATTGGGAAACGTCGCCACCACTTGATCGCCGCGACGCACCGTATTCCATCCGCAGTGGTCGAAATGCAGGTGCGTGTTGATGACGATATCGATATCTTCGGGGGCAACTCCGGCGGCGTGCAGATTATCGAGCAGTTTGGCGGGCTGTTTGTAGACCTGCACGAGCTTCTCTGGCAGCTTGTTGCCGATGCCGGTTTCGATGAGGATATTTTTCTTGCCGGTGCGGACCAGCAGGGAATTCAGTCCTGTGTCGAGGCGGTTCAGTTCGTCAGTCACGACCCGCTTCGACCACATGGTCTTTGGAACGACACCGAAAAAGGCGCCGCCGTCGAGGAAGTACGTTCCATCCGAGACGACGGTGAGTTCGAAATCGCCGAGAGTTGTTCGATGCATAAGGCCAGCCTTCAGCTGTCAGCCATCAGTGGTCAGGTAAACCTTAACTGCGCCGCTCGTCTAGAACTGACGGCTGATAGCTGACAGCTACTTCAATTCCCGATTCCAGAAATCTTCCATCATGTGGAACAACTGCGTTTTCGTGCCTGCGCCCGCGATGCCGTGCGTCTTATCCGGATACACCATCAGCCGGAATTGCTTGCCGGCGCGGATCAGGGCATCGGTCATCTGGATTGTATTCTGGAAGTGCACGTTGTCGTCACTGGTTCCATGCACCAGCAGCAGAGCCCCGTGCAGATTGCCGGCGGCTCTGACCATGGAGTCGTCGTAGCCGCTGGGGTTGTCCTTGGGCAGTCCCATCCAGCGCTCGGTGTAGATCGAATCGTAATCGCGCCAGTTGGCTACCGGAGCCACCGAGATTCCGGCCTTGAAGCGGTTGCAATGGGTCAGCGCATGGAGCGTCATGGAGCCGCCGTTCGACCATCCCCAGATTCCGGTGCGCGCGCGGTCGAGCTGCGGAAACTGTGCGTACAACTGGTCGAGCGCCGTGAGCTGGTCAGTCAACTCGACTCCGCCAAACTGCAGGCGAATTGCGGCCGAAAATTTCTTGCCGCGATTCGGGGTGCCGCGATTATCGACGGAGAAGACCGCGAAGCCTTCGTTGGCGAGAATCTGGTGGAAGAGCCCGTTCGTTCCGCCCCAGGTATCCTGCACGATCTGATCCGCTGGACCGCCGTAGATGTAGACGACTAGGGGAATCTTCGAGCTCGCGTCCACATTGCGGGGCATAATCAGAGAGCCGTATAACACGGTGCCGTCTTCGGTTTTGAACTCGAGCGGCTGGGGCGCAATCAGGCCGTAATCGGCCACGCTGTGACTTTCCCAGATTTTCTGGCACGAGCCGCCCACCGCGCACACGGAAATGCGCGGCGGCGTCAGCGCGGCAGAATGCGTTTCCACGAAATGCTTGCCGTCATAGGCAAAGCCGGCGGAATCATTGCCGGCCTCCGAAGAAAGGCTTTGCATTCCCGAGCCGTCCAGCATCACGGAAAAAATCTTCTGCTGCCTTGGATCGCCTTTATTGGCGGTGACAAAAACCTTGCCCGCCGCTTCATCGATTCCGTTGATGGCGATGACTTCATAGTCGCCGCTTTCGAGCTGGCGTTCGAGTTTGGCATCAGACGTGAGCGGGTCGGATGCGTTGAAGCTATAGAGATAAATATGGGTGTGGCCGTCGCGCCAGCTGCTCCACAGAAAACGATCGCCCGTTTTTAGAATGCGAAAATCGTCGTTGACGTTGACCCACGCATCTGGAGCTGATTCGGTGAGCACTTTGCGCGACTTGCCGGATTTCGCGTCGATGAAGTAAAGGTCCAGAACATCCTGCTTGCGATTAAGGACCTCGGCCCATGCCCAGCCTTCGCGAATCCAGCCGAAACGCGGCACGTAGGTGTCCTCGTCATCGGTGAGCTTGATCCAGCGCACCTTGCCGCCGTTGCCGCCCACAACTCCGAGGCGCACGGTGGGATTCGGATCTCCCGGCTGGGGATATTTTTCCTGATCGACCCGGGAATGCGTCGGCAGCCAGTCGGTGATGGGGTAGGCCGGCACGCGCGTCTCGTCCATCTGCAGGAAAAGAATTTCGTGTCCGTCGGGCGACCAGAAGAAGTTGCTGCGCACGGCCAGTTCTTCGGCGTAGACCCAGTCGACTTCGCCGTTCAGGATGTTGTCTTCTTTTTCCCTGACGATGTCTTTATCTTTGTTCTTATCTTTCTCCTCGCGTGTAATCGCGCGTTCGCCTTCCTCGTCCGAGAGCGGGTGCACATAGAGATTGTGCTGGCGCACATAGGCAAGGCGCTTGCCGTCCGGTGAAAACTTCGGATCTTCGCTTGGGTTCGGAGACGATGTAAGCTGCACCGCCGTCGCCGTATCCAGGCTGTAGTACCAGAGCTGTCCCTGCGAATCGAAGAGCAGGTGCCGGGAGTCGGGCGACCAGGAGTAGGCGGCAATGTGATAGCGCGACACGCGCTCCCGTTCGCGCTCGTCGATCACGCGTCCGGTGGGCGGCGCCAGCTGCGAAAGCTTGCCTTCGCTCACCAGGACTTTCTTCTCGCCCGTGTTCACGTCCACATACCAGAGTTCGCCGTGGCCGCCTTCGTCGTCGCGTTGCACGAAAGACAACTTGGAGCCGTCCGGGCTCCACTGCAGTGTTTCGGGAGCGCGCCCTGTAACTCCACCATCGGAGAAAATCTGTTCAATGGTGAGCAGCTTCGGTGCGGCGGTCTGCGCGCCGGCTACGGCAAGAAGCAACAGGCTGATGGCGAGGACGAAAAAAAGCTTCTTCACGAGCGCGCTCCGATTCGGCATGAGGTGTGGCACGACGCTAGCGGTAAAAATCAAAAGTGTACAACGCGGCGGGAGTTCGCGCAGGAGGCCTGTTGCGCGGGCGGCGCTCCATTGGTCTCTATACTCACCTTTCCAGAATTGTGTTCATCTCCGAGCGGATTGGGTGCTTGGCTTCAAAGGCCGCGATCTCGGCTTCGTGCTGCAGGGTCAGGCCGATATCGTCCAAGCCGTTCAGCAGGCAATGACGCGAGAATTCATCCATCGCGAAAGTCGCTGCGAAGCCTTGCCCGTCTTCCACCCGCTGGGTTTCGAGATCGACGGTCAGTTGGTAATTTTCGATATCTTTCGAGCGGCGCATGATCTCCGCCACCTGTTGATCGGTGAGCCGCACCGTCAGCAGGCCGTTCTTCAGGCTGTTGTTGGCAAAGATGTCGGCGAACGACGATGCGATGACCACACGGAAGCCAAAGTCCATCAGCGCCCAGACGGCGTGTTCACGCGAGGATCCGCAGCCGAAATTTTTTCCCGCAACCAGAATCGAGGCCTTGGCATAGCGCGGCTGGTGCAGGACGAAATCGGCGAGTATGCTTCCGTCGCACGAAAAGCGCCAGTCGTTGAACAGGAATTCGCCGAATCCGGTGCGCTCGATGCGCTTCAGGAACTGCTTGGGGATGATCTGATCGGTGTCCACGTTCACTTTATCGAGCGGGACAACGGCACCTGTGTGCTTGCGAAATGGTTGCATAGTCATTCCTCGCCGGCGGCCCACGTCTCGAAAAGCGCGAGACGTGGGGCACCCGTGGTTCGTCTATTCAAACTTCCAATTTCTGATGTCGGTGAAATGTCCGGCAATCGCCGCCGCTGCCGCCATCATGGGGCTGACCAGATGCGTGCGTCCTCCGCGGCCCTGGCGTCCTTCAAAATTGCGGTTGCTGGTGGAGGCGCAACGCTCGCCTGGCTGCAGGATGTCGGGATTCATGCCGAGGCACATCGAGCATCCCGACTCGCGCCATTCAAATCCGGCGTCGAGAAAGATGCGGTGCAGGCCTTCCTGCTCGGCTGCGCGCTTGATAGCCTGCGAGCCGGGCACGACCATGGCTCGCACTTTCGGATTCACGTGCTGCCCCTTCGCCACGCGCGCCGCTGCGCGCAGGTCTTCGATGCGCGAGTTGGTGCACGATCCGATAAACACACGGTCCACGGCGATGGCTTCGATTGGTGTTCCGGGATCGAGGCCCATGTAGGCGAGCGCCTGTTCCACCGAGCGCCGGTCAGCCTCTTGCGTGAAGCTCTTTAACTCGGGGACGCGCGCGGTCACAGCCGCCACCATTCCGGGATTCGTCCCCCAGGTCACAAACGGGGCCAGCGTTGCCGCGTCGATTTCGACCACTTGATCGAAGCGCGCTCCGGGATCGCTGGCCAGTGTCCGCCAGTATGCAACCGCCGATTCCCAGTCTTTTCCCTTCGGAGCAAAGCGGCGGCCGCTGACGTAGGCGAACGTGGTCTCATCGGGCGCGATCAGGCCGGCTCGCGCTCCGGCCTCGATGCTCATGTTGCAGAGTGTCATGCGGGCTTCCATCGATAATGCGCGCACGGCATCGCCGGCGTATTCGATCACATATCCGGTGGCGCCGTCGGTGCCGATGCGGCCGATGATTCCTAGCGCCAGATCCTTCGCTGTCACGCCTTCGGCCAGTTTTCCGCTGACGTGGATCTGCATCGTCTTCGGTTTTTTCTGCGGCAGGCACTGCGTGGCCAGAACGTGTTCCACCTCCGACGTGCCAATGCCAAAGGCGAGCGATCCGAACGCGCCGTGGGTGGAGGTGTGGCTGTCGCCACAGACAATCGTCATTCCCGGAAGGGTGATACCCAGTTCCGGGCCGATGACGTGCACGATGCCTTGCTCGGCTGAATCCATGTCGAACAGCGGAACGCCGAACTCGCGGCAGTTCTTCTGCAATGCTTCAATCTGCTTGGCCGCAATCGGATCGGTAATCGGCAGGCCGCGCGGAGTGGTCGGGATGTTGTGGTCGACGGTTGCCACCGTGCGCAGCGGTTGGCGCAGACGGCGTCCATTGGCACGGAGGCCGTCGAAGGCCTGCGGGGACGTTACTTCGTGCACCAGATGCAAATCGATGTAAAGCAGGGCCGACTGCCCTTCGGGAGCGGCAACCACGTGCGCATCCCAGATTTTTTCAAACAGAGTACGAGGAGGCATATTTTTAGTTTCGCCGATAGTGTGCCCATATTCAAGGCGGCGCGCCGAGTTGCGCGAGCCGGGCACTCCCGGACGCCGGCGTTTCCGGTTATGATTTACGCAGTCTTGAGGGAAACGCCGCATGATTAACGGCAAACGTATTGCCGTCGTGTTACCCGCCTATAACGCGGAAAAGACGCTGGAAGCGACCGTCCGGGAATTGCCCGACTTGGTCGACATTCGCATTCTCGTCGACGACCACAGTACGGATCGCACTGTCGAAGTCGCCCACCAACTCGGCTTGCAGTCGTTCGTCCACAACCGCAACTATGGTTATGGGCGCAATCAGCAGACCTGTTACCGCGAAGCGCTGGCGGCTGGGGCGGACGTGGTGATCATGGTTCATCCCGATTATCAGTACACGCCGCTGCTGGTGACCGCCATGGCGAGCATGATCGCTTACGACGTCTATGACGTGGTGCTGGGCTCGCGGATTTTGGGAGGGAAGGCGTGCGGCGGTGGCATGCCGGGATGGAAGTACGTTGCCAACCGCTTCCTCACGCTTTTCGAAAATATTTGCCTGGGCGCGAAGCTGTCGGAATATCACACCGGTTACCGGGCCTTCAGCCGCACCGTACTCAAGGAGCTTCCACTACTCGAGAACTCGGACGATTTTGTCTTTGACAACCAGATGCTGGCGCAGTGCGTGATGTTCGGGTTCCGCATGGGCGAAGTTTCCTGCCCGACGAAATATTTTCCGGAAGCTTCATCGATCAATTTCCGGCGCAGCGTGAAATATGGGCTGGGAGTTCTGCTGACGTCGGTGCAGTTCCGCCTGCAGAAATTCGGGCTGGGGAAATTCCGGATTTTCAATCGCCAGGGCCGCTGTTTGGAGCCGGGTCCAGACGCCCGGTATTACAGTCCGGGAATTGACGATGCAACCACTGGAGCAACGACTGGCGGAGCAACGACTGGCAGCGGCCGGTCTGGCGGCTAAGGTTGCCGAACGAAATCGCATCGCGCACTAGAACTCTGCGGCCGGGTTGGGCCTGGCTGGCCTTGCCTCTGCTGACGACGTTTGCCCTGCTGGTGCAGGGCTACCATCCGGGGCTGGAGGATGATGCCTTCTACCTGGCGGCGATCAAGCAGGACCTGAATCCATCCTTGTTTCCGCATGACGCGGATTTTTTCCGCGTGCAGTTTCAGGCGACCGTATTCGATAAGCTGATCTCATTGTCCTTGCGTGTCACCCACATTCCACTCGAATGGGGAATGCTGTTGTGGCAGTGGGGCGTGACGCTCTCGATCTTGTGGGGATGCTGGCGAATCAGCCGGCGATGCTTCGCCGAAGCCCATGCACAGTGGGCGGCGGTGGCGCTGGTCGCGGTTTTGCTGAGCCTTCCGGTCTCAGGCACGGGGTTGAATTTGACCGACCAGCACCTGCACCCGCGGGCGTTGGCCACGGCGCTAATTCTGGGAGCGATTGTTGCAGTGCTTGACCAGCGGCGCTTGCTGGCGGGCGTGCTGCTCGTGGCGGCATTTTCGGTGCACGCCATTATGGCGGCCTTCGGCGCGTCGTATTGCTTATTCTTGCTGTGGAAGCCGACGCCGCGAACGAAGACCGATCGCACATCGTTTGCGGTGGCGTTGCTGTTGCCGCTGGGATGGATCTTTGAGCCGGCCTCGGATGCCTGGCGGCAGGCGGCCTCCACGCGACCATTTTATTTTGTGTTGCGCTGGCATTGGTATGAGTGGCTCGGCGTGGTGGCTCCGCTGGTCTTGCTGTGGGGGTTTCGGGCGCTGGCCGAGCGTGGTCGCCAGACTGTTCTGGCGCGGGTGACGGAGCGGTTGGTGTACTTTGGCGTGTTTCAGTTGGCAGTGGCGTTAGTCATGTTGCTTCCAGCCCGGCTGGAACGTCTGCGGCCGCTGGAGCCGATGCGCTTCCTGCATCTTGTGTACCTGTTGTTTGTGCTGCTGGCGGGAGGATTGCTGGGACAGTACTTGCTCAAGCGGCATACACTCCGTTGGCTGCTGCTGTTTGTGCCGCTTGCCGCCGGGATGTTTTACGCGCAGCGGCAGATGTATCCGGCCACGGCGCATCTGGAGCTTCCGGACACGCTGTGGCGCAATGAGGAGTCACGCAACGGCTGGGTGGAAGCATTCCGCTGGATCAGCCGCAATACGCCCGTGGATAGCCAGTTTGCGCTCGATCCGCATTACATGGAATTGCCGGGCGAAGACTACCATGGTTTTCGCGCCCTGGCCGAGCGCAGCGTGTTGGCGGATGCAGTGAAGGATGCAGGAATGGTGGCGCGAGTGCCGAGGCTTGCGCCACGTTGGCTGCGAGAAGTGAACGCGCAACGTGGCTGGCGCGATTTTCAACGTCCGGACTTCTTGCGTTTGCAAGCGCAGTTCGGCGTGGACTGGGTTGTGCTGCAGATGCCGGGAGTGGACGGGTTATCGTGTCCCTACCGCAACGCGCAGGTGATGGTTTGCCGGGTCGAGTGATGGGTTGGGCGGAATTCAGCGCATGGAAACAAGAGTGAATCAAGAGCCGGAAAAATCCGGCATGAGAGTCTATGGGCCGATGGTGGCCGCGGCGCTCGCGGTGCGGCTAGCGGTCATTCCTTTTCTCTACCATGATTGGCTGGATCCGTTTGTTCTGCAACACTGGGCGTTTGGATTGGTCGCGCGTTCTGTGGTTGCCGGCCACGGATTCGGAAATGTGTTTGCCGACACCGGGCCGACAGCGGTGGTGGCTCCGGTGTACGCGTATTTACTGGCGGGGACATTCCGGCTGTTGGGGACTTACGCGCCGGCGTCGATCATCGCAGCCCTGGTGCTGAACAGCTTGTTTTCGGCGCTCACCTGCATTCCTGTTTTTCTGCTGGCGCGACGGTGCTTTAACGCGCGCGCGGCGAAATGGGCGGGATGGGGTTGGGCATTTTCTCCGTATGGAATTTATTACGGCGCGGACTGGGCTTGGTCCACTTGTCTTGTGACGCTACTGCTGGCTGTGCTCTTTCTGTGGGCGGTGCGGTTGGAGGAATCCAGGAATACGTGGGAATGGCTGGGCTTTGGCGCGCTGGGCGGCTTTGCGGCGTTGACGGAGCCGGTGGTGCTTGCCGTCGTCCCACTGCTTGGTTTGTGGACTTGCTGGCGGCGCTTGCGCAAGCGGCAGAGCTGGCTGCTGCCGATGACGGTGGCGGCGTTAGGGGCAATCGCTGTTATGGCGCCGTGGTTCGTGCGGGATTACCAGATATTCCACCAGTTCATTCCCATACGCAGCGGATTTGGGTTGGAGTTGTACATTGGCAACAGCGCCGACTCGCTGCACTGGGTCGACCGCAGCCTGCATCCGAACCATAGCGACGCGGAGCTGGCGGAATACGTCGAGCGCGGCGAACTGGCGTATATGGCGCACAAGGCGCAGCAGGGCAAGGAGTACATTCGCAGTCATCCGGCGCAGTACTTCTACCGGATCGTGCGGCGGGTTATATATATCTGGACCGGTTTCTGGAGCTTCAATCGCGCCTATCTGGCGGAGGAGCCGCTGGACGTGCCCAACATCTTCCTGAGCACAACGATGACGGTGCTGGCGCTGGCGGGGTTGCGGCGGCTTTATCGGATAAACGTGGGACCGGCAAACCCGGGGCTTGGGGCGCGCTTTGCCATCGTGTTCATATTTTTCCCGTTGGCTTATTATTTTTCGCATCCGGAGACGTATTACTTCCGGCCGGTGGATCCCCTGATTGTGGTGCTGGCGGCGTATTTCGTGACGGAGAGCTTCGGAGGGCGAAAACAAGCCGAAGCCGGGCCGGGCAGTTTAGCATCTTAAAGAATGGGAATTGGTGAGGTTCTGAACCCTACAGTCGTGGATGCGACCAACTCGGCGCTGAACAAGGATCACTTGGGCACAGGTGGCTCGAATCAGGCTCGCCCAGACAATGTTCGTTCAGACAATGATCACCCAGACAACGATCGTCCCGACAACGATCGCCCGAAGAATGACCTCCCGAACAGCAACCGCTTGAATGACGATTCCATGAAGAGGCCGCGCAAGCCCCATTTCATGATGAGCGAGAGTCTGCGCTTCGCCTACGATACCTACCTCAGCAACAAGGTGCGGTTTCTGCTGACCGCTCTGGGCATGATGATTGGAACGGCGTCGCTGGTTCTGGTGGTAACGATTGGACTTACCGGGAAGCAATACATACTAGACCAGATTCAGGGCATTGGAGCGAACCTGGTGTATGCCAGCTACGCCGGCGGAGGGCAGCGCATCACGGCGGTGGCGCTCGATGAATTGACGGTGGACGACCTTTCGGCAGTGCGGGAGCAGGTGCCGGCCGTGGTGTCGGCATCGCCGTTTGTTTCGCTCAACGACCGTATCAGCGTGGGAAACGGCAAAGAGCAGGATATCTCGATCCTGGGAGTGTTTCCGGAATACAGCCAGGTGCGGAACCTGGTGCTGCTGGCGGGCCGTTTTTTCGACACCCAGGATTCGCAGGGACGCAACAAGGTGGGCGTAATCACGGAGAAGTTGGCGGTGAAGCTGTTCATCACGCCGGACAACGCGGTGGGGCAGGTGATCAAGCTGAACGGGCTGCCTTTCACCGTGATCGGAGTGTTCAAGGAGCGGGTGGAAACGTTTGGCCAGTCCGAAGTGGAAGACAACACGATGGCCATTCCGTATTCGGTGAGTCGTTTTTTTCTGCCCTCGAATGCGGTGCGGCAGATTTATTTTACGGTCGCCAGTCCGGATGAAGTGACGGCCACGACAGCTCAAATCAAGCGTGTGTTGCAGGCCCGCCACCGGCCGGAATCGGTCTACAACGTAGAGAACCTGACGCAACTGGTGAGCCTGGCAGACCGGACGGCAAACATTCTGACGACGGTGCTGTCGCTGATCGCGGCAGTGGTTCTGCTGGTCAGCGGCATCGGCATCATGAATATCATGCTGGCCACGGTCAGCGCCCGCACACGCGAGATCGGCATCCGCAAAGCGGTGGGCGCGACCAAAAGCGAGATCCGCTTCCAGTTTTTCTCCGAGGCAATTCTCATCTCACTCAGCGGCGGCGTGCTTGGCATCATCATCGGGCTCGGCATTCCCTACTCGGTGCGTTTCCTCACGGCTTATCGCATTCCGATTTCCGGCCTCTCCGCCATCATCGCCATTGTGGTCTGCTCGCTGGTCGGGATTCTATTCGGCACGCTTCCCGCCATACGGGCAGCGCAGCTTGATCCCGTCGAGAGCCTGCGCTACGAGTAGAAGTCGCGCCGGGTGGACGGATTCGCCCGTTCCCACGCAAGCCACGCTGAAAACCAGCCAACTGGCATAAAATCAAGAGGAAGCGATTAAGACGCTTCGCGAACAGGTCATGGAATCGAACCCAACCGGCAACCGGAGCCGCGCCGTGGTGCTGCTGAGCGGCGGCATGGATTCCTGTGTCTGTGCGGCGCTGGCGGCGCGCGACCACCAAGCTGCTGCCGTCCACGTCAGCTACGGACAACGGACCGAAGAGCGCGAACGGCGGTCGTTTGAGAGCATCTGCGACCGGCTGAAGATTCGCGACCGGCTGCTGGTGCGCAATGAAGCTCTACGCGCCATCGGCGGCTCGGCCCTGACCGATTCGACCATTGCCGTTCCCGAAGCGCACGCCCTAGGCGGCGGTGTTCCTGTTGGCGTCCCCGTTACCTACGTTCCTTTCCGCAACGCACATTTTCTCGCCGTCGCCGTCAGTTGGGCGGAGGTGCTGGGCGCGGAGAAGGTCTATATCGGAGCGGTTGAGCCGGACAGTTCCGGTTACCCCGATTGCCGTCCGGAGTATTATCGGGCGTTCAATGAGGTGGTGAAGGCGGGCACAAAAGAAGGGACGATCCGGGTGGTGACGCCGCTGATTGCCATGCGCAAACATGACATTGTGAGGCTTGGCCTTGAACTGGGTGCCCCGTTCGATTTAACGTGGTCATGCTATCAGCGGGAGGATCGCGCCTGCGGCGTCTGCGACAGTTGTGCGCTGCGCCTGCGCGCGTTTCGCGAAGCGGGCGCGGAAGATCCCATTCCGTATGCGGAGACCGCGGTGCGGTAGAACGTAAGACCGCATTATGGGTCATGCCGTGGAGCGGCGGGCGTTTCGTCCGGCCGGGCGGGGACGCCCGCTCTCCACAGCAAAGCGGAGATCGGATTCAGCGACAAGGTTCGTTAATAAGGTTTAGTAAATTCAGATTGAATGCCGGGAGGCAAAATCATGAGGAAATATTTCATCCTATCCCTGCTGCTCGTCCTCGTAGTGGGGTCCGTTCCGCTGGCGTTGGCGCAGACCACGGGAAGCGTCAAGGGAACTTGCAAAGACGTAGATGGCAAACCGATGGCCGGGGCCATAGTGGAGTGGACTTCGACCGACACGGGCCACAAGTACAGCCTTAAGACCAACAACAAGGGCGAATACTTCTCGCTTGGTATTGTCCCCGGAAAGTACAACATCACGCTCTCCAAGGACGGCAAGGAGATCTTTCACATCAACGGCGTGACCGTGGGCATGGACGAATCGACGCAGGACTTCGACATGAAGAAGGAGCAGGCGGCGGCGGCCCAGGGCCAGGGGTTGAGTCCGGAACAAGCAGCGAAGATCAAGGAATTGAATGAGAAAGCCGCGAAAGAAAAGTCAACCGTCAGCACGCTCAACGAAAAACTCATTGCCGCCAAGACGGCCTCCGATGCCGGCGACTATGACACCGCAATCGCTACCCTGACCGCGGCGACCCAGGTCGACGCCACCCGCGATTTAATCTGGTTCAAGCTTGCCGATGCCTATCGCATGTCGGCGGTCAAGCAGACCGATCCCGCCGAAAAGCAGACGCGCTTCGAGTCGGCCGCCGCCGACTACCAGAAGGCAATCGACCTGCGCACCGGGTCGGAAGCGGCGCAGAAGGAAGCTGACAACAGTCAGAAAATGGCCGCCTACTATAACAACCTGGCCGAGGTGTATTCGAAGTCCGGCAAGGTGGACGATTCCGTGGCCAACTACAACAAGGCGGCTGGGCTGGATCCAACGCACGCCGGCACGTATCTGTTCAACGAAGGCGCGGTTTTGACCAATGCGGGCAAGGTGGACGATGCGATTGTGGCATTCGACAAAGTGATTGCCGCCGATCCGACCAAGGCCGACGCTTACTACTGGAAGGGTGTGAACATGATCGGCAAGGCCACGCTCGGGAAAGACAACAAGATGATCGCGCCCGACGGCACGGCCGAGGCCTTCCAGAAATACCTTGAACTCGCGCCCGACGGTAAGCTGGCGCAGCCGGCCAAAGACATGCTGGCCAGCATCGGCGCGACCGTGGAAACCGGCTTCGGAAACAAGAAAAAACCGGTAAAGAAATAGCTGGAACCCAGTTGCCAGTTGCCAGTATCCAGTTGCCAGTAACACCACACACAACTGAGAAATGGCAACTGGCAACTGAGAACTCTCCTTCAGTTACCTAGGTCTATGGCCTACTTGCCCTTCGCTCTTCCCGACATCCGCGCTACATTGATTACATAGGTTCATTGGCGACTTCTCCCCTGTGGTGTCAATGCGAATAGCTGGGAGCGTATGGAATGGCGGCTCCGGGGAATTCCCCGATTGCGATTGCCTTTGAGGGCATTAGTGGAACTGGCACGATCCCAACGCCGGTTCTGCTGGCCGGCATGTTGCGCGCTTCCGAAAAGGTCAGCGATCTGATTTTTTCGCCGGGGCGTCCACCCCAGATTGAGATTTACGGACAACTCACGGCAGTCGAAATCCCGGGGAGCGGCACTCTCTCGGCCGACGACACGCGGCGCATCGCCGCCGACTTGATCGGCACCAACAAGCAGGCCATCAATACACTTCGCGAGCAAGGATCCTGCGATATTTCTTATGGCCTGCCGGGGATGGCGCGCTTCCGCGTCAACGTGTTTATCCAGCGTGGAAGTTGTGCGGTGGTGATGCGTGTCATTCCGACTGTCATTCCGACTTTCCGTTCGCTGCATCTGCCCGCGCAATTGGAAGAGGCGGCGAAGGTGCGTAACGGGATCATCCTGGTGACGGGCGGAACCGGATCGGGCAAGTCTTCGACGCTGGCGGCCTTGATCGACCGCATCAACAGCGAGCATTGCTATCACGTCTTGACGGTCGAGGATCCGATCGAGTTTCTGCACCGGCACAAGAAATCGACGGTGCACCAGCGCGAACTGCACAGCGATGCGCCGAACTTCACGATGGCGTTGCGGGCGGCGTTGCGGCAGGCGCCGCGCGTCATTATGGTGGGCGAGATCCGCGACCGTGAGACGCTCGAGATTTTGCTCGAAGCCGCCGAAAACGGCCACATCGTTCTTTCCAGCATGAACACCTCCGACGCCTCGAAAACGGTGGAGCGGATTGTCGGCACGTTTACGGCGGCCGAGCAGCAATCGGTGCGGGATCGCCTGGCCAAGACTTTCCGCTACATCATTGCGCAGAGGCTGATCCCGCGCACCGATGGCGGCGACCGCGTTGCCGTCGTGGAGATATTGAAGTCGAACGCGCGCACCCGCGATTGTATTGAACAAGGCGAGCGGCCGGGCCGCACGCTGCTGGATGCGATCAAGGGCAGCGAAAACGAAGGCATGCAGCACTTCGATGGCGAGATCGCGAAACTCGTCCGCTCGGGGCTGGTGGATCTGGAAACCGGCCTGTGCTTTGCCAGCAACGCGACCATCCTGGGGCAGGAACTGGCGCGATAGGGCAGTACCCAGTTGCCAGTAACCAGTCTCCTATTCACAACTCCCAGAACAGCATTCTCCCTCCTGTCCTTACTCCGCCCGGCAGAATTCGGCGGCGTATGATTCTGGAATGTCTTTTTTTACCCATCCTCCAGCTTCCTCGACTCGGATCGTGAGCTTCGAAGTGGCTCGCCGTCTGGTTGAGCACCACGCGGCTGGTGTGCGTCCGGGGGAAAAGGAGACGGTGGATTTGCTGGCGGGGTTGGGGCGGGTGCTGGCCGAGGGAATCGTGGCGGACCGCGACTTTCCTCCTTTTGATCGCGCTACTCGCGACGGCTATGCGGTGCGGTCTGCGGATTTGGCGGAGCTTCCGGCGCGGCTTGCGGTAGTCGGCGAGGTAAAGGCGGGCGACTGGCCAGAGCCGCTAGCGTGCTCGGTTGGATGCGGGCAGGCGATGGAGATCATGACGGGAGCTCCGCTGCCGGCAGGGGCGGACGCGGTGGTGATGGTGGAGCACACGGCATTATCGGAGGATCAAACGCAAGGTCGGTTCGTGGAAGTTCATCGCAGCGTGCGCGCTGGCGAGAATTTTGTTCCGCGTGGTTCGGAAGCGCATGCCGGGCACTTGCTGATGGACCGAGGACGGCGGCTGGACCATGCGGGCGTCGCGATTGCGGCGTCCGTCGGCAAGAGCCGCGTGCAGGTCCTTCGGAAGCCGCGCGTGGCGGTGCTTTCGACCGGAGACGAGGTGGTGGAGATCGACGCGGCCCCGGGACCGGCCCAGATACGGAATTCAAATTCGTATTCGCTGGCGGCACAGGTTCAGAGCGCAGGCGCGGAGGCAGTGCGGCTGGCCATTGCTCCGGATGAACTGGGGCCGCTGCGGGCTTTGATTGAAGAAGGATTGGAGTGCGATCTTCTGTTGCTGACGGGCGGCGTCTCCATGGGGAAGTACGATCTGGTGGAGCAGGCGCTCGCCGAATTGAAAGCGGAGTTTTATTTCACCGGAGCGGAAATTCAGCCGGGGCGGCCGGTGGTGTTTGGTTCGTGTAGCGCGGACACTCCTGTCCGCGTGCGAGCAGCGGATACGCCATCAGCGCGGATAGAATCGCCCGCGCCACACAAGAAATATTTCTTCGGGCTGCCGGGGAATCCGGTATCGACCATGGTGACTTTTGAATTGTTCGCTCGGCCCATCATCGAGGCTTTGTCAGGGATGACACCGCGGCGCTTGATCTTTCCGCGCGCCCGGTTGAAATCGGAGATCCAAACGAAGACTGGACTGACCAGATTTCTTCCGGCGGTGCTCGCGGGAGAGTTCGAGAATGCCGAAGTGGAGTTGGCGCGGTGGCAGGGGTCGGGCGATATCGCTGCGCTGGCGCGGACGAACTGCTATGTGGTGGTTCCTCCCGAGCGCGAGAAGATTGAGGCGGGGGAGTGGGTGGCGTTGTTGATGCCGTGAAGGGCAAAGAGTTTTTGTTTTGGCGACTCCGGCATCGCTAAAGCGATGCCCCGATCCGGCGCCATGGGGTAACCTGTTGACGATGCCGAAAAAGCTTTCTCATTACGACGCTCACGGTCAGATTCGCATGGTCGACGTTTCGTCGAAGGCGCGAACGGCGCGCGAGGCGGAGGCTAGCGCATTCGTTCTGATGACGCCCAAGGTGCTGCGGGCGCTGCCGAAGAATCCGAAGGGTGATCCGCTGGAAGTGGCGCGTATGGCGGGAATCATGGCGGCGAAGCGGACGGCGGAGTTGATTCCGATGTGTCATCCGGTGCCGCTGTCGCACATTGCTGTGACCCTGAGCGTGTGCGAGAATGGCGTTTCTATTGCCACAAAAGTAAAGACCACCGCTGAGACGGGCGTCGAGATGGAAGCGCTGGTCGCGGCCAGCGTGGCGGCCTTGACCGTCTATGATATGTGCAAGGCGCTCGACAAGGGGATCGAGATTCGCGAAGTAGTGCTGCAGCGGAAGTCGGGCGGCAAGAGCGGAGATTACCGGAAACGCGGCAAGCGGAAATAGTTTTCTTCTTGATCTATGGCAAGCAACGTCAAAATCCTGCTGGTGGACGACAACCCGATGGTGCTGGGGATGCTGCAGCACGCGCTCTCGGCGCTGGGTGAGGTCACGGTCGCAACCGATGCCGGCGATGCTTTGTTGAAGGCGATCGATGACGTGCCGGATGTGCTGATCAGCGACTACCGCATGCCGGGCATGGATGGGCGGCAGTTGCTGGAAAAACTGAAAAGCAGGCCGGCGACGGCGGGGATCTCGGTGATCCTGATGGCCAGCAAGGCCGACATCAGCGAGCGATTGTCGGTGCAGGACGCGATCGAAGACTATATCGAGAAGCCTTTCTTCCTGAAAGATGCCACGCACAAAATCAAGCGTGTAGTGGACCGGATCGCGCTGGAGAAACTGAGCAAGGCGGAATCGGCCGATGGCATCTTGCGCGGCAGCCTGTCGCAGATGAACGTCGTCGACCTGGTGCAATCGCTGGAGATGGGGCGGAAGAGTTGCCTGCTCGCGATGACGAATAACGACGATAAATGCGAGATCTATTTCAGCCAGGGGCAGGCCAACCACGCCGTCTATGGCTCGATCAAAGGGGACGAAGCGGTTTTCAAGGTGCTGCGCTGGACGGAAGGAAACTTCCAGATTGATTTCAACGGCAAGTCGTCCGAGCAAACGACAACGCTGAACACGCAGGGCCTGCTGATGGAAGGACTGCGGCTGCTGGACGAGGCGCAGCGGGATGCCGCGGCTGAGGGTGAAGATGTCCTCCTCGACACCTGAGGCCTCAACCGTCGCCGGCACGGTCGATCGAACGGCGGCGGTGTTGACAGTCAGCGACTCTTGTTCGCGCGGCGAAAGAGTGGACCTCTCCGGTCCTGCCGTGGCGGAAGCGTTGGAACGGCACAATTTTCTCGTCGTGATGCGCAGCGTGGTCGCCGACGAGCGCGCCGCGATCCAGGAAAAACTGATTGAGTTGTGCCGGTCGTCCCGGCTGGTGGTGACCACGGGCGGGACGGGAATTGCTCCGCGGGACGTGACGCCGGAAGCGACGAGCGCGGTGTGCGATCGGCTGGTGGAAGGGATCGCGGAGCAGATGCGCTTGCAGGGAGCGCAGAAGACCCGCTTCGCCGCGCTAAGTCGCGCGGTTTGCGGAGTGCGGGGAGCAAGCTTGATCTTGAATCTGCCGGGCAGTCCAGCGGGAGCGGTCGAGTCGCTGGAGGCGGTAATGGATTTGCTGCCACATGCGTTGGAGTTGCTGGCGGGCAAGACGGCGCATGAAGGTCGTTAGTCGGTGGTCGATGGTCGTTAGGAAAACCATGCGGCGTACCAACGACTGACGACCAACGACCAACGGTGTCGACCAACGACTGTCTCACCCGCTTCTCGGGTAAACTTACTTACTTGAATAAAATCAAACATTTTCTCCACGCCTATGGCGACTGGATCAAGCACGTCCTTGCGCCATTGGGGCCGTGGGGGATGCTCGCGTTCGCGGCCGTGGATGGCTCGTTCCTGGGCATGCCGCTGGACGCGATCTTCGTAGGCTACGTTTACCATGACCGCTCGCGCTTCCTGCTCTACGTGCTGCTGGCTTCGGCGGGCGGAGCGCTTGGAAGCATCGCCATCTATGCCATCGGCTATGCGGGCGGCGAGGTACTGCTGCGCAAGCGGCTCTCGCCGGAAAAATTCGCCAAGATTCATGCGTCGTTTGAGAAGCACGAATTCTGGGCTTTGATGTTTCCCGCGATGTTACCTCCTCCCACGCCGTTCAAGGTTGTGGTGCTGGCCGCGGCAGGGTTTGAGATGAACTTCGCGCATTTTCTGCTGGCGATTTTCCTGGGACGGTTCGTGCGCTTCTTGATTGAGGCGCTGCTGACGCTTTGGTTCGGTCCGGAGATCGTTACGCTGACGGGAAGCCTTTTCGCGCATCACTTCGTGGGAATTCTGGTGGGCGCGGTCGTGCTGGTGGCGGCGTGGTTTTTCTGGCGGCGGGCGAAGCGGGGCCGAGTTGCACTCGGCTTGGACCCTTCGACTTCGCTCAGGGCAGGCTCGCAAGAGCGCCCGTCCCCGAACGATCCTTCCTAGGCGGCGGCCGCTCTATGCGGCTTGTGTGCCAGCGCGGCGGCGATGGCGGGCACTCCGAACATGACTGCGGTGAAGAGCATGTCGCCCGCGAAACTGCGGCGGAAAAACGGCAGGCCAGCGGCGTAGCAAGTCATCAAGCCAGCCAGGGTCTTGGGATACATGGCCCAGCAGGCCCAGACGGCGAAATTGCTGACCACAAAGAACGAGATGGAACTGGCAAGCGCGGCTCCGCCGACCCGCAGCCAGTTGGAATCTTCTCGCAGACCGGTTCCGACCCACAGAATCGCCGCATACCACGCCCAAGTCACGAAATGATCCCACGACAGGGGATAGGCGTAGACGAACCGGGTGAGGATCACATCCGAGACCGCGAGCAGCGCAAAGGGCACCCAGAGCTGGCGACGGGAACCGCGCGCGCCAAAATACAGCAGCGCCGCCGCTACCGGAGTGAATCCCCAGGGATGCGGCATGAACGGCATCCGCGCCAGGACCGCAAAAATGACAAATAGATAAGCCAGCATGAGCACCTCATCAAACGTCAATTAGGATTGTTGCGCGAGCGGGCGCTGCCGGTCAAGGGAAGGACGAAATTAGGTTGTGGGTTTGCATCGGCGGACGGCGGCAAGTCATGCAGGTCTGGGGTGGCCAAGTACGCGATTGACTGCATCGCCAATTCCCCCTAAGATGACTCGGCCCGGTTCCCCCCAAGTTCCGGACACGGGCCCCAAACAACGATGATCGGAAAAACGGTTTCCCACTATCGCATTGTGGAATTACTCGGCGGTGGCGGGATGGGCGTTGTGTACAAAGCGGAAGATACCGCATTAGGCCGCTTTGTCGCCCTGAAGTTCTTGCCCGAAGAAGCTTCGCAAGATCCCCAGGCGCTGGAACGCTTTCGCCGGGAAGCGCGTGCCGCTTCGTCGCTGAACCACCCCAACATTTGCACTATCCACGAGATTGGGCAGCACGAAGGGCAGTTGTTCATCGTGATGGAGTGTCTCAGCGGACAAACTCTGAAACACCTGGTCCAGGGCAAGCCGCTGGAACTGGAAATGCTCCTGGGGCTGGGGATTGAAGTGGCCGATGCGCTGGATGCCGCGCACAGCAAGGGCATTGTGCACCGCGACATCAAACCGGCAAACATTTTTGTGACCGAGCGCGGCCACGCCAAGGTGCTCGATTTCGGGCTGGCCAAGATCGTGCAAGCCAGCAAGCCTGCTCTCGACGAATCGCAAACCCGGGGGGACGCGAGCAATCTGGATTTGACCAGTCCCGGCACCGCGGTAGGCACGGTGGCGTACATGTCTCCGGAGCAGTTGCGCGGGAAAGAACTGGACGGGCGCACCGATCTTTTCTCGTTTGGAGTTGTGCTTTACGAAATGGCCACGGGGATCGTGCCGTTTCGCGGCGAGACATCGGCGGTTGTCACCGAAGCAATTCTCAATCGGGCGCCGACAACGGCAACGCGGCTGCGGCCAGAGCTTCCGGTAAAGCTGGAAGAGACGATCAGCAAGGCACTGGAGAAGGATCGCGATCTGCGCTGCCAGAGCGCCGCCGAATTGCGCGCGGACCTGAAGCGGCTGAAGCGCTCCATTGACTCCTCACGCACTTCGGTTGTGGCCGAGACCAGCCCGGCGGAGTCGTCGGCTACGCGGACCCCGTCATCGCCTGCGGCCATCGCCGCAACGCCCAGCAAGACGGCTGTGCCTCGCCTGCTATTTGCCATGGTCGTATTGTTGGCGCTGGCCGCAGGTTTGTATGGGGGCAAGGTATTTTTCTCTACCGCGTCGCCACTGCCGCCGACGTACCGGCAACTTACTTTCCGGCGCGGCAGCATCCGCTCTGCGCGCTTTGCTCCTGATGGGCAGACCATTCTGTACAGCGCCGCGTGGCAGGGCGGTCCGGTGGACGTGTTTACCGCGCGTCCGGAAGCTCCTGAGGCGCGCTCCATGGGTCTGAGCCGGACCCAGCTTGTGTCGGTGTCCTCGGCGTCGGAGATGGCCGTCCTGCTGAACAGCAAAGCCATTGGGACATGGGTGAATATGGGCACCTTGGCGCGAGCGCCGCTGGTCGGTGGCGCGCCGCGCGAAGTCCTGGAGCAGGTGCAGTGGGCGGACTGGGCGGCGGACGGAAGCAGCCTCGCTGTGGTGCGCGACCTTGGCGGCCGCAACCGCCTTGAATTCCCGATTGGGAAGCCCTTGTATGAAACCGGTGGATGGATCGGCCATCCCCGTGTGTCTCCCAAAGGAGATCTGATCGCGTTCATCGATCACCCAGTGCAGGGCGATGACAGCGGTTCGCTGGCGGTCGTCGATCTGGCGGGCAAGAAAAGAACCCTTTCTGGGGAATGGTTCACGATTCAGGGTGTGGCGTGGTCTCCCGATGGCAAGGAGATCTGGTTTACGGCCAGCAAGTCAGGCGTGGATCGTACCTTGTACGCGACAACACTCGATGGCAAGGAGCGCATGGTATTGCGTCTGCCCGGTGCGGTGATGATCTTTGACATCTTCAAGGACGGCCGGGTCTTGTTGATGCGCGCCAGTTGGCGGCGCGAATTGATTGGCATAACCGCCGACGATGCGAAGCAGCACGATCTTTCCTGGCTGGATTACAGCTATCCAGCGGACTTGTCAGCGGACGGCAAGACCTTGCTCTTCGACGAGGAGGGCGGTGGGGGCTCTCTCGACTACTCCAAGTCCGGCGGCCTGTCCTACGCCGTGTACATTCGGAAGACCGATGGATCGCCCGCGGTCCTGCTGGGAGAAGGCGGAGCCGTGGCCTTGTCGCCTGACGGGAAGTCGGTGATCGCGCAGACCCAGGATTCGCCTTCGCAGCTGCGGTTGCTGACTACCGGCGCTGGCGAGGCCAAGGACCTGACCAAGGACAAGATGAACCACTCCTGGTCCCACTGGTTTCCCGACGGGAAGCGCATTCTGTTTTCCGGCAATGAACCGGGGCAGGGCGTGAAGTTATACGTCTGGGACATTGCCTCCAGAAAAAGCGAGGCGATCACTCCGGAAGGCGTAAACGGGACGACGTTTGTGATTTCTCCCGATTCGCAATGGGTGGCGGGCATCGGGCCGGATCAGAAGGGATATCTCTATCCGGTAGCCGGTGGCGAGCCGCGTCTGATTCCAGGGCTCAATCCGGGAGAGCAGCCGATTACCTTCAGCGCCGACGGCACATCCTTGTATATCTACCAGCCCGGCGAACTGCCGGCCAGAGTTGATCGGCTCGATGTGCGCACGGGGCAGCGCACGCTCTGGAAACAGCTCATGCCATCGGACCCCGCCGGCGTCGAGACCATTGGTCCCATCCTGATTACGCCCGATGCCAAGACCTGCGTGTTCGGATATCACCGCATGCTTGCCGATCTGTATCTGGTCGAAGGCCTGAAGTGATCGCGTTGCCTTAGTGCGTGTCTGTACTGCTTCTGCCAAAGCTTTCTTCCACAACTTGCAGATTGCGGTTCAGGAGCACTTCCGCGCCCAGCATGCCGCGCGCGCCACGTGCGGGATAGTCATAGCGGAGATCGCGGAAGCGGACCAGGTAGGCAGCGCTGGCGTTGTTTGCGGAATCGTTCTCCAGCGCTTCGGTTTCGGTTACGGGGTATTGGGCCCAACTCAGGTACACGCGGCCGAGATAGGTTCTCTTGGCGGCTAGCGTGACGGGCGTTTCTTCGGGCTTGTAGTGAATCTGCATTCGGCCTTCGGGATCGACTTCGGGACCGAGCGAATCCACGTCCATGGCGGCGAAGAAGGCGGGCGCTTCTACTACTCCGTACCAGCGAAACGGATTGACCGGATGCGGGTAGGCGGACACTCGAATGGCATCGGCCCCGTTGTAGGTGCGCGACTGGAGCGCGTTCACGGCGCGGCGATGCTCGTAGTCGCGCACTCCCCAGCAGGCGAACACGGCGAGCAGCGCGACGGTGGCGGACAGTCTTCCCCTCGGCATCCCGTCTTTTTTGTGCGCGCCGATTTCTTCGTTGATCAGCCCAAACAAGGCGGGAGTAATCAGGCCCAGCGTGAGCACGACCAGCAGGACAGGCTCGGCGATAAAGACGATGTCCAAGGAATACCAGCGCTCGGAGAATGGCCAGAACGGACGGACTCCGTAGTTGTTGGTGAAGTCGAGGAGAATGTGGCTGAGGCCAGCCAGGCAGGCATAGGCGAAAAGCAATCCCCAGCGCGGGGGAAGGTTGGAGTTGCGAGCCTTGCGCCCGCGCAGTCGCCAAATTAGATAGATCAATGCTACGACCACGGCGGCGACCAGCGGGATTCCCAGGAACGAATGCGTGAAGCCGCGGTGATGGTTCAGGCCGAAGGCGGAGCCTCCGAAGCGGCTGAGAACGTCGAGGTCGGGCGCTTCGGCAGCCAGTGTTAACGTGGCCGTGGCGAGCGCGGTATTGCGGTTGAGTCCGGCGCGGCCCATGGCGGCGCCGAATAGAAAATGGGTGACGGGTTCCAAGGGAGTTGCTAAGAGTTTATCCGACCTCGGTCATGTG